>JAIRTL010000056.1 GCA_031254915.1 Planctomycetota bacterium
GGCGCATATTTGGCCAGCGTCTTCGCCGCTCCACGGAGCATTTTACGTTCAGCGCCCTCGATGTCGGCCTTGATGGCATGGACGTCGCCTATATTGTTTTCAGCGAGATAGTCATCCAGCGGGATTGCCTGCACAGTCTCTCTGCCATAGTTCGCTCGCGCGTCCGAAGTAGCCTCCCGGCTTCCCCCCAGGTTGTTGGGCACAATCATGAATTCCATGGATCCGGCCGCATCTGACAACGCGTAGGGGCAAAGAGCGATATTGCCGTTCAGATCCGCGGTTTGCTGTAAATAGTTTTCCCTGATATGTTTCACAGGCTCGAATGCATAGACCTTGCATCCCTTGCTCGCGGCCAATGCCGAAAAGCATCCGATGTTGGCGCCGCAATCAAGAACCGTGTCGCCGGCAGAGAACGCCACATGCGGTGGATTCTCGTACGATCCTTCGCGCGAAAAGAAATTCGTGATGTCCGGATGTCCGGGAAGCAGTTGTTCCAGAATCAGTTCGTTGAACAAGTAGAAGAAAAGACCGTAATCGTTCGGATTGTGGGCGAACGGTATTTTTATGTTGTTGAACTCAAAATGACCGTTGTTTGCGTAAAGGTCTTTCAGCCAACCGTAGAGCGCTTCGGCTGTAGGGCTCAAGTCGCTCTTTTTCAATCCCGCGAGGCGCAGGGCGGTTTTCTTGCCGGTGAACATCGATAATCCGGCATACTTGCCGATTTTGTCCAGATACGGGAGCCATTGCTCGAGATATCTCGCCTCGCGCGGATGTGACTGGCGCAGATCCGGGAGTTTTTCCCGCACGCAAGCCGCCGCCTTGGGCGCCAGCACCCGCTCCCGGATTCGGTACTGCCCGGAAAAGCGCTTTTTAAGTCCATGAAAAATCTTCATTGCCAATCCTTCGGGCCGCCATACCCAACGCAGATCACGAACAATTGCAGGGGCAAAAACGCTACACGTCCAACTGCGCATCGAGCGCGTATTTCTCGATGAACCTGCGGCGCGGTTCGACCACCTCGCCCATGAGCAGATTGAACAGTTGGTCCGCCTTCATCGCGTCTTCGACCGTGACCTTGAACAGGGTCCGCTTCTCGGGATCCATCGTGGTCGACCAGAGCTGCTCCGCCGTCATTTCGCCAAGACCCTTGTAGCGGGACACCTCCATGCCGCGCTTGCCGAGTTCGCGGGTGTTCTCGAGAATGTCCGAAAGGCTGTCGCAGGGAAGCCGCTCCCTGTCCGTCACCAGCCAGAAGCGGGGCGTGATGCCGGGCTCCGCCATGTAGATCATGTCCTCCGTGCGAAAGCCGAGGTCCTTCAGGTCCTGCGCCGCCTTTTCGAGCTCCCCGGCGAAAAGGAACTCGGACACGACCATGCCGTTTTCCGGAATGTCGGCGGACGCGAGGGAGATGTCTTCCTCGATGACCTCGACCGGGTTGCCGCTCTCCTCACGATCCTTGATGATCTGGGTGTACGTCTCCTCGGAGCCGAAATACCGCGTCTCGCCGCCGAGAAGCGCCCGGTACTTGGGGAACGACCCGTGTTCCCTGCGCAGGTCCAGGAACTCGCGCAGCGTGATCCCCTTGTAATGGAGCGCGCGCGACAGCCTGCCGATGCGAACGATCAGCTTCAACAGTCGCTTGAAGTCGTCTCCTTGAAGATCGCGGCTGTGGCCATTGTCGCGGACCTCGAATTTGGTCCCCTCCATGCCCAGGCGCAGGAGCGCGCTTTGCATGTCTTCCTCGGAAAGGACGTACTGCACCGATTTTCCCTTCTGCACCCGGTAGAGGGGCGGACAGGCGATGTACAGCTTGCCGTGCTCGATCAGTTCCGGCATGTGGCGGAAGAAGAAGGTGAGGATCAGCGTCCTGATATGGCTGCCGTCGACGTCCGCGTCGGACATGATGATGATCTTGCCGTAGCGGAGCTTCTCGATGTTGAAATCGTTGGCGCCGATGCCGGTGCCGAGCGCGGTGATGATGTTCGACACCTCCTGCGACGAAAGGATCTTGTCGATGCGGTGGCGTTCGACGTTGAGGATCTTGCCGCGGAGCGGCAGGATCGCCTGGGTGCGCGAATCGCGGCCCATCTTCGCCGAGCCGCCCGCGGAGTCGCCCTCCACAAGGTAGATTTCGGTGTTTTCCCGGTCGCGCGAGATGCAGTCCGCGAGCTTCCCCGGAAGGCCGCCGCCGGCGAGGGCGTTTTTCCGTCTCGCGAGATCGCGCGCCTTGCGCGCCGCCTTGCGCGCGGCGGCGGCGTCGATGGCGCGTTGGACGATCCGCTTGGCGATGCCGGGCTTTTCCTCCAGATAGGTGCCGAGGTACTGGTTGACGACCTGCGCCACCATGCCTTCGGCCTCGGAGTTGCCGAGCTTGCCCTTGGTCTGGCCTTCGAACTGCGGATCGGCGATGCGCAGCGACACGACGGCCGAAAGGCCTTCGCGCGTGTCCTCGCCCTGAATCGGCTCGTCGTCGCCCTTGAGCTGGTTGTTCTGCTTGGCCCAGGCGTTCAGGGTGCGGGTGACGGCGGAGCGAAAGCCGGACAGGTGCGTGCCGCCGTGAATGGTGTTGATGTTGTTGACGAAGGAGAAGATGTTCTCCGAATAGCCGTCGTTATATTGCATGGCGACCTCGAGCTCCATGTGGCGCTCGTCGTCGCGGTGCTCGAAATAGATGACTTCCGGATTGATGACGTTCTTGTTTTCGTTCAGGCTCTCGACATAGCCCTTGATGCCGGAACGGTAGAAAAACGCCTCGTGGTCGCTTCCCTCGCGCAGGTCGGCGAACTCGATGGAAAGACCCTTGTTGAGGAAGGCGAGCTCGCGCAGACGCGTCGCGATCACCTCGTAGCGGAATTCGATCGTCTCGGTGAAAATCTCGTCGTCCGGCATAAAGGTGGTCTTGGTGCCGCGCTGCTTGGTTTTGCCGCGCTCCTCGACCTCGGTGACCGGGACGCCGCGCTCGTAGCGCTGGAAGTACACCTTGCCGTTCCTGAACACCTCGACTTCGGTCCAGGACGACAACGCGTTTACGCAGCTTACGCCGACGCCGTGCAAGCCGGCGGAGACCTTGTAGCTGTCGTGGTCGAACTTGCCGCCCGCGTGGAGGACGGTCATGACCACGGTCAGCGCCGACATCTGCTGTTCCCCGTGCCAGTCCACGGGGATGCCGCGGCCGTTGTCGATGACGGTCATCGAACCGTCTGCGTTGATTGTGATGAATATCTTGTCGGCGTGGCCGCCCATGGCCTCGTCGATCGAGTTGTCCACCACCTCCCAGACGAGGTGATGCAACCCTTCCGAGTTGGTGCCGCCGATGTACATGGCGGGGCGCTTGCGGACCGCCTCCAGGCCTTCGAGAACCTTGATGGAACTGCCGTTGTATTCCCCGCCCGCTCCGTCGGGCACGGGGGCGATGGTCGTTTCTGCCATTGTCGATGCTCTTTCCTGTGGTTCGGGCCGGACGCGCCACGCGCCCCGCCGAGTTCTTGCGGTGTCCACGCAAAACGGGTCGATGATCAGCCGCCCTATGGTTCCGGCCCTCTTTTGGATCGAAGGATTCCGGCGCCATATCATTGCCAGGGCGGCTGCGTTGGCGCATAGGTACGAAGACCGCGAAAAACGACAATAAAAAGTGCCGGCCGTTTCAGGTCGGCATGCCGAGAACCGCGTCCGGTTGTTCATGCCCATTATCGTCAAAACCGCCGCAACCACAACCGAAAAAAAAAGAACGGCGTACCGCTTCGCCCGCGCTTTTCCCTTTTTTCGTTCCCTTTTCGGCTTGCCGCTTGCGAAACCAATCAAGACCACTACCATAGTATATGGCTGATTTCGCGGGAAATCCTTGCCGTGATTTTCGAAGTATACATAAATACATTATATTTGGCAAAGCATATTTCGATACTTGTTGATTGTTTTCTATCATATTGTCATATAAGGAATTGCCGTGATCAAAGATTTTGTCGGATTTGGCGCGCTCTCCGAGGCGCTCGAAGCGTTGGCGTCGGATGGCTACAAGCGTATTTTTGTCGTCGCAAGTCCCGGCGCTTGGGGACGTTTCACAGGAAAAGGGGAGTGGCCTTTTTTTCATGACCGCACCGTGGAAGTGTTCGGCCGGTTTTCGCCCAATCCGGATTTCCGGGAAATCCTCGCCGGGATGGAGCGCTTTAACGCATTCAAGCCAGACCTGATTATGGCGATCGGCGGCGGCAGCCCGATCGATGTCGCCAAGATGATCAGGGTCATGGCGTATACCGTCCCGCCATACGACCCGGAGTCGCCGGAGAAGATCGTCCCGGCCGGAGAGGGCCCGCCGCTCGTCGCTGTCGCGACAACGGCCGGCAGCGGCGCCGAAGCCACCCGTTTCGCCGTCTTCTATGTGGGGGAGCGCAAGCAATCCATGGCGCACGACAGCCTGCGCCCGGAAGTCGCCGTCGTCGATCCGGAACTGACCTATTCCATGCCGCCCAAATTGACCGCTGAATGCGGTTTTGACGCGCTCTCGCAGGCTGTCGAGTCGTATTGGGCTGTGGGAGCGACGGACGAAAGCCGAGAGATCGCCGCTGCCGCTATGGGATATATTCTGCCCAACCTCTATAACGCGGTCCATGAACCGCAGGCAAAGAACAGATACAATATGGCGATCGGCGCCTACCAAGCGGGGAGGGCGATCAATATCACCCGCACGACGGTTCCCCATGCCCTTGGGTATCATCTTACAAAAAAGTACGGATTAAGCCATGGTCATTCGGTCGCTCTGACCTTGCCGTTCTTTCTCGTCATCAACTCCGATCCGAATGCCAAAGTGACGGCGCCCGGCGGGGCCGATGCGCATTGTGCCATGATGCGGGCCCTCCTTTCCCTGCTTGGCCAGGAAACCGCCCTTGATGCCGCCATGTTTTGGCGTAACCTCTTGCGCACCTGCGGTCTTACGCCGACATTGCGCGGCGCCGGCCTGACCACGGACACGCAACTTCGCGCCCTTATCGCCAGCGTCAACCCGGCACGGCTCGGCAACAATCCGGTCGCCGTCGACGTCGGCCTTCTGCTCGCGATCTTCAGGAATGAACCGGAAGTGGACCATGATGACGAGTAATTCATAGTGCGAAATCCCTTGGTGGGCGACTATGACTTTAAGACGCTGCATGCAGGGGTTGGTTTATATGAAAACCAGCTATCCATAGCGGCATTTGGTTGCCTGTACGGTATAATCGCCCACCAGGCGAAATTCGTAATTGCCGTGAATTCTGTTGGGCGCGGCCCGAAATTGTGAAAATGGGGGCTG
>JAIRTL010000064.1 GCA_031254915.1 Planctomycetota bacterium
TCGGGTGATACCACCGACCTTGCAATAATTCCCGACGCAAAATGGAGACCCAAGAAGCGCAGTTTCAAGGCGCAAACAGTATATCAGCAGGAATTATAGTCGCAGCGTTGAATCCGGTCAAGTCCGCCTCATGAAATACCGTCCGGATCATGCCCTGCGAGGAAAATTTGCCGCTTTATGATAAATGCGATAATATACTGCGTACTTTTGGCGTTTTACGAAGTTGAATGGACATCCCATTGCGCGGACCTTTGGGGAAAATACAACAAAACCGCCGTGTGGTTTTCTTCAAAAATCCACGGTATAATAGAAGCTAAATCCGGCGTCGGCGACGTCGCGCGCATTCCGTGCATCGACCTGATTGGGGTTCGCAAATCGCCGGATTTTCCTTTACTTAACTATTTCGGGCGCTATCTTGGTCGTGGCTCGTATTCTTTCGGCATCTTCCGACCCTGTTCGGAAGGATGTGAAAATCTGAAAGAATCGCCAACCTTCCGGCAAGTGTATGGAAGGAAAAGCCATGATATGGCGGAGCGCGGCATGGCCACGGGACCGGATATACGCCTGTCGGACGGCATACGGTTCGGGATCGGGAACGCGAGGGCGCGCAACGCGGGAGCGACAACCCAGCATGACCGCCAAGGAAGCGGGAAAAAACGCCAAAGGCTCGCGCATCGACATTGTCGAGGGCGGCCGTGCCGACGATTCCGGACCGGACGAGGCCCGGATGACGGAATTATGGAAAAATTACCGGACTGGCGACCGCGAGGCGTATGAGGAACTGGTCGACAATTACCTTCCCCTCGTCAAGGTGACTGTCTCGCGCATGTCCATCAATCTGCCTTCGTTCATCTCGCGCGAGGACCTGTGCTCCGCCGGCTACGTCGGCCTTCTTTCGGCTCTGGACCGCTACGACGGCTCCCGGGACGCGAAATTCACTACCTACGCAATCACGCGCATTCGCGGCGCGGTTTTGGACGAACTCCGTTCCCACGACATTCTCGGCCGCGTCGTCCGCGACCGCGTCAGCCGAATCGAACGCGCGGAATCGGAACTCCTCAGCCGGAACTCGCATGCCACGCCGGAGGAGATCGCCGCCGGCGCCGGCCTGTCGATGGACGAGTATTGGGACGCGGAGATGGGCGCGCAGGCGGCGAGGCGGGTAAGCTTGTCCGATAACGGCTCCAGCGGCAAAAGCCGCTCGCTTGAGGACGTATTGCTTGTCAGCAGGGACGACGGCCCGGGCGCCCGCCTGGAAGCGGAGGAAATTCTCGAGCGGGTCATGGGTATGCTGACGGAGAAGGAGAAGCAGCTTGTCGTGATGTACTACGAGGAGGGGTTGACGCTCAAGGAAATCGGCGAACTTCTCAATGTCACGGAAAGCCGGGTCTGCCAGATCCACGGCGCGATGATCCAGAAAATCAGAAAGCGGCTGGCCGCCATCGGCGTGCCTGTCTGAAATTTGTGGTAAGGGGTTGAACAGGGTTATCGGACTTGTATACTTGCGGATATGGATGCGTATTCGAGTCCGTAGCCTCCGGTGCGGAGCGCACCGGGCAGTGCGAGAGCATGGGGAGAGAAGATATGGTCGATCACATCAACGGGATGAACGGAATGGGGGAAATGCGACCGGTTCGCCGTTCGCGCACATCCTACCGCGTCAACGAACGGCAGATCCCCTCGGACTCGGCGGAAATCGCTTCCGACGTCGTGCGTTTACGGGGGGTCGAAGGCGTTCGGATGGAAAAGGTGATGGCGATCAAGACTCAGATCAAGGCCGGCGCCTATTTCACCGAGGACAAGTTTTCCACGGCGCTGGACAAGGCCTTGGACTCGTTGTTCGGCGAAAGCTGATTCACCCGAAGATACCTTGATTGATGACGACGCCCCGGCTTGACCGGGGCGTCTTTTTTTGGGTCGATGATCGCTGAAGCGGTTATGTATGGTGTGCGCGGCACGAAATTGTGAAAATGGGAGCTGGGGTTGCCCCATTCCACATTCGTTCCCCGAACGTATTGCTTGCCGCGGACAGTCCGGGGAATCACAATTTCAAGGTGCAAACAGTATGTCCCGGACTCAATCCCGCATCCCGAGGAGCACGCGCGCGGCGCAGAGCGCCTGTTGTCCGGCCGCGACGAGAACGCGCGGCGCGGCGAGCCCGATGCCGTCCTCGATCGCGCTTTCGCCGTCTCCCACCAGCCACAGGCGGCTTGCCGCCTTCCGCGTCCTGACGGCATTGCCGTCGCCGAGGCCGGCAAGTCCGCTGACGGCGACGACAGTCACCTCCGGGAGCCGGTCAAGCGCCGTTTCGACAAGCATCTGCTTCGCTTCCGCCGCGTCCAGGCATTCGAGAAGAATGCCGCATTCCCGGAACACGCCCGGGATGTTGTCCGGGTCAAGCCGCAGATCGTGCGCCTCGGTCCGGACGACCGGATTGACGCGACCAATTTGCCGGGCGAGCGCCGGCGCCTTTTTTTCGCCGATATCTCCGGCGAAAAACGCCTGGCGGTTGAGGTTTGTCGGTTCGACGACGTCGAAATCGGCAAGGACGAGTTTTCCGACGCCAAGCCGCGCCAATGCCAGCGCAGCGTGCGAGCCAAGGCCGCCGCAACCGGCGATCCCAACCGTGGCGCGCGCCAGCGTCTCCGTGACGCCGGGAGGATTTCGCGCCGCGACGAGGGCGGCATAGGCCCCCGGCGTGGACATTTCGCCGCGTCGCGCCAGGACGACGTCGGCTGATGCGCCGGGAAAAATGCCTGGCCATTCCGATAGATCGCGCGGCATGCCGTTGACGACGGCGATATCGGCGCCGGGCAGAAAAAGCGAGGCCAGTTCATGCAAACTGGCCCCGGTCCATGGCGTCGTTGTTCCGTTGACGCGCATTCAGCCATGCACCATCTTGGGTTGGCCCGTCGTCTCGATGACGCTGCGCCAGAGATCGCTTCCCGGGTCCACAGTCTTTCGCATGGAGATGGCGGTCTGGATCGGGATGTGGGCGAAATGGTTTTTCCAGAACCCGATCAGGAGTTCCGTGCGCCCGGTGATGGCGGCGTGGACCGCGTTTCGCGCCAATTGTCCGCAGAACACGCTGTCCACCGGCGACGCCGGAACGGACCGGATGAGATAGCTGGGATCGATATACTTGATGTTGACGGGAATGCCCTTCTCCCTGAACCAGGCCGCGATCGTCTCGCGGAGAAACACGCCTATGTCCTTGAGCTTGATGTTCCCGGACGCGTCCGTCTTGCGGAAGACGGTTGTTTTCCCCGTCGACGCGACCAAGTCCTGCCCCGCCCCCTCCGCGACGACGACGACGGCGTGCCCGCGGCGTTCAAGGCGTTTGCGGAGCGTTTCCAGGAACCCATTCTTGCCTTCGAGGTCGAACGGCACTTCCGGAATGAGGACGAAATTGACGTCCGGAAGCGCAAGCGTCGCATAACAGGCGATAAAGCCCGAAAGCCTGCCCATGAGCTTCACGACGCCGACGCCGTTGGGCGCGCCCTTCGCTTCGGTATGGGCGGAGCGGATGGCTTCGACCGCCTCCGTATAGGCGGTCTGGAAGCCGAAGGAGACGTCCGTGAAGCCGATGTCGTTGTCGATCGTCTTGGGAATGCCGACGACGGAAATGTTGAGCTCGCGGCGTTCGATTTCCTTGGTGACGTCGAGGGCGCCACGCATGGTGCCGTCGCCGCCGATGGTGAAGAGCATGTTCACGTCCATCCGATCCAGGCAGTCGACGATCTCTTCGGTCGGCTGTTCGCCCCTGCTGGATGAAAGAATGGTGCCGCCAGTCTCGTGGATGCTGTCGACCGTTTCCGGCGTGAGATTGACGGCCTCGTGGCCGTATTTGGCGATAAAGCCTTCGTACCCGTACTGGAAGCCGTAGATTTTTTTCACGCCGTAGAGATAATGGAGCCCGAGGGTGATGCCGCGGATGACGTTGTTGAGGCCGGGACAAAGGCCGCCGCAGGTGACGACCGCCGCGCGTGATTTGGAGGGATCGAAATAGATGTTCCGGCGCGGCCCGGCAGGCTCGATCTTCGGCGCCTGTTCGAGGCCGCCGCGCTCCTCGACCACATTCGCGTAGCTGTCGAAAAGCAGGCGCGCGTCGTCGTCGATGAAATTGGTGACCTGGGAGCGATCCTGCGACATCGGTGATTCGAGGGTGCATTTGCCAAGGGTTCGGATGGTGAAATCCGGTGCGCTGGTCATGGTTGTAACCCTTCAGTCTTGGAAGCGCTTCGGTAAATTCCCGTTCATGGCGCTCAGGGAACACCGGAGTCGTTCCTGCGCGGATTTTGCAATCGATACATGATATACTGTTTGCGCCTTGAAATTGTGATTCCCCGGACTGTTCGCGGCAAGCAATTCGCTCGGGGAACGAATGTGGAATTGGGGCAACCCCAGCTCCCATTTTCACAATTTCGGGCCGCGCCCAGTATAGTTGCCGCACCGCCGAAATGCAAGCGCGATCTTGCGGCGGCCGGCCGGTGGTTTTCCACGTAACCGTTGAAAGGACGACTGTGCGACTAGCTGTCGACGCGTTGCCGCTCGCCAGGCGGACCGGGGGATCCCTTCGCGCCTACATCGTCAATCTCGCGGCGGCGACGGCGAGGATGGCGGGCGATTCCGTGGACGGCGCGTTGTTCTATGCGCCGCGCGGCGTCGAGGCGTTTCCCGCCGCCCCCATGACGCGAACGCCCACCGGATTCCTCGGCGGATCGCCCCGCCTGTGGGAACGGTTCAAGCTCGCCGACGCGGTTTTCGAGGACAAGGCGGATATGCTTTTCTGTCCCGGGGGCGTGGTCCCGCCATGGAGCCTCACGCCGGTCGCCACTCTCGTTCACGACGCATCCGCCCTGTCGCCGCCGGCGGACTCCCCCGCCTGGCGGCGCGCTCTCGCCAAACGTCTTCCGTTCGCGATTGCACGATCCGGCGCGATCGTGACGGCGACGGAGGAAATCGGGCAATCGATCCTCGCGTGGAACGCCGGGCTGCCGGCTCCGATGCGAAAAGGTCTTTTCAGGCGGGCTCTCGATCGGTTGAAGCCTCCCCTCGACGGCACGGCGCGCATCGACGGCCTTGAAAACAGGATAACCGTGATCCCCTGGGCGGCGGAGGATGAGTTTTCCCGTCCCCTCTCTTCCGATGCGCTCGAGGCGTTTCGCCAGTCCATGGTTGGCGGCAGCTTCATGCTCGCGCCCGCCATGGACGGTTGCGAAGCGTCGCTCGAGGTCGCCCTCAGCGCCTGGTTCGCAACTGCAGCCAGACTCAGACGCGACGACGCACTCATCGTCCTCGCCGGCTGCCGCGATCGGCGCTTCGGCCGATTCGCCGATTCGGCGCGCAAACTCGGCGTCGCGGGCCGGGTGCGGATCGCTGTCACGGAATCGACTGAAGCTGCGGCCGGATTTTTCAGAGCGGCGAGCGTAATCCTCGTTCCCGAGAACCGAGACACCGGCGGGCTGTCGCTCCTCCGGGCGATCGCGTCCGGAACGCCGACCGTGGCGGGCGGCTTCCCGCAACCGAAATGGCTGCCGAACGGCGCCGCCGTCCATTGGATTTCGGACCTGTCCGTCAAGTCATGGCACGAGGCGTCGGTCGCGGCGTTGGCGGCGGGCGGGCGCTCGGGTCGATATAAACCGGAAACGACGCCGTCATGGGACCGCCACGTCAAAACCTTGTTCGCCGTTTTGGCGGAATCTCTTCGCCAAAACGCGGACGCATAGGCGCGGGCGGATTCCGTTCCACTTCTTCCGGACGGGTTATCCTTTTCGTCATAAAAAGATGCAAATATCCTGACCAGGAAAATTATATTCTTGCATTATGATGCGGGACGACTAGAATTTATACTGGGGATCGGTGGGTTACAGGGTGAAAGGCGGGGGTATGCACAGAAAAATCGTCCTATCCGTCATCGCTGTCGCGGCGTTGTTTGGTTTGAACATTTCCGGTTGCAACCGCGACCGCTCCAGGACAACCTCCTCCCGCACGACGACCCGCAGTCCGTCCGCGCGCTCGGTACGCCCCGCCGAGGTATTATCCGCGTCCGCCTATCGACCGCCAAGCCATGTGTATGGAACGCCGGTTCCCGCGCCGTCGCGGTCATATGCGCAAACACCGGCCTACTCTCCGGCTCCGACCCACGCGCCCGCACCGACGTTCGCATATGCTCCGCAGCCGCAACCCTATCACCAACCGCAGCCGGTCGTGTACCATACGGCTCCGGTTCAACCGGCAGTGTCGTCGCCGCAGCTCGCCATGGCGCAGGCGCATGTCCAGCCGATTCCGCTCGCGCCCATGCCCACGCATCAAACCGGGCCGCGGCTCCAACCGCTCCAGTACACCCCGCAACCGACGTACCAAGCTCCACCGCGCCCGATGCAACAGGTCATGTACGCGCAGGCGCCGCTGCCGGAGCTCGAGCCGATGCGCGCCTATCGCCTGCCAACAACGCGCGGTTCAGCCCGCCCGATCGCGGAAGTCATGGTCAGCGAACGCGCGGCACAGCTTGAATATGAACAGCAGATGGACGGCCAGGAGATTCGTCGCGCCTTGGCCCCGCTGGCGCCGACGCCCATCGCCTACGCTCCGGCGAACGCCTGGGTGTCGAGCCCGACTACAGCCATGTACACGCCGGGAACGCGCTGAACGGCGGAACCGCCGCATCGACCGCATAAAGACGCCGTTTGTACGGCGTCTTTTTTTGCAAGAGGTCATCCGCCCCGGGCCGATAGTAACCCAATGGGGAATCTGGGTATCCACATGACTCCACCGCATACTACTGCTTGTGATTGGCGGTGGAACCTGTTGGAAGCCTTAAAATATGCTAACTCAGGCAACACTAAGCCGATATCGTCACCTTGATCGCAATGCTTTGTTCTCTATATCTCGTTGGTGGTGGAGTCAAGTGGATACCCAGA
>JAIRTL010000126.1 GCA_031254915.1 Planctomycetota bacterium
TTTTTTTTTTGGGGGGGTTGTCCCCCGCCGGGGGGGGGGTGGGGGTGGGGTTTACTACCCCGGCCTCCCCCCCCCCCCCCGCGACCATGGCGCCAAACCATTTTAAGAAACGCCCTATACAACGAAACACGGGATCGTGAAGATCCCGTGTTTCAGATACCGCAATTTTGAATCGCTACTGCAATTAGTTGCCGCAGGGGTCGCAAACCGGGGCCGGGGCGGCGCAGGGGTTGCAAACCGGGGCGGGTGCCGGGCACTTGCCGGTGGCGCAGGAGCAGCCAGCGGCAACGAACAGGCTGGCGGCCAAAGCGATAGCCAGAACTAAACGCATCTCCATCTCCTTTTCTCACACACACCCCGAATGGGGCAAGCCAAATATCAAACACTTGTCTGTAGTGCCAATTTCAAACGAATAATACGCCATCCACAAGGATAAGTATATATGAAATTTTCGCGTCCGCTTCAAGGAATTTATTTAAAAAAACAAAAAAAGACGCGAATGGAAATTGTAATTCGCGACAAGGCAAGCGATTGGATTTATTCGTTTGCATCATCCCCGTCAGGCTTGTCCGCCGGGAGTATGCGCGCGGATTGGCGCATCTTGCCTATGTGGTCGCGGATCACTTCGTTAACCCTGCCTTTCACGCTTTCGCCCGCGGCCCTGAGCGCGCTCGCGACGGCGTTGGGGCGTGACCGGCCGTGGCCGATCGTGCAGACGCCGTTGACGCCGAGCAGGGGCGCCCCGCCGTAGGCGGCGTAGTCGATGCGCTTCTTGACGCTGGCGAACGAGCTTTGCACGAGAAGGCCGCCGAGTTTTGTGGTCCAGTTTCTCATGAACGCCTGCTTGATGAGGTCGGACATCACCGTGGCCATGGCTTCCGCCGCCTTGAGGACGGCGTTGCCGGTGAAGCCGTCGCAGACGACGACGTCGGCATTGCCGGAAAAGACGTCTCCGCCCTCGACGTTGCCGATGAAGTTCACCGGCGCATTCTCGAACAGGGCGAAGGCTTCGCGCAGGCTTTCGTTGCCCTTGCCGCGTTCCTCGCCGACGTTTAGAAGTCCCACGCGCGGGTTTTTCACGTGAAGGACCTTTTCGCTGTAGATCGAGGCCATGACCCCGTAGGTGACGAGGTGCGAAGGTTTGCTGGAGGTGTTGGCGCCCATGTCGATGGCGACGCAGGGGCGCTCCGGTTTGCGGGTCGGCATGGCGATGGCGATCCCGGGCCTGCGTACGCCGGGAAGGAGCTTGAGGACGATCGTGGACGCGCCGACCGCCGCGGCGGTGTTGCCGAGCGCGACCATGGCGTCGATCCTGCCCTCCTTCATTTCCTGAACAAGGCGCATGATGGAGCTGTCGCGCTTTTTCTTGAGGGCGGCGACCTTGTCCTCCATCTCCATGACCTGGCCGGCGTGGACAAGCTCGAGGCGGTTCGAAAGACCGATGCCTTCCTCGATGAGGACTCTCGTTACGCGGTCGCGATCGCCGACCATGACCACGGTCGCGGACGGATCCTTCTCCAAGAACAATTTAATGCCCTGGACGATCGGAGCGGGGCCATTGTCGTTGCCCATGGCGTCGATGCCGAGACGCATGGATTCAGCTGCCCGACTTGACGCTTATTTTTTCGATATCGCGGTAAAAACCGCAATTGTCGCAGACGCGGTGCGGCAGCTTTTCCTGGTTGCAACGCGGGCACAGCGAAAAACCGACCGGAGAGAGGGCGTCGTGGGAGCGGCGGGAACGTTTCCTCTGTTTCGAGGTTTTATGACGCGGTACTGCCATGGGACGACTCCTATGGGCGATTGGGTCGGAGCGCTTGCTCGACGGACAATAAAAAACACCCGGTCGTCCGGAAGCGGTTCCGGCTCGGGTAAGGTGAATCATTATCATGGCTTGAAACAATCTGTCAAGGGAAATGTTCAAGCCGTCTCAAAGTTGCGAAGCCGGAGGATGCCAAGAAGCCGTTGGGTTGCCGACGCCCCGGAGGAACTCTTTATCCGCCACGGCGCGCCGCCGGTCCTGAAGTCCGACAATGGAGGGGCGTTCACCGGGCTTGAAGCGCGCACTTCGCCGGAACGCCGGGACGTGCGGCAACCGCCGTCCCCCCGTATTCGCCCCCGCCGCAACGGGGCGGCGTCCATTTCGCAAAATGCCCGTAATTCCGGGAAATCGCACGCAATCGCATCCCGCTTGATCGGGATTGGAAAAACGGAGTGCGGACAGACTCGAATTATCCGGGTAGTCTGCGGGCGGCTCTGGGCGCCGTGACGCCGAGGATGCGGTACACGGCGTCCATGTCGATTGACGACCTGAGCGTATCGGCCAAAAGATCGTACTGGCGCTCTTTGTAGGCGCGGCGGTCCGACAGGCCGGAATCGTCTGCGGACAGCCCTTTTCCCTTCGGAAGCGCTTGCGCCAGCCGGGTCGCTATCGTCCCGCTGTCGAACAGTCCGTGGACATACGTGCCAAGGACGTTGCCCGCCGCCGCGCCGTCCTCCCGCTTCTCCCCGCCTCCGTTCAATGAGGCGAAGGCCTCCGCGCCCTCGGCGAGAATCGACGTTCCCATGTGGATTTCGTAGCCGTCGAATTCGCATCCGGCGAGACAATCATGGAATCCGCTAAGCGGATTGACAACGCCGGAGACGCGGGTTCTGGTTTTCGACTCGGCGAAGACGGTGTCGACGGGAAGCAGTTCCATGCCGCGCATGGAGCCGCCGGATTCGACTCCATGCGGGTCGTCAAGCGTCCGGCCAAGCATCTGGAAGCCGCCGCAGACGCCGATGATCGGGACATCCTCGCGGGACAGCCGCTTTATCGCCGCTTCGAGGCCGTTCTGCCGCATCCAGGCGAGGTCGGGCATGGTGTTTTTCGTGCCGGGGATGAGGAGAAGGTCGGGCCGGCCGAGGTCGCGCGGCGATTCCACGTAGCGGACGCCGAACGCCGGATGGCGTTCGAGCGCGTTGAAGTCGGTGAAGTTTGCGATGCGGGGAAGTTTGATCACGGCCGCGTCGAGCGGCTTGTTTTCCCCTTTGGCCGAGAAGCGCGACGACACGCTGTCCTCGTCGTCGATATCGACCCCGACCCAGGGAACGACGCCGACCACGGGCACGCCGGTCAATTCTTCGATCTGCCGCAGTCCAGGCCGGAGGATTTCGACGTCGCCGCGGAATTTGTTGATAAGCGTCCCCTTGATGCGGGTGCGGCCGTCAGGTTCGAGTAACGCCATCGTGCCGTATATGCTCGCGAAAACGCCGCCCCTGTCGATGTCGCCGACCAGCAGCACCGGCGCGTCCGCGATCGCCGCCATGCCCATGTTGACGATGTCGTCGTCGCGGAGATTGATCTCCGCCGGGCTTCCCGCGCCCTCGATGACGATGATGTCGTACGCTTCCGCAAGCGTCTGGTACGCCGTTTTCACGGCAGGCATGAACTCGCGCTTACGCCGGTAATACTCGACCGCCGGCATGTTGGCGACAACTTCCCCGTTGACGATCACCTGGCAAACAGCGTCGCCCGTCGGCTTCAGAAGGATTGGATTCATCAGGACGGACGGCTCGACGCCGGCCGCCTCGGCCTGCGCAACCTGCGCGCGACCCATTTCCAGGCCTTCCCGAGTGATGAAGCTGTTGAGGGCCATGTTCTGGCTTTTGAATGGCGCGGCGGAAAAACCGTCTTGGCGAAATATCCGGCACAGGCCGGTCGCGGTCAGACTTTTTCCGACGCTCGATGCCGTTCCCTGGATCATTATCGTTTTCGCCATCGGTTCTCCGCACGGGCTAGGCGGTTCTTCGGGCTGCCGCAGCGACGAAGCGTCTGGCCATGTCCGGATCGCTCCAGAAATACAGGTGCGGGAAACCGGCGAAAAGGGTGTCGTTGGCGAAGACGCATTCCCACTCCGCGTCGCCGGACGCTTTTCTCGCCAGAAAGGCGTCGCCGGGGCGGGCGCAGTTCCAATAATGAAATTCGTGCGCCCGCAATTCCGCGCCCGCGGGACAGAGCAGCGTGTCGCGTTTGGCGCGTAAATACGTATAACCGAACCGCTTCAGGCGCCCTGCATTGCCGGCGCAACCGTCAATCACTCCCGCCATGGCGTGTTCCGCCCGGTTGACGTCCGCGAGCCGCGAGAGGAGATACAGAAACCCCCCGCATTCCGCCAGCGTGGGAAGTCCGTTCCCGACCGCAGTTCTGACGCTTTCACGCATAGCTTCGTTCGCGGCCAATTCCCCGGCATGCAGCTCCGGATAGCCGCCGCCAAGGTAGAGGCCGCCAATGCCGTCCGGGAGCCGCTCGTCGGCAAGCGGACTGAATTCGATCAGTTCCGCGCCGAGCGCGCGGAGCAGGTCGAGGTTTTCCTGGTAATAAAAGCAAAACGCCTTGTCCACGGCGACGGCGATTTTCACCGGCGCATCTTCGACCGGATCGACGTCGGGAAGCCCGGCTTCCAGCCTGGGCGCGCTCCGCGCCAACGCGACAAGCCCGTCGATATCTATCCGCCATTTCATTTCGCGGGCAAGTCGGACGATTTTACCGCGTAGCGCCGTCACCGTGTCCGGTGTGGCAAGGCCGAGGTGCCTGCTTTCGATGACCGCTTCCGGCAAGTCGGGAAGCGATCCGAATACCCGCAAACCTGTTTCGCGTTCAAGAATCGGCGACAGTTTGCCGGCATAGGATTCGGAACATCGGTTGAGAACCACGCCTTTTATCATGCTGTCTTCGCGAAAGCGGAGAATGCCGTTTATCATGGCGGCGAGAGTCAGGAACGCGCCCTTCGGCCGCGCGACGAGAACCGCCGGCGTGCTTGTTGCTGCGGCAAGATGCCAGGCGCTCGCCTTCGTTGTGCCGCCGACTCCGTCGTAATGTCCCATCGCCCCTTCAAGGACGGATATGTCCGCGGCGGCGGCGGCGGCGCTGAAAAGGCCACGCGCCGTCCCGGGCGAAGTGAAAAACAGGTCGAGGTTGCGGCTGGCGACGCCGAGGACTTCCCGATGGTACATCGGGTCGATATAGTCGGGGCCGGACTTGAACGCCGCCGGGTTCATGCCTCTATCCGACAGCGCCTGAAGAAGGCCGATGACGAGGGCGGTCTTGCCTGTTCCGCTTGATGGGGCGGTGATCATGAGTCGAGGCTGGCTGTCGGTCACTGGCACGGTTGTCGTCCCACCCGCATTTTTACAAGGGAAAAGCGCCGCGAGCGAATACGGGCCCGAGGGCGGGCCTTGGCGGCGAACCGCGCCGGGCGCTTCGCGAACTGTCGCGCACCCAGCTGGCGGACATGATTTTCCGAACGGCGGAACCGGCAAGAAGCAGGGGCCCTTTCCGTACGGAAAGGGCCCCGCCCGTCTTCCCCATCTCTGTCGGAACCGGATTGGCATTACCGGCGAACCGAGGCCGACTCCGCCCGCGCGGCAAGTCCCGGCGCCGAAACCGGCGTCGACGATCATCGTCGCGAAAAAACCCACGGCGTCCGGTTCGGCCTTCTTCCCCATCCTGCACAGACGGCGGCAAAGTGCTATTTCTTCTTCGCGACCTTTTTCGCGGGAGCCTTCTTCGCGGGAGCCTTCTTCGCCGGGGCGGCCTTCTTCGCGACAGCCTTCTTCGCCGCGACCTTCTTCGCGGCGGCCGGCTTCTTCGGCGCGGCGGCGGCCTTCGGGGCCGGCGCCGGGGCGAGCGCGGCGACGTCGGCGTGCGGCGCGTACTTCCTGCCCGCGACCGCTTCCTTGAGCGCCTTCGAGGCGGTGAAGCGCGGCTTCACGGACGCCTTGATCTTGATCACGGCGCCGGTCGCCGGATTGCGGCCGGTCCTGGCCTTGCGCAGGGCCTTCACGAAAATGCCGAAATCCTTGATGTTGACCTTGGTGCCCTTCACCAGCGCGCCGGCGATTTCGTCGAACACGAAATCAACCGCCGCCACGGCGTACTTCAGCTTCGCACCCGTCTTCTCGACGAGAGCCTGCGCGATTTGGCGCTTACGCAACACATCCAGCTTGGCAGCCATCACTTTCTCCTCTCTCCTGAAACACCGAATAATGGCCGCTCCCGACAATCAGATCGGCGCCGTCTCGACGCCATTGCGGCCTAAACGAATCCCCCTCGACGCGTTTTCGAAAAGCCCCGGCCTCCCCGGCGTTTTTCCGTCCGGAACATCATCGCCCGGGACGCGCGATCGAACGACGGCTTTCCGCGAAAACGCCGCACCGGCGTTTCGAGCGGCATTTACGCGGTTGGCGACGGATTGGGCCGCCCCGTCCCGAAGCGCGATCGGCAAAAAAACCACTCAACTTTTGTCGAAATATAGACCATATTATCGGGCTGTCAAGACGAAAACGCGAAAAACGGCAATTTTTCCCGAAAATATCGCGATTTTGCGCACGGGTTGAAAATATCGGGAAGAAATCGCCTCAATCAAGCATCCTCGCGGCTTTGACGCGGAGGTAGCGTTCGACCGCGCGGACCGCTATTTCCGGGCCCGAAGCCTCGACAAGATCGACCCCGAGCTTGCGGATTTCACGGGCGGCGACGGCGCGGTCCAGACAGAAACGCGAGGCGGCGAGCGAAAGGTAAAGGCCGGCGCGGCTGCCGCCGGGTCCGGCCGCCGCCGCCTTTTCGAGGGCGGGATCGGCGACGCCGACCACGAGGACGGCGTGGCGGCGGCGGAGGCGGGCGAGCGCCCGCGCAAGGTCGTCGGCGAGTTGCGGATCGTTGAGGTCGGTGAGGAGAACAACGAGCGCGCGGCGTTTCTGGCGGTCGCCCAGAGCGGCCGCGAGGGCGGAAAACGAGGTGTGCGTCGGCGTTGACGCCGCGGCGGCGAGCGCCCCGGCGACGCGCATGGCGTTTGTCCGGCCCGTTCGCGGCGGGAGGAACGCGGTCACCCGGTCGCGGAACTCGACGAATCCGAGGCGGTCGCCGGACGCCTCCACCGCCCGCGACAGGGACAGCCCCGCCTCGGCCGCGAGGTCGAGGACGGCGCCGCCCGCCGCCGCCTGTCCCATCATGCGCCCGGTATCGAGGCAGAGCACGACATCGCGGCCGCGTTCCACCTGGTAGACGTTGCTGATCGGCTTTCCCGCCCTGGCTGTCGCCTTCCAGTTGAGATGACGGAAATCGTCGTCGGGTTCGTAGGCGCGCAGCCGTTCGAATTCCGAGCCCGGGCCGGCCTGGCGGCGCAGCCTGACGCCGGAAGGCGCGACGCCGCGCCCGTGGCGCAGGCGTTCCGCCGCTTTCGCGCCGTCTCCCGATGGATAGACGAGGACGGTCGGCGCCGATTCGCGGTTCCGGCGCAGTTCGCACCAGCCGGCGGCCGAGCGCACGCGCAGATCGGGCGCAAACGGCGAAAGCCTGCCACGTCCGGGCGGGAAGGCGCGGAATTCCGCCTCCGATGCTTCGCCGGGATCGAGGCGCAGGGCAACAGGCGTTCCGTCGCCGCGCCAGCCGGGCGGGAACGGTTGAGCGAGACTGACATGGACGGGCCGCGCCCCCCGGTTTTCCAGTCGGTAGCGGAAGACCGCCTCGCCGCCGGCGGCGACCGCCGATTCCTCCGGCGTGACGAGGCGGACGGCGGCGCGGCGCAGCGGCGCCGCGTCGACGAGGCAGCAAAGGACGAGGAAGACGTCGCCCGCCAGCGCGACGGCGGGCGCCTCCTCGCTCCAGGCGGCGAAAAGAAGGGGAATGGCCAGCGCCGCGGCGAACAGGGCGGCTTGCGGCCTGGGAACGATCATCTGGGCACCTCGGCGCGCTCGAGCGCGCCGCGCACCGGATCGGCCGGGAGAGCGCCCTGGATTTCGGCGTCCGCGTCGAGGGTGACGCGGTGGGCGAGCGCCGGAACGGCGAGGGCGACGACGTCGTCGGGGGTGACGTAGCTCCGGTCGTGGAGGGCGGCCCGCGCCTTGGCGAGGGCGAGGAGCGCCAGGCTTCCGCGCGGCCCCGGGCCGACGGCGACCCCCTCTTCGGCGCGGACGCCCCTGACGACGCGCAAAAGGTAATCGAGCACCGGCGGCTCGACCCTGATTTCGGAAAGTTCCCCGCGTTTGGCGATGATTTCGTCGCGTTCCGCCGCCACCCTGACGGCGGCGAGGCCGGCGGCGTCGAGCGCCAGCCCCCGATGCGCGGCGAGAAGGAGCGCCCGCTCGCTTTCGAGATCGGGCAGGGGAATGGAGATCTTCAGCAGAAAGCGGTCGAGCTGCGCTTCGGGGAGCGGATACGTCCCTTCGTATTCCACCGGGTTCTGGGTCGCGAACACGGTGAAGGCGGGGGACAGTTGCAGCCGCTCGCCGTCGATCGTGACCTGGCGCTCGCTCATGGCCTCGAGCAGACCGGATTGCGTCTTCGCGGGGGCGCGATTGATTTCGTCGGCGAGGAGCAGGTCCGTGAAGACGGGGCCGCGCCGCAATTCGAAGGCGCTGTCGCGAACGCTGTAGACGTTCGTGCCGATGATGTCCGACGGCATCAGGTCCGGGGTGAATTGGATGCGCCGGAACCGGCAGCCGACCGCGCGCGCCAGCGCCTTCACCATCAGCGTCTTCGCCGTTCCCGGCACGCCCTCGAGGATGGCGTGGCCGCCGGCGAGGAACGCGCAGGCGGCGTGGTCGAGCGCCTCGGCCTGGCCGACCACCGCTTTTTCCAATTCGCGCCGCAGCGCGGCGAATATGGCTGTATCCAAAACATGCCCCTTTCAGGTTCCGGTTTCGTCAAGCCGGGGGATCGCCCACAATTCCGCATCCCTCTTTCCCGTTATCGGCGGCTGGCCGGGGACGGGCGCTCCGCGGCGCGCCAGCTCCGCCGTCGTCTTCCGAACGACGTCGGCGCCGGCGAGGTTTTTCGCGTACAGCGACGCGAGCACCGGGATTTGCGCTTCCGACGGCGGCGCCGGCGGGCCGGTCGGCGCGGAAGGGCGCTTGCCGCCGCGCGCGCTCCACGCGAGAAGAGACAGCGCCAGCGACGCCTGAAGGATGAAAGGCGCCAGACCGGCGCGGCGCAGCCAGTCCATCACCGTTTCCTCGCGCCCGAGTCCGCTCGAGAATTCATCGAAATACACGACGTCCGGCCCGAGCAAGGAAAGAAGAAACCGCAAATTGTCGCCGCGCGCGACGGCGAAATTCTGGGCCGGGGTGGGATCGGCGACAAACGCCAGCATGCCGGCGCCGAGAGCGGTCTCGAAGGCGACGACGCCGGCGTCGTCCTGCGCGTGGATCCTCGCGCCCTCGGGAATCGACTCCGGGTCGAGGCGGCCCGGCTCGAGAAGGACGAGCGTTCCCTCCTCGTCGCCGTTCCGGAACGGCGCCTCGACGAGGTCGTCAAGCCCCCACGGGAAAAAGCGGTGGTAATCCCCCTGCGCCTGCGGGATGAGGGGCGAATTGTCCGCCCCTCCGCCACCGACGAATTTCACGTCGACGCCGAGGTCGATCCCCGGAGGCATGGCGCGGGACAACACCACGAGTCGATTGCCCTTTTCGATCCATGACCGAAGACGCCGGGAGCGTTTTCCGGATATGACCGATCTTTCCGGGTCGGGGATGGAGAGGAGCGCGCCGCCCCCGTCCGGGATCGGGCGTTCGAGAATCACGGCGTCGCGTCCCGATTCCTCCGCGTATTCGCGAAGCGCCGCCGCGCCGAAGGGATCGTAGCGCCGGGTGGAATGCAGCGGCAGCGACGACCCTGTGGAAAGGTCGTAGTCGGCGAGGAGAAACGCGGCCGATAGCGGAAGAAAAAGGAGGGCGAATACGGCGAGTTTACGCATGGTCCGACCCCTTGCCCAGAAGCAGGTCGGCGTCGCGGCTGAACCTGGCCAAGCCGCCCCGCCACACGTCGCCGTTTTCGGCGCTGTCCGGCGTTTCCCTGCCGTACCAAACGCGGTCGAACGCTTCCGTGAGGCCGGCGAAACGGTCGCGCCCGGATTCGGCCCGGTATCCGAGGACATGCTGCCAGTTGGTCCGCTTCGGAGAGAAGACGATCGCGCCCTTTTCGTGCAGCCCCGACAAGAGCCCGAGATACAACGCCCGGTAGGCGTGACGGAAGTCGCCGTGCTCCGCCCTGCGCTCCGCCTCCTTCGCCCAATCGCCGTCGTCGTAGGCGAGGGCGTCGCCGTCCGTCAACGCCCTGGCCATGGCTGTCCTCGGCCTGGTTCGGGTCGGGCGGGCGCCGCGCTCGCGATAGGCGGTAATGAGCGAATTCAGAAGAAACAGCGCCCCGCCGGCGAGTATGCACCAACCGAGGGCGTTGAACAGCCCCGAACCGATCGCCGGGCCTGATGTCCCGCGCGTCCGCGCGACCGGCTCCGGCCTCGGCGTATGCGGTTCCTTTTTCTCCCAAAGCGAACGCCACCAGTTCCCGAACCGTTCGGCGAAACGGGACAACGCTCCCGGGCCTTCGTCCCCGGAAGGAGACAACGAACGCCAGCGTTCGTATCGCGGACGGGACAGGATGTCGTCGAGCAGGCGGTCGTCGATACCGCCCGAAGCGCCCGCGGGCGCGGATCGCCGGGCGCGCGATCCGACTTCGCCGGCCGTACCCGCGGCGGCGAGGAGCGGGAGACACAGGAAAAGCGCCGCGATGCGCTTGTTCATGCCGGATCCGCCTCCACCCGCTCCAGCCGCCGGAACAGATCGCCGCCGAGCGAACGATCCTCAAGCGCGGCGTACAGGGTGACGCCGCCGACGAGAGTGAGAAATCTGAACGCCATACAGCCAAGCAGCAGCAGCGCGCAACTCCACAGCCTGCTCGACAACACGGCGGCAAGCCATTGCCGCTCGACGCCGAGCACGCCCGGCAAGACGAGGTCGACGACGAACGCGCATAACACGCGCGCCTGGCAGGAAACCAACAACGCGAAGAAAAGACCGATCTCCCAGAAACGGAACAGGTTCCGGCCCCAGCGGCGCTTGACGGTTCGGAGAAACGCGTACGGCTTTTGGACGGCGCGCGGATCGAACGCCACAGGGCCGGCGAACATCGAGGCGCCCAACATCGCGAGCCAGAAGTAGCGGGGCAGCGCGCCGGGCGGCGAACCCAGGCCGCCATGGCCAAGGCGCTCCGCCAGACGCCGCTGCATGCGCAGGCCGCCTATCCATTCGGCGTATGTGCCGGCGACAAGAAGCGCCGCCAGCGCGGGAAGCAGGTCCGCGTCTCCTCCGGCGGCGGCGTGCAGCATAAGCATGGCCGCCGCCAGCGCCGGCGACGACCAGAGCATGTACCCGGGAACCAGGGCCGCCCAGTGCTCTCGGACTGTTTCGATAAGCGCGTCCCACGCCGATAAAGCGGACAAGGCCGGCCCCCGGCGCCCGGAACTCATCCGCGCAGCCATAGCATGAGCCATTCGCCGAAGAGGAGAAAAATCAAATAGAGCAGGACGGACACGGGGACGCCGAGCATGACGACGCGCCGCCAGCCCAAACGGCCGGGCAGGGCGGATTTTTCGCGTTTCCGGGCGAGCATGATTTCGAGTCCCTCGCGGCTGTAGTTCACGCCGTTGTAGCGGGTCGAGCATTCGCCGCATATGGCGCGTCCCGTCTCGACGCAGACGCCGATCGCGAGCCGCTCCGAATGATTCGCGCAATACGCCTTTTCCAGCGCCACGATTCCCTCCAAAAACCTAATGCAGCATATAGTATTCCCCGCCGCGTGCGTGTTTGTCAAGGCCCTCCGGCGACGGCTCGAAAAGGATTTTATCGATATTTCACTTGCAATCCGGCGGGCCGTCCGCTAAACTGATACCAAAATGGTGTAGGATTAAGCTTATGCACTTCACCCAGGAAACGGATTACGCGTTGCGTCTCGTCTTCGCTTTTTCCCGGCTCAGCCCGGGAACGTTTCTCTCCGCCGCGGAGATCGCCCAGCAAAACAGGATCCCCTACCGGTTCCTCCTCCGGGTCCTGAAGAAGCTGAAAAAAGCGGGCGTCATCGCCTCCCGGCAGGGCCCGGACGGCGGCTATCGCCTCGGTCGGGCGGCCAGGGACATTTCGCTTCTCGACGTCGTCGAGGCGGTCGAGGGCGAGGTCCACATCAACCGCTGCCTGCGCAACCTCTCCCTGTGCAACGCCGGCAACGCCCCGGAATGCGCCGTCCACCGGGCGCTGGGCTCCATCGAGGAGAAGTTCCGCCGAGAACTGGAAAAAAAGCATTTCGCTTCTCTCGGCGCCCGCTGATCGCCGGTCCGCCGCGCCGTCCCGGTTTTCAGCCATGCGCCGCCGGCCGCAGGGCCGTTCGCACGCACCGCTCGCAAGGAGGGAAAACATGATCATGGAAACGCGCCACTGTCGCAACTGCGCCTCGGCGGACGTCGAGCTGCAAACGTTCATCTCGGGGCTCGACGTCGAGACGTCGCACCACCGCGCCGGAGACGACCCGGTCCGTTGCGGATACGGACTTCAGGGGGGGTGCTGCCGGCTCTGCGCCAACGGCCCCTGCCGCATCACCCCGAAGACGCCAAAAGGCATCTGCGGCGCCGACGCGGACGCCATGGTGGCGCGCAACCTCCTGCGCGCCGTCGCGGCCGGCTCGGGCTGCTACATTCACATCATCGAAAACACCGCCCGCAACCTCAAGGCCATGGGCGAGGCGAAGTCGCCCCTCAAGGGCTCCGCCACCCTCGAGCGCGTCGCCAAGCTCTTCGGCGTCGCCGGCAGGAACGGCCACGACAAGGCGGTGCGCATCGCCGAGGCGGTGCTCTCCGACCTCTATCTCCCCCGCTCCGAGAAAATGAAGCTGGTGGAGAAGATCGCCTACGCGCCCCGCTTCGCGAAATGGAAGGAGTTGGGCATCCTCCCCGGCGGCGCCAAGTCCGAGGTGTTCGACGGCGTCGTGAAGTCGTCCACCAACCTCAACAGCGACCCGGTGGACATGCTGTTCCACTGCCTCGCCCTGGGCGTCTCAACCGGCCTCTACGGCCTGACCATGGTGAACCTCCTCAACGACATCATGCTCGGCGAGCCGAAAATCCGTCCCGCCGCGGTCGGCTTCAAGACGATCGACCCCCGCTACATCAACATCATGATCACCGGCCACCAGCATTCCTCGTTCACCCACCTCCAGGACCGGCTTCTCAACGACGCCGTCGTCGCCCGCGCCCGCGAAGTCGGCGCCGACGGCTTCAGGCTTGTCGGCTGCACCTGCGTGGGGCAGGATCTTCAGCTCAGGGGCGAGCACTACCAGGAGGTGTTCACCGGCCATGCCGGCAACAACTTCACGAGCGAGGCTGTCCTGGCGACGGGCGCCGTGGACGTGGTGGTGTCGGAGTTCAACTGCACGCTCCCCGGCATCGAACCGATCGCCGACAAGCTGGGCGTCAAGATGATCTGCATCGACGACGTCGCGAAAAAGGCGAACGCCGCCTACGCTCCGTACAGCTACGAAAACCGCGACGCGGTGAGCGAGATGATCATCGCCGAGGGCGTCGCCGCCTACCGCGACCGGCGCGGCGGCGTGAAGGTGGACGTGCCCGCCAACCACGGCAACGACGACACCATCACCGGCGTCAGCGAAGTCTCCCTCAAGGAATTCCTCGGCGGCGACTGGAAGCCGCTCGTCGACCTCATCGCCTCCGGGGCGATCAAGGGCGTCGTCGGCGTCGTCGGCTGCTCGAGCATGGTCTCCGGCGGCCACGACGTCCTCACCGTGAACCTGGTGAAGGAGCTGATCAAAAAGGACATCATCATCCTCACGGCCGGCTGCTCCAGCGGCGGCCTCGAAAACGTCGGGCTGATGCGTCCGGCGGCGGCGGAACTGGCCGGGCCGTCCCTCAGGGCGGTGTGCGAGAAGCTGGGCATTCCGCCGGTCCTGAATTTCGGGCCCTGCCTCGCCATCGGCAGGCTGGAAATGGTGGCGACCGAGCTTGCCGAATACCTCAAGATCGACCTGCCGCAACTGCCGCTGGCGCTGTCGGCCCCGCAGTGGCTCGAGGAACAGGCCCTCGCCGACGGCTGCTTCGGCCTCGCCCTGGGTCTGCCCCTGCACCTCGGCAAGCCCCCCTTCGTGACCGGAAGCAAGGTCGTGTCCGAGGTGCTCACCAGCTCGCTCGTGAACATCACCGGCGGCAAGGTCATCCTCGACGAAAACGCGGAAACGGCGGCGGCGACCCTCGAGGCGATTATTCTGGAAAAGCGGGCCGCCCTCGGCCTCGCCTGAGAGGAGGGCTGGAAAATGAAGCGCATCTTCATAGACAGGGACAAGTGCCAAGGCTGCCTCGGCTGCGCCGTCGCCTGCATGGCCGAGCACAACCCGGCCGGAAAGTCGGTCTACGACCTCGACATGGCGAGCCGGGAAAACGTCATCCACAACAACGTCCTGCTCGACGCCGCCGCCAAGCCGACGCCGGTTTTCTGCCGCCACTGCGACGACCCCGACTGCGTGCGCGCCTGCATGAGCGGCGCGATGACGAAGGATCCCGCGACCGGGCGCGTCGCCCACGACGCCGAACGCTGCGCCTCGTGCTACATGTGCGTCATGTCCTGCCCGTACGGCGTCCTCAAGGTCGACATGGCGACCAGGCGGACGATCCGCAAGTGCGATTACTGCGGCGACCGGGAGTCCCCGCGCTGCGTG
>JAIRTL010000099.1 GCA_031254915.1 Planctomycetota bacterium
ATTTTCAATCCTCCCCGCATTCATCGTCGCCATGGATGTGCCCATGCGCGATTTCCTCGCTGCTCGCCGGACGCACCGAAGTCACCGTGCAGGTAAACACCAGCGCCATTCCCGCCAGCGGATGGTTGCCGTCGAGCACGACCTTGTCGTCGGCGATTTCCGTGACGCGGTAGATCAAGGCATCGTCCTCCTCCCCGCCCTCCGGCAAACCTTCGAACTGCATGCCGACCTCCAGTTCCCTGGGGAAAATCTTGCGCGGTTCGACCTCGATCAGATCGGCGTCGTATTCGCCGAAAGCCTCGTCCGGCTGCATCTTGACGACGACCGTCTCGCCGATTTTCTTGCCTTGCAAGGCTTCCTCGATGATCGGAAAGATGTCGTCGTAGCCACCGTGCAGATAGACCATCGGTTCCGTGCCGGCGTCGACGAGATCGCCGTCCGGATTGGTGACGTTGTAGTCGAGCGTGACGACGGTGTTCCTGGCGACTTGCATATTCATGTATTGAGTTCCTTCACCGTGCGCAGGATTTCCAGCGCATGGCCCTTGGCGTTGCTCCTGTAAAGCACGAACCGGAGAACGCCCTGTTTATCGATGACGAAAGTCGAACGGACGATGCCGTACTTTTTCACACCGTCGACTTCTTTCAATTGCCAAACACCGTACTGCTTGCAGACCCGTCCATCGGCATCCGACAGCAACCTGACCGAAATACCGTGCTTGTCGCGGAACGCGGCATGACTGAGACAATCGTCGCGGCTGATGCCGAACACGACGCAGCCGCGCCGCGAAAATTCGTCTTCATGATCGGAGAAATCGGTGGCTTGCAGCGTACAGTTCGGCGAATCGTCTCTCGGGTAGAAGAATAGGACGATGTGGCTCTTGCCGCGATAGGCGGCAATGTCGACAGCATCCATATCCGCGTCGGGGAGGACGAACACCGGCGCAACATTTCCCACTTTCAGCATGCTGCCTCCTCAACCAGGCTCATCGCGGTGGTACGATCAGGTTGGTCGGATTGTATCAAGCTTCTTCTTCGCAACCACGCGTTAACAGACCTCAATGGAGAAATCATGTTCCCTATCGCCCATGAAATCCACCTATCCCGTCCATTTCGCCGCGGCCTGCCGCGGACGATGCTCGCCGCGCTGTTCCTTTTCTCCGTCGGCGCCGTCTTTGCCGCGTCGCCCCTGACCGTCAGCCTGTCGTCGGAAGCCAGCCGCCCGGCGGCGAACGATCTGATGCAGGCCACGCTGTTCGCCGAAGCGGCCGGCGCCGCGCCGGAGGAATTGTCCGGCCGGATCAATCGCACCGTCGCCGAAGCGTTGAAGCTCGCCCAAACCTACCCGTCGGTCAAAGTCCAGAGCGGCAACGCCAACACATACCCGGTCTATGCCGAGAACGGCGGCGCGATCGAATCCTGGCGCATGCGTTCGGAAATCTCGCTCGAATCCGGCGACGCGCCCGCGCTGTCGGAACTCGTCGGCAAATTGCAGGCTTCGCTGGCCATTTCCAGTCTGCGCCTCCTGCCGTCGCCGGAAACGAAGAGAAAAGCCGAGGACGCGGCGATACTCGACGCCATCGCCCTGTTCGAGGCGCGCGCCAAGCTCCTGGCCGACGCGCGGGGGAAAAACTACGCGATCAAGGAACTGTCGATCGCCACCGGCGGGAGTTTCGCGCCGGCGCCGATGCTGCGCGCCGTCCGGGCCGATTTCGCCAAGTCCGCGCCGATGCCGATCGAATCGGGAGAATCCCAGGTCAGCGCCACGGTATCGGGAAAGATCGAAATCGAGTAGGCGAGCGAGCGCGAAACTCACCGGTCCGCGCCCACCCGATCCGCCGGAGATACGTCGTCGCTCCCGGCCTTTTTTGGAATCTGAACGAAAACCTCGTTTTCGCGGACCATGCCCAATTCGAAACGCGCCCGCTCCTCGATGGCGTCGTAGCCCTGCTTGAGGTCACGCACTTCGGCGTCGAGGGCGGCGTTGCGCGTTTCCAGCGCATGGTTGTCTTCCTGCTGCCGCTCCACTTGCCGGGAGGCCTGCCAGACCCACAGCCAGCCGCCCTTCCCCAGCCACAACGGATATTGCAGCAGCACGAGGAGAGCAATCAGGGCGGCGGAGAGCCAGCGCATGGCTTAGAGAAAAACGAAGTACGGAAACGCCATTATCCCCCCTTTGGCCCCGATGTCTTTATCGTAAATTGTAAAACGCATCGAGTCCGGGATAGCTGGCCGTATCGCCGAGATCCTCCTCGATGCGCAGCAACTGATTGTACTTGGCGACGCGGTCCGAGCGCGAGAGCGATCCGGTCTTGATCTGCAGCGCGTTCATGCCGACGGCGATGTCGGCGATGGTGCTGTCCTCGGTCTCGCCCGAGCGATGCGAGATCACCGCCGTATAGCTGGCGCGCTTGGCCATTTCGATCGCGGCGAAGGTCTCGGACAGCGTGCCGATCTGGTTGATCTTGATCAGGATCGAGTTGGCGACGCCCTTTTTGATGCCTTCCTTCAGGATGCGGGTATTGGTCACGAAAACGTCGTCCCCGACGATCTGCACCTTCGCGCCGAGGCGGTCGGTCAGCTGCTTCCAGCCGTCCCAATCGCTTTCGGCCATGCCGTCCTCGATGGAAACGATGGGAAACTGGTCGGCGAGCCTGGCGAGATAATCGACGAGATGATCCGGCGCCAATTCCAGCGCCTCGCCCGCCAGGATGTACCTGCCGTCCCTGTGAAGCTCCGTCGCCGCGCAATCGAGGCCGATCAGCACGTCCTCGCCGGGGAAGTAGCCCGCCGCCTCGATGGCCCGCACGATGAATTGCAGCGCCTCGGCGTGGTTGGCGAGGTTCGGGGCGAAACCGCCCTCGTCGCCGACCGCCGTGGAAAAGCCTTTCTGGTCGAGCAATTTCTTCAGCGCGTGAAAAACCTCGGTGCCGCAACGCAGAGCCTCGCGGAAGGAATTCTGGCCGACCGGCAGAATCATGAATTCCTGGAAATCCAGATTGTTGTTGGCGTGCTTGCCGCCGTTGATGATGTTCATCATCGGCACCGGCATCTGCATCGGCCCGGAGCCGCCGAAGTAGCGGTACAGCGACAGACCCGACTCTTCCGCCGCCGCCCTGGCGACGGCCATCGACACGGACAGAAGCGCGTTCGCGCCGAGCCGCGACTTGTTTTCGGTGCCGTCGAGGTGAATCAGCGTCTGATCGACGAACGCCTGTTCCTGCGCATCCAGGCCGACGATCGCTTCGGCGATCTCGGAATTGACGTTTTCCACCGCCTGGGTGACGCCCTTGCCGTTGTAGCGGGAGGCGTCGCCGTCGCGCAATTCAATGGCTTCGCGCGAACCGGTCGAAGCGCCGGAGGGAACCGAAGCGCGTCCCATCACGCCGGATTCAAGCAGGACGTCGCATTCGACGGTGGGGTTGCCGCGGGAATCGAGTATTTCGCGGGCGATGACATCAACGACTGAACTCATGGCTCTTCCTTTTCTCTTTCAAATCCGGATCCCGTCCGGGAAAATGATTTCCCCGTCGGTTGAACTCACATCAAAAAAACCGACGCCGTGCTCTTTTGCCAGTTCCTTGACCGTTTCGAATGCCTCATCGGCCAATGACCATGAAAAAGCGGCATAGATCATCTCTTTTCCGATCGAGTAATCGGTAACATATGAATCGGTTCCCATTTCTTCCATTTTTTCCCATGCTTCATCGTCGGGAGCACAAGGCCCGTTCATTTGAGGGAATTTTTTTGTAATTGCCATGAACCAGTTTCTCAAACCATTCGAAGTCACCGCCGGATCATTGTATTCATGATCTTCATCCCATTCCGTCTGTTTTTCATACCATTCCATGAAATCCCCCCTGTTTTTTGGGGCCGCCGTTTTTTCAAATACCATCAAATCGTAGCTCATATTTTTTCCATTTCTGTAAAACCGGCGCTTTTCACCGCGTGGTCCAGTTCCGCCAGGGTCGACAGCAGGCTTTCCATGCGCGCGAGCGGCCAGCTGTTCGGCCCGTCGGAGAGCGCCCTTTCGGGGTTCGGGTGCGTTTCCATGAAGAGGCCGGCGATCCCCGCCGCGACCGCCGCGCGCGCGAGCACCGGCACGAATTCGCGCTGCCCGCCCGAAATCGCCCCCTGCCCGCCCGGCAGCTGCACCGAATGCGTGGCGTCGAACACCACCGGGCAGCCGGTCTCGCGCAGGATCGCCAGGCTCCGCATGTCGGAGACGAGATTGTTGTAGCCAAAGGAAGCGCCGCGCTCGCAGACCATGATCGTGTCCAGGCCCTCGTTGGCCTCGCGCGCCTTGGCCACGACGTGCTTCATGTCGCCGGGCGCGAGGAACTGGCCTTTCTTGATGTTGACCGGAAGCCCCGTGATTGCCGCGGCGCGGATGAAATCGGTCTGACGGCACAGAAAAGCCGGCGTCTGCAAGACATCGACGACATCGGCGACATCGGTGATCTCGTTTTCGCCATGAACGTCGGTCAGGACGGGCACGCCGACCTGCCGCCGCACTTCGGCCAGCAGCCTCAAGCCCGCGTCAAGCCCCGGCCCGCGCGGAGAATCGCCCGAACTGCGGTTGGCCTTGTCGTAGGACGCCTTGAAAACGTAGGGGATGCCCAGCCGGGCGCAAACTTCCTTCATCGTCCCGGCCACCTCGACGCA
>JAIRTL010000107.1 GCA_031254915.1 Planctomycetota bacterium
GGACGGCCAGAACGAACTTTCCGCCAAGCTGTCCCTTCCCGACGGGTTCAAGCCCATATGCGGCGTTCTTCTCGGCTATGCCGGGGAAAAGGGATACCCGGCGCATAGGGAGAAGGCAAGCAATATCAATTTCGTGGGATGAGTGACAAGTGGAATCAGGGCACAGGCCGTCACTCCAGATATTGAGTATCTATTCGAACTGCCTGGGAACGCCATTGTCTCACAAGTTCCGCGAGGCGCGCGTTTTGCGGATTGGCGACGGCGAGCCGTTCGCCGAAATCCGCCGCTTCGCCGTAGCGCTCCAGCGTTGCGAGCGTGGTTCCCATAAGCCACCACCCGTTCGGGTCCTCGGGCGAAAGTTGGCGGTATTCATTCGCGGCGGAAAGGGCGCCGTCGAGGTTGCGTCGCCAACCGACCCAGAAATTCACATACCAGTTGCGAACGTCCTGATCGACGAGCTGCGTCGCCCAGGCTCCGCCGAAGGCGTTTTCCGCTTCGTCCGGCCTGCCCGCGAGGGCCCAGGCCTGCGCCTCGAGGGCGGCGAGCCCGATATGGCGAAGCGGGTTGTCGGGGTGGATCGCGCCGGCGGCGCGTTCCCGCGCCGCGTGCGCGCGCAGACGCATGGCCAGCGAAGCGGCGGCTTCGCGTTTGATCGGCAGGTCTTTCCCCGACGCCATCGACAGGACGTCGGCGCCTTCCATGGGCGGGGCGGCAACCATGCCGATCGACATCGACACCCCCGAACCCTCCGGGGACAACACGTAAAAACGCGGCACCGCCGAGTGCGCCAGGTTCATGGAGGCGAGAAACGCCTGTCCCGCCGGATCGCTTTCGTGAACGCGGATGTTCACGAAGAGGGTGGAGACGTAGTCGATGTAGGCGGGGTCGGCGAGGTGGGAGCGTTTGAACGCGTCGCAGGGCGGGCAATGATCGCCTTCCACGAAAATATGCACCAGTTTTCCCTCGGCGCGGGCCTGCGCACCTGCGGCGGCGAAATCGAGGTTTGCCCATTGAATTTCGGCTGCGATTGACCCCGCGGCGCAGAGGACGGAGACGAAAGCGGCGAAAACGGAAAGTCCGGCGATGCGCATGGGGCTCCTTTGACTATGACTGCTTCCGGTTCAAGGCGCAGACAGTATACCATGTCGCCACCCCGCGGCGCAACCTCCGGGAATTGCCGTTGCCGGACGGGACTGTTTTCATATAATCAACCATGAGCGGAAAAGTTGTCGCCCCGCTTCGCGGAAACCGGCGTGCCTCGGCTATGCGGAAACCGAAAATCCGGTTCCGTCCCTTTCCGCGAGCGCGGCGCGAGGCGGAGGGGCGGTGCGGAATATCAAGCCGCCTCGGGATTTCGGATACTTTGAAAACCGGGAAAAAGGCGTCCCATCATGAGCTTGGAGCATGTCGGCGTACTGGCCCTGATTTTCGTCGCCCGCTGCACCGACGTCACCATGGGCGTCTTCAGAATTCTCATGGTCGTGAAGGGGCGCAAGAACATCGCCGCGCTTCTTGGATTTTTCGAAGTCATGGTGTTCCTTTCCGTCATGAGCATCATTCTCGGCGGCGGCAAGGAATTGACCGTCTCCGAACTGATAGCCTACTGCGGCGGCTACGCCGCCGGCAATCTGGTCGGATCGTATCTCGAACAAAAACTGACCAATTCCTATGTGTCGGTGGAGATCATCGCCGAAAAAAACGAAGGTTCGGAGACGATGGTGCGGGAGCTTCGCGCCGCCGGCTTCGGGACGACCGTCATCCTCGGCGAGGGAAGAAGTGGCGTGCGTATGGTCGTCAAGGTCATCTGTTCGCGGAAAAGCGTGAACAGGGTCAGGGACATTTCGAGCGCGCACGGCGGCTTCGTTATCGTCGCCGACATCAAGGGCGTGCAGGGCGGCGGGCATTTCACCGGCACGGGAACGCGTAAATAGGACGGGCGATGGGGGAGAGGCGTGAGAGCCGCGGGGCGCGGGCCTGGCCGGCGTTGTCGTTGCCGCTGGCGCTCAGTCTGGCGCTGGCCGGAGGCGTCTGGCTGTTTCGCGAAAAAACGATCGCGGAGCGGGAGGGCAGTTCGGCCGCCGCGCGCCGCCTCGAACGCTATGCCGTCCAGGAGGCGTCCGATCTCGCCAGGGCGTCGGCGCAGGCGGCGGAGGAATTCGTCCGCGCCCGTCGGGATGCGCGGCGCGCGCAGGAAGACGCCATGCGCCTCGAGGTCCGGGGCATCATGGACGCGGTCTGCCGGCTCGTCTCCCTGTCGCTCGAACGAAGCCGCCAGCCGAACGCCGAACGCCGCGAGGTTGGTTCGTTCCCGTCCGGATTCGATGGCTTGCGCCGTTCTCTGGAAATCATGCCCGGACAGGACGGCGGCGGCGACGCCGCCCATGCCGCCATCCAGGCGAATACGCCCGAAATTTCCGCCCTCCTTCCGTCAGGCTACGCGCTGACGATCGTCGAGGATCATGCCCGCGAAATGCTCCGCCTCGGCTCGGTGCGCGCCGGCGAAGGGTTTGTCGGCGCCGCGGCGGTCCGCGACCTCATGTTCGCGGACGCCAGCCGCTCCCGGCGTTGGACCGTAAAGCTGGAATTGACCGCGCAGGACAGCCATCCTCCGGCCGGGCCGAAGGATCTGGCCGAGTTTCTCGACCGCAGACTGGGAAACGTCAGGCCGGACGGCGTCGAGTGGCGCGGCTGGGTGATTTCCGGGCGCGACGCCGTCGTCGCATCCTTCCCGGCATCGACAGCGGACGGACGGGCCGAACTCCCTTTCGTCGACGGCGTCGGGCAGTGGAGGGAATTCGACGGCGAACGCCTTCTCAGGCTTGAACGCGCCGGGCAACCTCCGGGCGTCGACTGGGACTTCGGCGTTTCCGTCGCGATCGTGCCGCCGGGGATGCCGCCGGAATTTCCCGACGCGTTGTTCGTCGACGAGAATTGGGCAATCGCGCTCGGCTGCCTCGCGTTCTTCGCCGCGCTCGGCTGGGTCTGGTTCGGCGTGCGCACTTCCGGCCGCAAGGGCGAAGCGGCGCGGTCCAAAGAGGCGACGGTCCAGGCCGGCTCCGCCGCCGGAACCGGGCGCAGGGTGATCCGGGACGAGTCGGCGCAACGCACCATACCGGATGTCCAGGGCGTGATCGTCGCCGACCTTCCCGGGGACGGCAAGGCGCACATCGAACGCGAACTCCGCCGCCGCCGGCTCGAGGAAATTCCATCCGGAAGCCTGGCGCGGTTGCAGGCGATTCATCGCGGGAAAAAGAACGGCGAAGGCAGTCGCATTCTCGACCAGGCGCGAAGCCCGCTCCTGCGCAAACTCGCCGACCGGGTGCGCCCGCCGGATCATCCGCGCGACCGGGCGGCCGCGGTCCCGGGATCCGGGACGGGAGGCGAATCGCGCGTCCAGCCGCGAGGACAGGCGGGATGGCCGCCGGTCAGGGATTGAAGCCGCTCCAGGCGGTTTTTTGGGGCGCCGTCTCCGTTGATGACGCTGGAAACGGGTGGGGGAACGGGACGTCCACCTGAAAATATACTGTTTGCACCATGAAATTGTGCTTCCCTGGACTGCGCACGGCAGGCAATACGCCCGTAAAGCGGATGTGGACCCAATCCCCATTTTCACAATTTCGCGCCCCGCACAGTATGCATACGGCATTTTCGGCATTTTTCTTTCATTCCCGATTGCGGGAATGGTATACTATTATAGATATGATCATCGATATGCGCTTCCGAACCGGCGTCCCTGTACCGCCGTTCGTGACCAAACACTGGAACCTTTCACAAATAGGAGGCATCCATGCGTAGCCTTTTACTCGCGGCGTCGGTCGTCGTTTTCGGAACCTGCGCCCTTGCGGCGGAGCCGAATCCCCTTCCCAACAAATTCCTCACCGCCCAGCCCGGCGAATGGATCATCGTCGGCGATATCGAAAATCCCGGGGAAACGACCCGCCTCTCCATCATCGCCCGGGGCGTCGAGGGCGGCGAGGATTATGTCCTTCTCCGCCGCGAAAAGTTCGACGCCGACGGCAATGTGGTCGAAAAGAAGGACCACCGGGTGAAGATGAAGCGCTACCAGGAGCGTCTCGACCGCATCAACGAGCGCGCCTATCGCATCACCCGCGAGAAAATTGGCTTCCAGGACGAGGAAATCACCGTCTACACGGCCGAATGGGAAAGCGAACGCATCGACGGCGAACTCAAGATCTGGATTTCCCCTGACATCCCGGTCAGCGGCTTTTTCCGCCTCTGGAGCTCGGATCCCGATTTCCCGACCTATGAGTTGATCGAATACGGACGCGACTAGGGCGCGATAGATACCTGCAACTGGAAAAGATGTAGTCATTTGTACGAGAATTACTGGCGGCTGCGCGACAAGCCGTTCCGGAATACTCCGGACCCCCGTTATTTTCATTTCTCCCGCCAGCACGAGGAGGCGCTCGCGCGCGCCTTGTACGTGGTCACGGAAGGGCAGGGGGCGATGCTGCTCACAGGCGAGTGCGGGTGCGGAAAAACCCTCGTCACCCGCGCGCTCGTGGACGAGCTCGACCCCGCCCGCTTCGAGGTCGCGCTTATTCCCTATCCTAACCTCAATCCCGAGGAACTCATCCGCGAAATGCTCCGCCAGTTCGGCTTCGACGCCGAGGGCTGGACCAAACAACGCATGCTGGAGCGCCTTTCCGCCTTTCTCCACCGCACGCGGGAGCGCGGCGCGTCGACTCTGGCGATCGTCGACGAGGGGCAGCTGGTCGCAGACGACCTCACGCTCGAGGAGATCCGGCTGCTTCTCAATTTCCAGCAGGATCAAAGCTTCTGCCTCACCCTCATCCTCGTCGGACAGCCCGAACTCCGGGAGCGGGTGGAGACAAAGCCGCAGTTGTCGCAACGCCTCACGATCCGCCATCACATCGGGCCGCTTTCTCCCGAAGATGCCCGGAAATACTTGGTCCATCGCCTTGCCGTCGCCGGCGGCGGATCGGATATTTTCACCGGCGGCGCCGAAGACATCCTCATCGAGGAATCGCGCGGAATTCCCCGCCGGATCAACCTCATCGCCGACTTGGCGCTCCTCGCCGGCTTCGGCAAAAACCTTCCCCTGATCGACGAAGACCTGATGCGCGAAGTGGTGCGCGACCTCGGCGCGTGACCGCCTGGCCGTATGCCGGTTCTCGTCGGGAGTCTCGACAAAACCGGCGTTACATGCCTGTGATTTGTTTTCGGTTGTTGTATAGCGTTTTGTAGCCGAAATGGAGGGACGAAAACGTCGCGAGGCAGACGACCGCCGATATGGCGATAAGGATGGAAATCTGGTAAAGGATGGCGGTGGTCGGCAGCGTGCCCGAAAGTATTTGCCCCGTCATCATGCCGGGAAGCGCGACAATGCCCATGCCGAGCATGGAATTGAGTGTCGGGAGGATCGCCGTTTCGAGCGCACTGTTGGCGAAGGGGAGAAGAATCCGGTCGGGTTCGACGCCAAGATCGAGAAGGGCGGCGATTTTTTCCCTTCCCGCCTCCACGGATTCATGGAACGACTTCATGCCGAGCGTAACGCCGGTCATGGCGTTGCCCATGATCATGCCGCTCAATGGAATCATGTACCGCGGATTGAGCGGGCTTGCGCCGACGGCGGCGCCGACGAAAAAGAACACGGTGCCGAGGCCGGCCGCGGCAAGGGACAGCGCGATCGCGATTTTGAAACGCCTGTTGACGCCGGGGCAGCGCGAGAGGACGCGGTGGATCGCGAAGGCGGTCATGGCGAGAAGGTAGAGGATCGTGAACAGCGGATGCGGATGCCGAAAGATATACGTCAACGCCAGTCCGGCGATGACGAGCTGCACCGTCATGCGCGCGCTCGCGACGACGAGCAGTCTGGTCCGGTCGATGCGGCACTTTTTCATCACCGCGAGAACGGCCAACAACAGCAGATAGGAGAGCGCGAAGCGCCAGATGGTCATGTCGGCGATGTCGTTCATTCGGCCGCCTCCGTCTTGCCGTTGGGCAGCGTAACGGTGAAATCGGCGTATGCCTCGGCGAGCGGCGGATTGTGGGTGACGGCGACGATGGTCATGCCCCGCTCTTTCGCGAATCCGGTCAGATTCGCGAAAAGCGCGCTTGCGGTATCGTGGTCCAGGGCGGAGGTGGGTTCGTCGAGCATGAGCACGGCGGGCGCAAACGACAGCGCGAGCGCCAGGAAGACGCGCTGGCGTTCTCCCCCCGAGAGGGTGGCGCAGTCGGCGTCGAGGGGAAAATCCGCATGGCAGAGGTCGAGGTGGCGGCGGATGTCGCCTTCGGCCGGCGGCGCGAGATCGCGATACGCGTAAAACTCGCGGAAATTGTCCCGGATCGGGAGGTCGAAAAGGAACACGGACTGCCCGGCCAGAAGCGCTTCCCGCCGCAGCGCGACGGGGTCGTATTCGAGAACGTTTGCGCCGCGATAGCGGACTATTCCGGAGCTCGCGGCGTGAATATTGTTGAACAGGCGCAACAGGGTGGATTTGCCGGTTCCGCTGTCGCCGGAAACGAACGTGGTTTTTTCCGCCTGGATCTCGATGTCGGGATAGCGTATGAGATCGGCGAAAACGACGTTTTCGGTGGACAGAATCGGCGCCGTCATCCGCTTACAAACTTTCAGCAATCGCTTCGCGCATGCGCTTGATGTTGTCGGCCAGCGCTTCGTCTTTCCTGAACAGCGAACTGGTGCCGGCCACGAGGGCGTCGGCGCCGGCCTTCACCATCTTCGGGATGTTTTCCCAACTGACGTTGCCGTCGACCTCGACAAGAAAATCCAGACCCGCTTTTTCGCGGTAATCGCGGAGTTCCCCGATTTTGTCCATCGCTTCCGGGATGAGTTTTTGTCCCGCATACCCGGGGTTGACCGTCATCACGCAGACCAGCCTGACGTAGGGGAGAAGCGGTTTGGCCCGCGCCACCGAATACGACGGCGCGACCCCTATTCCCGGCAGCATGCCGTGTTGCGCGATCAGCTGCAGGGTGCGCTGCGGGTGGTATTGCGTTTCCGGGTGGAACGACAGGTATCCGCCCGGGAATCCGGAGAAGCGTTCGACGAAGGCGTCGACGTTCTCGATCATGAGGTGGATGTCGAGGGGTATCCTGCCGTCGGCCGCGAGCGCCCTGCAGTAATCGGGGCCGAGGGTGAAGTTGGGGACGTAATGCCCGTCCATGACGTCGATGTGCAGAAGCTCGACGCCCTCCTTCGCCATGACGTCGAGATCACCGCGAAGGGCGAGGAAGTCGGCGCACATCATCGAGGGGGAAATAAGGACTTTGCGCATGGGAACCTTTCTTGCGGAGTTTTCGCGAGCGGGTCGGACGCGGCCGGAATCGTGAAAATGGGGGATGGGGTCGCCCCCGTTCCATGTCGATTTCCCTGAACTGTCTCTTTCCGCGCCCAGTTGGGTGAATCACAATTCCGGACCGTGAACGGTATGCCGGCCAGTCCCCCGCTGTACGCCGGCCAATTTTTCCTTCAACGCCGCGATATGCGGTTCTATGGCCGCGTCGTCGAATTTCGGGAACAGAACCTCGGTCTCGCCCAGCGCTTCGCCGCCGGAAAGGCGGCTCGGCGCGTTCCAGTCGCCCTTCCCGAGCGCGGGCAGGCGGAGGAATCCGCGCAACCGCGCGGCCGCGGCCGGCATGAACGGCGACATGAACACGGACAGCGCCTCCACAACCTTCACGCCGACATGCATGGTGCGGGCGCAGGCCGCCATGTCGGTCTTGCGCGTCTTCCAGGGTTCCTCCTCGGCGAAATACTGGTTGCCGCGCTGCGACAGCTTCATCAGACGCTCAAGCGCCGCCTTGAAGCGGAAGTCGTCGAGAAGCTCGGCGAGTTCGCGCCGCGCGACGTCGATCTCGGCGAGCATTTCCCCGCCCGCCTCCGTCGGCTCGTCGATCGTCGGCACCTTGCCGTCGAAATACTTGTTGCAGAAGGTGAGGTTTCTCTGGATGAAGTTGCCGAGGTTGTCGGCGAGTTCGCCGTTGTTGCGCCGCTGGAACTGCTTCCAGGAGAAATCGGCGTCGGCGCTCTCCGGGGCGATGGCGGCGAGGTAGTAGCGCAACGGATCCGGCTTGAAGGATTTGAGATATTCGTCGACCCAGACGGCGTAGTCGCGGCTGGTGGATATCTTTTCGCCCTCGAGGTTGAGGAATTCGTTGACCACCACGGCGTCGGGCAGACGGTATTCGCCGTGCGCCATGAGCATGCCGGGGAAAATGACGGTGTGAAAGACGGTGTTGTCCTTGCCGATGAAATGGATAAGCCCGTTCTCGTCGTTCCGCCAGAAATCCCTCCAGCCGTCCGGGTTCCCCTGCGCCTCGAAATGTTCCCGGGAAAAGGTGATGTAGCCGATCGGCGCGTCGAACCAGACGTAAAGCACCTTGCCCTTGCCGTCCGGGAGCGGCACCGGGACGCCCCATTCCATGTCCCTGGTGATGGCGCGCTCGCGCAGGCCCTGGTCGATGAGGCCGTAGGAAAAGCGCTTCACGGATTCGCGCCATTCGGGATGCGAATCCAGGTATTCGCGGAGCCGGTCGGAAAAATTGTCGAGCCGGAAATACCAGTGCGCAGTGGACCTGACCTCGATATGGCCGCGCGACTCGCGGCCGAGGGTTTTGCAGACCATGCATTCGGGATCGATCAATTTCGTCGCGTCGATCGGGCGGCCGCATTTTTCGCACTGGTCGCCGCGCGCGCCCGGGGCGCCGCAATCGGGGTAATGGCACCTGCCTTCGATGTAGCGGTCGGGGAGGAAGCGCTCGCATTCGGTGCAATACACCTGGTCGGTCGTCTTCTTGACGATGTAGCCGTGGTCGTGGAGCTGGAGGAAGAAATCCTGCGCGACCTTGGCGTGGCGCGGGGTGTGGGTGCGGCCGTAGATGGAGAAATCGATGTTCAGGCCGGAAAAAGCCTCTTCGATGATCGCCGTGTAGCGGTCGATGATGACCTGCGGATCGACGCCCTCCTTGAGCGCGCTGAAGGTGATCGGCGCGCCGTTCTCGTCCGAGCCGCAGACGAAATGCGCCTCCTTGCCGGCGAGCCGCAAATAGCGCACCGCGATGTCGGCGGGAAGGTACGCGCCGGCGATGTGGCCGATGTGAAGACGGCCGTTTGCATAGGGGAGCGCGGCGGTTATCAAGAGACGGTTTTTGTCTTTCAGATGCAAGGAAAGGCTCCTGTCGGCGGTTTACTGGCGGTCCGTTCGCGGCAAACGACTGCGCGGCGCAGCGGGTATTGCGGTTGCGTCGCCGCCGGGCCGCATTGTATACTTGTGCGCGGGTCATGCCGATGTCGCGGCGGCGAACGACGCGCCGGGCGTATCGGCTTTCCGTATGCATTATTCCGTAACCGGGAGGCAAGTCAATGCGGGAGGACAAATTCTTGTCAGGCAAGCGGGCGATCGTCACCGGCGGCGGTCGGGGAATCGGCAAGGCCGTCGGTATGCGTCTCGCCATGCTTGGCGCCGAGACTTGGCTTGTCGGCACCAAACCGGACCGGCTCGCCGAGGCGGCGGCCGGGATCGAGGCCGCCGGCGGACGCGCCCGCACCGCGGTCGCGGACGTGTCGCGCGAGGAGGACGTGCTCCGCGTTTTCGAGCGCGCCGGCGATGTGGACGTTCTCGTCAACAACGCCGGCATCGGCAGGTTCGCGCCGATCGTGTCCACGACGGTCGAGGAATGGGACCTGATCATGGGCGTGAACCTGCGCGGCGTTTTCCTGTGTTCGCGCGAGGCGATGAAGTCGATGGCGGGGCGCGGCGGCAGGATCATCAACATCGGTTCGGTGGTCAGCATAAAGGGCTACGCGGACCAGGGCGCGTACACGGCGAGCAAGCACGGCCTTCTCGGATTGTCGAAGGTGATGGCGGTCGAGGGCCGGAAGGACGGGATCGTCACCCAGGTGATCTCGCCGGGCGGCGTCGACACCGACCTTATCGGCGACGCGCGGCCGGACCTCGATCGCAGCGGCATGATGCGGCCCGGGGACATCGCCGATGCGGTCGAATATCTTCTCGGGCAGACCGGCAACGCGATAACGGATATGGTGCGCCTGCGCCGCAAATCGAGCGCGCCGTGGTGAGACGCCAGCGCCATTCCGGCGCTGGAGGGGCTTGCCGGCGTCTGGGCGCGTCTCCGGCGGGCGACGATTCGGCGGCGTTGGCGGGCGATGCGAAGCGGTTCCTGAAAGCCGATCGCCGATCGAAAGGGGAAACAATGTCCGACAACCCGAAATACTTCGTCATCGACACCAATATCCTCCTCCATACCCGCTTCGCCCTTGAGGCGTTCGAGGATAACATCGTCGTGTTGCCGATGACGGTCATCGAGGAACTGGACCGCTTCAAGACGAAGCCGGACGAACTCGGCAGGAACGCCCGCGCCGCCATCCGCTACATCGACGGCCTGCGCGAGGAGGAGGAGGCATACGCGAAAAACAACGGCGTAGAGGCGGCCAATCTGGTGAACGGCATCTCCAACCACGCCGGCGGCAAACTCATGGTGCTGCCGGAATCGGGCCTCGAAACGCCCGACGCATTCAAGGCGGACGTGCCGGACAACCGGATCCTTCGCGCCGCCGCGCATTTCAAAAAACGCGGCGAAAAGGTGATTCTCGTCACCAAGGATCTCAATCTCAGGATCAAGGCCTCGATCATCGACATCGAACCGCAGGACTGGAAGGCGGATCGCGTCGATACGGACGAATTGTATTCCGGCTTCCGCGATCTCCCCGCCGCGAAGGAGGCGGTGGACGAATTCTACGCCGAAGGCGGCATAAAACTGCCCGGCCTCGATCTGCACCCGAATGAATTCGTCGTTCTCACCGCCGGCGAAAACCACAGCCAAAGCGCCATCGGCCGCGCCGACGGCCCGGAATCGGTGGCGAAAATCAACAAAAACTGGGAACGCGCCTACGGCATCGCCGGCCGGAGCGTCGAGCAAAGGATGGCGTTGCAGCTTCTGCTCGATCCGGAGGTGGCGATGGTGACCCTCGTCGGCGGCGCCGGCACGGGAAAAACGCTCCTCGCCCTCGCCGCCGGCCTCGAAGCGATCCGCCTGGACGACCAGGCGCTGAAAAGCAACGGCGAACTGCCGTACAATTATGAAAAAATGCTTGTCACCCGGCCGGTCATCCCGATGGGAAAGGACATCGGCTATCTGCCGGGAAACAAGGACAAGAAAATGGCGCATTGGATGCAGCCGGTGTTCGACAACCTCACCTTCCTCATGCAGGCGGGGCCCGGCGCCGGCAAACACACGACCGGCAAGGTCGCCGACCGCAAGGTGCAGGAGCTTCTCGACGACGACATGGTCGAACTCGAGGCGCTCACCTACATCAGGGGCAGATCGATCGCGCGGCAATACATCATCGTCGACGAGGCGCAAAACCTGACGCCGCACGAGATCAAGACGATCGTCAGCAGGGCGGGGGAAGGGACGAAGCTCGTGCTTACCGGCGACCCGTCGCAGATCGACAATCCGTACCTGGACGCATCCTCGAACGGCCTCACCTATGCTGTGGAACGAATGAAGCGTCTCGGCTTGTTCGGCCATATCACGCTGAGGAGGGCGGAACGCTCGCCGCTGTCCGCCGCCGCCGCGAAGGAACTGTGAGGAAGCTCGTTCCGCCCGCATGCCGTCGGCCGCCGGATGGGGGTTTGAACGGAAAACATCCGCCTGGAAGCTGGATACGCCTTCACGCATCCGCCGCGAAGTCGTCGCCGGGGACGCTTGAATCGGGGTTTAGTGCCTCGAATTCGCCGATTCGCCGCCGTTCATCCGGTAAAACCGGAGTTCTCCGCCGGTATTCTCCTTTACATCCATGGGGTGGGGTGATATGGTGTGAATAGGTCCGGGACGATGGGCATGGGTTCCGGGATTTGGCCGTCATTATTGGGAGGAGGCACCATGAAGAACGTGGAAATGGTTGTGGAAGGCGATATTCTCACCATCAAGGTCGATCTGTCCAAGGAGTTCGGGCCGTCGGCATCCGGGAAAACCATCATTATCGCATCCACCGAGGGAAACCAGACCATTCCCGACCGCGACGAAAAAGTCGGGCTCAACGTGTACAAGAAGAACGGCTAGCTCGCGCCGGCGCTTCGTGACGGCTGCTTGACGGGAGGCGCACCGCGCCTCCCGTCGGTGTGTTGATTCCGGTCCCGGGGTTCGCCCCGCGAACATTGAAGCAAAGAGGACGCCATGGCTTTCCCGCGACTCGCCGGCATGATCCTTCATCCGACCTCCCTCCCGGGAGGCCAGGGCATCGGCGACCTCGGCGACGCCGCCTACGCCTTCGTCGATTTCCTCGAGAAGGCCGGCATCGGCATTTGGCAGGTGTTGCCGCTCGGCCCGACGAGCGGCGCCGACAGCCCGTATCAGTCGCTTTCCAGCTTCGCGGGAAATCCGCTCCTCATCTCGCTCGAACGGCTCACCGCCGAACGCCTCGTCGATCCGGCCGACCTCGAGTCCGCTCCGGAGAATGCCGACCGGGTCGATTTCGCCGCTGTGGCGGCGTACAAGGACCGCCTGCTCCACAAGGCGATGGAAAGCTTCGAGGACGGCTGTTCGTCGGTGCAGTTCGCCAAGGACTTCGAGCGCTTCGCGGAGGAGGAAAGGGAATGGCTGGACGACTTCGCCCTGTTCGCGGCGGCGAAGACGTTTTTCAACGGCCAGCCGTGGTTCGAGTGGAAGGACATCGACCTCCGGCTGCACCGTCCGGAGGCGTCGCGCAAATACGCGAAGCTCCTCGCCGGCGACGTGCGCAGGGAAAAGTTTCTTCAATTCCTCTTTTTCCGCCAGTGGCGGGAACTCAGGAGCTACGCGGCGGCGCGCAACATCCGCTTCCTCGGCGACGTGCCGATCTATTGCGCGCACGACTCCGCCGACGTCTGGGCCGCGCCGGAGAATTTCCAGCTCGACGAAAACGGCGGCGCCGAACTCATGGCAGGCGTGCCGCCCGACTATTTCGCCGCCACCGGTCAATTGTGGGGCAATCCGCTTTACAACTGGAAGGCGCTCGAGGAGACCGGCTACTCGTGGTGGTTGTCCAGGATCGACGCCACCCTGTCCCTCGTCGACATGCTCAGGATCGACCACTTTCGCGGATTCGAAGCGTTTTGGGCCGTCCCGAAAGGGGAAACGACGGCGATAAACGGCAAATGGATCAAGGGCCCGGGGCAGAAATTCTTCGACGCGCTCAAGAAAAAACTCGGCGACAACCTGCCGATCCTCGCCGAGGACCTGGGCGTCATCACCCCGGGCGTCGACAAGCTCCGCCTCGACAACGGACTTCCCGGAATGAAGGTGCTGCATTTCGCCTTCGGCGTCGGCGCAGAGGCGTATCTGCCGCATACCTACGAACCGAATTGCGTCTGTTATGTCGCCACCCACGACAACGACACGACCCGGGGCTGGTACGATGCCGACAGCGGGGACTACGCGCACATGTCGAAGGAGGTCATCGAGTTCGAGCGCGACCGGGCCAGGCGCTATCTCGGCCGCGACGGGTCGAGCATGCCGTGGGACCTTATGCGTCTGGCGCTCGGCTCCGTGGCGGACACGGCGGTTCTCCTGATGCAGGACGTTCTCAACCTGCCCAATTCGGCGCGCATGAACCGCCCCGGCCTCGGGGAGGGCCAGTGGGGCTGGCGGCTCACGTCGGAGCAGCTCGCCGACGCCTCCTGGGGCGGAATTCGCGACATGGTGGAACTCTACGGCCGGCTCCCGGTGAAGCCCGGGAAGGAACCGGCGGAAGACGTCGAAGCTGTGGAGGAGTTCGAAGAAATCGGGGCGCGGGCGAACGGGGACGACATTGCTGTTCAATAACGTCGTGGTCAAAAGCGTTGTTCTCGTCAAACCGCCCCGGGTCGTCTCCTCGGAGGAGATCGAGGCGCGTCTGGCGCCGGTGTACGACAGGTTCAAGCTGTCCACCGGCAGGCTGGAATTGATGACCGGCATCCGTGAACGCCGTTTTTGGGAACCGGGCGCGCGCTCGAGCGAGGTCGCGGCCCGCGCCGGCCGGCTCGCGCTCGACGATTCCGGGATCGATCCGCGCTCGATCGGCTGCCTTGCGCACGCGTCCGTATGCCGCGACTTTCTCGAACCGGCGACGGCGGCGCTTGTCCACGAAATGCTCGGCCTCGGCGAGGACGCGGCGATATTCGATCTTTCCAACGCCTGCCTCGGCGTCCTGAACGCCATGGCGCAGATCGCGGCGATGATCGAGGCCGGCCACATCGAGGCGGGAATGGCGGTGTCGGGGGAGGTGGCCGAACCGCTCCATGAGGCGACGGTCAGGAACCTCTCGATTAGGCGCAGACTCGACCGGCGGTTTTTGAAAATGCAATTCGCCAGCCTGACGATCGGTTCCGCCGCCACGGCGGTGGTGCTGGCGAGGGGGAGGGGGGAACCGGGCGAACATCGTCTTCTCGGCGGCGCGGTCGGGACCGACTCCTCCGCCAACCGCCTGTGCAAGGCGGACCCCGGCCACATGACGGCCGAGGGGCCGTTGATGCACACGGACAGCGAGGGGCTGCTCCATGCCGGGTGCGCGCTGGCGGCGAGAACCTGGGAAAAGACGAAGCGCGAACTCGGCTGGGATAACGGCACGCCCGACCATATCTTCACCCACCAGGTCGGCAAGGCGCACGCCAAGTTGACCCTGTCCGCGCTGAACCTTCCGTCGGAGCGCGATTTTCCGACCGTCCGGTTCATGGGGAACACGGGTTCGGCCGCGCTGCCGGGAGCGTTTGCCGTCGGGATTCGCGAAAAGCCGGTGAGGAAGGGGGACAAGGTGGCGCTTTTGGGGATAGGGAGCGGGTTGTCCAGCATGATGCTGGGGCTGGAATGGTAGCAAAGAAGACGCAATGGGCGAAAACGAACTAACGCAGCAGGAACTGACGCGGGCCAAACCGCGCCGCACGATCGACCGGCGGCACTGGGCGGCGAAGATCGGCATCGCCTTCAGGAGGATCAAGGACCCCCAGTTCAGGGCGATGTACCCCTTCGACTCGCGGCTGCATTCGCTGGGCGAATACAGCTACCATTATCTGGACGAGGGCGAGGGCGAGCCCGTCGTCATGGTGCACGGCAATCCGACCTGGTCGTTTTTCTACCGGGGGTTGGTCCGGGGGCTGCGGGAGACGCACCGCTGCCTGGTGCCCGACCATATCGGGTGCGGGCTGTCGCAAAAGCCCAAGATGAAGAAGTACAAATACACGCTCGAGCAGCACATCTCCAACCTGGAGTCGTGGCTCGAGGAAACGCTGCCGCCGTACAACTGGCGAGGCGGCAAGATCAACATGATCGTCCACGACTGGGGCGGACCGATCGGCATCGGCTATATCGACAGGCATCCGGAACGCATCAAGCGGTTTGTCATCATGAACACCTCCTCGTTCACCGCGGGCGACATGCCAAAAAGCATCAAAATGTGCCGCTGGCCCGTCATCGGCGAATACATCGTCCGCCGCATGAACCTGTTCGCGATAAAGGCGACCGAGCGGTGCACGGTCAAGCCCATGCCGGCGCTGGTGAAAAAGTTCTATCTCATGCCGTACAATTCCTGGAACAACAGGGTCGGCATCGACGGGTTCGTCAAGGACATCCCCCTCTCCGACGGCCCGACGAGAGATCTCCTGACCAAGATCGAATGGCGGCTCAAGGACATTCTTCGGGGCATTCCGACGCTTATCCAGTGGGGGATGGCGGACTGGTGCTTCACGCCGTTCTTCCTCGACCTGTGGAAGAACGCGGTTCCCGACGCCGAGATAGACGAATACAACGCCGGCCATTATCTTCTCGAGGACATGGGCGGCCCCATCCTCTCGCGCATCAGGGAATTTCTGCAAAGGCCGGCGCCATGATCGGCGATTTTGCAATAGATGCGCCGCCGATGGACGACGGGCTGTCCGAAATGGTGGAGTCGCACCGGGCGAAAACCGGGCAGGACTACGCGGCGATTCTTTACTTCGGACTCTGGGGCACGGTCGACTGTTCGGCGGACGTCAGGCTGTACGCTGGCTACCGGCACCTCGTTGACCACTCCTGCGACGGCCCCGCATGGCTCGAACTGTCCCGGGTTCACGCCGAAGCCGGCGAGGCGGAGGCGGCCGGGCGCATCCTCGGCGAACTCCTCCGGCTCGACTCTCCCGGCCTCTATCCGCAATTGTACAGCGAGGATCCGGACGTCCACCGAGCCTACCTGGCGGCGGAAACGGGCGATCCGCAACAGGCGCTTGACATTCTGGACGACCTTGCCGCCAGACACGACGATTCCCCGGTATACCAGTATTTTCTCGGCACCCTCCTTCAGGAGTTGGGCGAATTCGAGGCGGCCGCGACCGCGTTCGGCGAGGCGGCCGAGGCGCTTGCCGCCTTCCAGGGCGAAGCGGAGGCCGATCCCGGCTTCGAGGACGGGGAACTCGATTTCCCGGCCGCATTCGAGTTCATCGGTCGCGCCCTGAACGACGCCGAAAAGCGTCGGGAATTCGACGGAGCCCGCCCGCTCGACCTCTCCGGCTTCAGGGGGGAATAGATGCGCCAGCCAGGAAACGTCGCGGAACGGCTTCGCGACAATGCCCGCGTTACGCCGGACAAACCGGCGGCGGTGATGGCCAGAGGCCCTGGAGAAGGCGGCGCGTTTTCCTCGACGACGATCACGTTCAGCGAGCTGGAACGGGATTCCGACGCCGTGGCGCGCGGCTGCGCCGGAATCGGGATCGGCCCGGGCGTGAAGACGCTCGTCATGCTGCGCCCCTCCTTTGCTTTTTTCTCGTGCATCTTCGGGCTGTTCAAGGCGGGGGCCGTACCGGTGTTGATCGATCCCGGCATGGGCGGCGGGCGCCTGCTCGAGTGCGTGCGCAGCGTCGCCCCGGGCGCGATGATCGGCATTCCGCTGGCGCAAGCCGCCCGCCTGCTTCTGCCCGGCTATTTCCCGAACTGCAAAATAAACGTCACCCTCGGCAGACGCTGGTTCTGGGGGGGCGGAACGTGGGAGCGGTTCAAACGTTTCGACGACAAGCCCTTCCCCATCCACGAACCCGGCGCCGGCGACATCGCCGCCGTTCTTTTCACCACCGGCAGCACTGGTCCCGCAAAGGGCGTCGAATACGGCCATGAAGCGTTTGGCCGCCAGATCGACCTTATCGCCGACGCGTTCGCGATCGACCGCGTCGGCGATGTCGACGCCGCGACCTTCCCCGGCTTTTCCCTTTTTTCCATCGCTCTGGGCATGACCGCCGTGGTGCCGGACATGGATCCCGCACGCCCCGGTCGGGCATTGCCGCGGAACATCATCACTCCGGCGAACGAACGCGGCTGCACCTTCTCTTTCGGATCGCCGGCGTTGTGGAACCGCGTCTCCGCCTACGCCGAGCGCGAAGGCGTCCGCTTCCGCACCCTGCGCCGCGTCGTCATGGCGGGCGCTCCGGCCCCGGCTGAGGTGCACCGGCGGCTTCTTTCGGTGATGCATTCGGCGGGGAGCGAGACGTACACGCCCTACGGCGCGACCGAATGCATGCCGGTGGCGAACATCGCCGGATCGGAAATCCTCGCCGGCGCGGCGGACGAAACGCCCAAAGGGCGGGGCGTCTGCATCGGCAGGGCGGTTCCCGGCGTCCGCGCCGAAATCATCGCCGTCACGGACGGGCCGATCGAAACCTGGTCCGACGATCTTATGGTTCCGGAAGGCGAATGCGGCGAAATCGCCGTCCAGGCGGCGCATGCGTCGCGGCATTATCACGGGCTTCCGGAGGCCGACCGGCTGGCCAAAATCGCCGACGGCGACAATTTCTGGCACCGGATGGGCGATATCGGTTACCGCGACGGCGAGGGCAGGCTGTGGTTTTGCGGAAGGAAGTCGCACCGGGTGGAGACTGGAAAGGAGACCTTGTTCACCGTCTGCTGCGAAGGCGTGTTCAACCAGCATCCCGAAGTGTTCAGAAGCGCGCTCGTCGGCGTTTCCCTGTCCGGCGGCGGCAAGCGGCCGGTCGTCGTCGTCGAGGCGCGGGACAGGCTGACTCCGGGACGCAAAAACCGGCTCGGGCGAGAGCTTGCCGACCTTGGCGCGCGCAACCCCATGACCGCGCCGATCAAGGATATTCTTTTTCACCCCGGCTTTCCCACGGACATTCGCCACAACGCGAAGATCCGCCGCGAAGACCTCGCGGTTTGGGCGGCGCGGCTTATTGGCGCGTCGTAATTCGCGGGCTTTTGGAGAAAACCGAAAACATCGTCTCCATTGCAATGACCAAAAACATGCTTTGTTACTTGACGATGAATACGCCGGAAGATAAGGTTGCTCGATTTGTCAACAGACTCTTACACTCAATACACCATGCCGGTTTTACCCGGCGCTTTCGAAAGGACACTGTATGAACGATTTCCTTGAACTTGCCAAGCGCCGCCAAACCTGCCGCGAATTCGCCGATCGTCCCGTCGAGCACGAAAAACTCGCCAAATGCGTCGAGGCCGCCCGCCTCGCGCCTTCCGGATGCAATGCCCAGCCCTGGAGCTTCGTCGTCGTGGAATCCCCCGACATGGTCGGCAAGGCGGCGGAATGCGTCGCGATGAACGGGATGAACCCCTATGCCGCGCAGGCCAAAGCCTTCGTGGTCATCCTCGAGGAGCATGCCAAGCTCATGCCGCAGATCGCGTGCATGCTCGACAGCCAGTATTTCGCCAAAGGCGACCTCGGCGCGGCGGCGGCGTATTTTTGCCTCGAGGCGGAATCGCAGGGCTTAGGAACCTGCCAATTCGGCATCTACGACAGGCCTAAACTCGGTCAGCTGCTCGGAATCCCCGAGCACAAGCAGTATGCGGCCCTGATCGGCATCGGCTATCCGGCCAATCCCGAGGTTCGCATCAAGCAGCGCAAGCCGCTGGACCAGCTGGTCCGTTCCGTTTGACAGTTCCCGCCCGGGATTTATGGCTTTGCCGATCCGGCTCGTTCTTCCCCATGCCCGCGAACCCGGAAGACCGGGTTCGCGGTTTGACGTTGAAGCCATTGTCGCCGTATCCGATGATGGAGACGTCGCGGGGAATGGCCGTTCCGTTGTTCTGATACGCGCCGATCTGGATTCCCGACTGTGAAGGGCGGGACGGTGACGATGATCAGGGAAAGCCTGAAGGGGGATGCGGAGCTGGAAAAGCTTTCCCGGGACTTTGTTTCGCATCTTGCCGGGCGCCCGTGCATGTTGCAGTTCAGCGAGGACATGCCCATGAGCGAATGGAAGCGCGCGTATCCGCTCGTCGCGCGCGTCGTTTCCGAATACGGATGCGGAACAGGGCAGCCCCCATCCCCCGTTTTCGCAATTTCGGGTCGCACCCGGCATATTTCGAAAATTCTCCATTGAACATTTCCTTCCGGCCCGGTATATGAGGGTCGCGCCGCGGCATGAAAATGCCCCGCCTTCCGGAACCGTCTCTCATAAAGGAGGGTGCCGCATATGTCCGATGCAGTTTGTCCTTCCACCGTCCAGACCGCCGCCGGCCTGTCCACCACTTCGGGGATAGCGACCGGTTTTTCCTTCTCCGCCAGGGAGAAGGAAACGCTCCGCGCCCTTGCGGGCCGGGTCGGCGAAATCGCCGCCCGCCCGGAACAGGCGGCGAAGGCCGCCCTGTGGACCAGGCACAACGACCTCGAACCCTCCCGGCCGGTGGTGTTTTGCGATCCGGAAAACGGCTGGAACGAGATCATCCTCCAAAAGGACCTGGAATGCACCGATCCCCTGGCGCGAGTGTGGGAAATGTCCCTGCGCAAAGAGATATTCTGGGGGGAGAGGATGGGCGACGACCGGGTGGTCGAGCCCTGTTTCAATGTGCCCTTTCACTATGAAGACACCCATTGGGGCCTGCAGGAAAAACGGATCGGCGGCGACCGCGGCGGCTCCTATACCTGGGACGTTCCGCTACGCGACTACGATGCGGACTTCGCCAAACTCCGTTTCCCGGAAATACGGGTGGACGAGGAGCAATCGGAGCGCAGCCTCGCCCTCGCGCACGAACTGTTTGACGGCGAACTGACCGTGCGCCGCCACACCGCCTGGTGGTGGACGCTGGGGATGACCTGGGAATACGTCACCCTGCGCGGGCTGGACAATTTCATGGTGGATTTCTACGACAATCCCGAATGGGTCCACAAGACCATGGCGTTCTTCCGAGACGGCACCCTCGCCAAGTTGGAGTACCTGGACGGGAACGGGCTGCTTTCGTCGAACGTCGGCGACATCTACGTCGGATCGGGAGGCTTCGGCTGGACGCGGCAACTGCCGCGCGGGGGCGACGCGCCCACTCCGGCGCACCCGGCCGGCATGTGGGGATTCGCCGAAAGTCAGGAGACGGTGGGCGTCAGCCCCGACATGTTCGAGGAATTCGTCCTGCCGTACCAGTTGCCGATTCTCGAGCGCTTCGGTCTCAACTGTTACGGCTGCTGCGAACCGCTGGACGCCCGCTGGCGCGCGGTGAAGAGGATTCCGCGCCTTCGCCGGGTGTCGGTGTCCGCCTGGGCGGACCGGGAGATGATGGCGGAGTGCCTGGGGGGCGGCTACATCTATTCATGGAAGCCGTCGCCGACGCCGCTGTCCCGCCCGACCTTGGACAGGGACGCGGTGCGACGGGCGATCCGCGAGACGCTCGATATCGCCGCGCGCGGCGGCTGCCACGTGGAAATCATTATGAAGGACAACCACACCCTGGGCGGCAACCCCGACAACGCGGTCGAGTGGTGCCGGATCGCGCGGGAGGAGGCGGCACGATAAGCGAACATCCGCAAAGATGAACGTTTCGTGGCGCGGGCCGGGAGTGTGGAGGGGCTTCCTCGCCCCCGCGCATATGATCGAGTGGGGCGCGCCGCTCGCGAATTTGAGGACTGCCGCGGACCGCCCTTCTCTTTTTTTTGGGGGGGGGCCGGGGCCATCGCCATGCGGGTAGAGTCTCATTTTTACATGGAATAAAATTTGACTAAATGAACATGTCTGCTATGATGTTTTGAGAGAAATGCAAACTTTCCCCACGACAAAACAACCTTGTTCCCGGCGTTCGAAGCGCCCGCCTGTTTCTTGACCCGGAAATACCCGTACGCCGAATTGTTCGTTTTGTTTGCCAAAAGTCGACGTTTTCCGCGCATACGGAACTGGAATCATGCCACGGGTGAAAAAGGGCATAGCCGCCGGGGACCGCAACAAGGTCATCTGCAGGATGCTGCGCATCCGGGGCAGGATGGCCATTTTAGCATTGCAGGACCTTCTGGACGTGAGCGACATGACGGTCCGCCGTTGCCTCGACGAAATGGCGGAGGACGGCCTGATGCGGCGTATCCACGGCGGCGTGGTGTCGATTAACATCGGGCTGGAGCGGTTGTTCAGTGTCCGGCCGCTGGAAAACTTCGACTCCAAGGTCGCGCTCGCCCGCGAGACGGTCAAGCTCGTCTTTCTCGATTCGGGCATCCATCTCGACGGCGGCGCCACCTGTTTCGAGGTCGCGCGCCAGCTTTCCCCCGAACGGAAATGCTTCGTGGTCACGGACGGCATCGCCGTCACCCGCGAACTCCGGAGCAATCCCGGCCCCGAGGCCATTCTTCTCGCCGCCGACGACAACACGCTGGACGCCCCCCCTGGCGGCGGAGAACGCGTCGAAGATGACGATGGAAACGGCCATCTTCTCCGCCGGCGCGTTCAATACCGCCTACCTCGAGAACGCCGGGCTGACCAGCATGCTCACCAAGCAAGGTCATTATTGAAAAGGCGCGGCGCGCGATCTGCATGGCGGATTCGGGCACGCTCAACAAACTGTGCTTCATCCGTTTCCGCGACTGGGACCGGGTCGACGTGTTCATCACCGACGACCAACGACCGGCTCCCGGACGAAGCGCGAAGCGCCATTGCCGGCGCCGGCGTCGAGGTTCGCGTCGTGAGGGTTTGATGGCGGTCCGCCATTCCGGCGTTACGAGGTTTCCCCAACCAACGAGGAGAGAGCATGTCAGCGACCCACGTCAACGGATCCGGCAACCAGAACAGGAAGCTTCCGCTTTTCTATCGTCTGATTCAAAACTCCTCGGCGAGCGTACTGGTTCTTCTCGTCATTCTCATCGTCATCGGGAGGTTCATGAATTCGAGCTTCCTGGACTGGGGCAACCTGACCAGCATATTCAGGTCCACCTCCTTCGTGGCCATCATCGCGCTCGGTATGACCTTCGTGTTCATCGCGCTGGAGCTCGACCTGTCGGTCGGCTCGGTGGTGGCGCTGTCCGGCATCGTCGTCGGGATGCTCCTCAAGGAAGGGGTGCCGATTCCCGTCGCCTGCGCCGCCGGCGTCCTCTCCGGCCTGGCGAGCGGCATCGTCACCGGCTTCGTCATCGTCCACTTCAACATCCCCTCGATGATCGGCAGCCTCGGCATGCAGTTCATCCTCCGGGGCGTCGTCTACGTCGTCACAAAGGGCATTCCGCTCTATCCCCTGCCGGAGGGGTTCGAGAAGCTCGGGCTCGGCAGCGTCCTGGGAGTACCGACGCCGTGGATGGTGTACATGGCGCTCGCGTTGATCTTCTGGTATCTCCTCAAGCACACCACCTACGGCAGGGCCATCTACGCGATCGGCGGCAACAAGGACACCGCCTGGCTCTGCGGCCTGAACGTCAAGACGCTCCGGATGTCCACCTACTGGATCACCGGCGCCCTGTCCGGCCTGGTGGGGGTGCTGCTCGCTTCGCGCCTCAGCTCCGCCCAGCCCAATGCCGGCCAGACCTGGGAAATGTTGGTCATCGCTTCCATCATCGTCGGCGGCGTCTCCATGTTCGGCGGCGTCGGCAACATCATCGGCACGGTCATCGGCTCGCTGCTCATCGGCATGCTCACCAATTTCCTGGTCATGATCCGGCTCTCTGTGTACTGGCAGAACATCGCCATCGGCGTCATCATCCTCGGCGCGGTTATCATGGACCAGTACCGCAAGACCCTGGCTCTGCGGATGCGGTGACGGGGATTGGTTCGAATCGCGATTCGCCAGCGCGTTGCCGGCGCATCTTTTGGTCGACGTTTTTCACTGGAGGAAGAGACATGAAGAAAACGTTTGGGTTCCTGGTTGCGTTGTTGTTGTGCGCCGCCGTGACGTCCGCGGGCCAGCGCGTCACCTTCGTTCCGCCGCTCGTGGCCAATCCCTACTGGGACGTGGTCGAGCGCGGGGCGAGGCTGGCCGCCAAGGAGCACAATGTCGAACTCGACTACGTCGGGCCGACGCAGCTCGACATCAACGAAATGATGAAATACCTCGAGGCCGCCATCGCGCAGCGCGTCGACGGCATCGCCACCATGGCGTTGAACGAGGCCGCGCTCGCCCCGATCATCAACCAAGCCGTGGACGCGGGCATCCCCGTCATCCTTGTGGACACCGACGCCCCCAAATCGCGCCGCACCGCCTACGCCGGCACCAACAACGTGACGGCCGGCAGGGTGCTCGGCGAAAACCTCGCCAGGATCAAGAACGGCAAGGCGAAGATCGGCATGATGACCGGCGCCCTGGACCAGCCCAGCCTCAACCAGCGCATGGAAGGCTTCCGCCAGGCGATCGCCAACTATCCGGACATGGTCGAAGTCGCCCTCGAGGGCGACAACTCCGACCTCCAGCTATGCATCCAGAAGGGCGAGGCGATGCTGCGCGCCTATCCCGAGATCGACGCTCTCGCCGGCTTCGAGGGTTTCGGCGTTCCCGGCCTCAGCCGCGTCGTGAAGGAGGCGGGCAAGGTCGGCCGGATCACCGTCGTCGGTTTCGACGACCTCGCCGACACCTTCGCCTTCATCCGCGACGGCATCGCGACCGGCACCACGGTCCAGCGCCAGTTCATGATGGGCTATCTCGGCGTCGAACTGGCGATCAAGGCCGCCAACGGCGAGAAGCTGGATTCCATCTACGACACCGGCGTCATGTTCATCGACAAGTCGAACATCGAGACCTTCAACCCCGAAGCGAAGTGACGCTTTCCGCCGCGTCCGGACCGGCGGTCGCCTGTCCGGACGCGCCTTTTCCCGCACCGCCCTGGAGCACGACATGGCCGATTCCAGCTATCTTTCAATGAAAAACATCACCAAGGTCTTTCCGGGGGTGAAAGCCCTGGACGACGTGAGCCTGAACGTCGGCCGGGGCGAGATCCTCGCGCTCCTGGGCGAGAACGGCGCGGGGAAATCCACGCTCATGAAAATTCTTTCGGGCGTTTACGGCCACGGCCGGTACGACGGAACGATCGAGATCGACGGAAAGGCGGAACGCTACGCCAATCCCTCCGGCGCGGTCTCGGCGGGCATCGCGATGATCTACCAGGAACTGAATCCGCTCCTCGACCTCTCCGTCGCGGAGAACATGTATCTGGGGATGCTGCCGGTGAAATACGGCAATTCGGTGGACTGGAAAAGGCTGTACGACGGCGCCGACGGGGTGCTCGCGAGCCTGGGGATCGCCATCAATTCCCGGATGCACATGCGGTTTCTCGGCGCGGGGGAGCAGCAACTGGTCGCCATCGCCCGCGCACTCGCCCGCGACGCCACCATCATGGTCCTGGACGAGCCGACATCCTCCCTCACCGACCAGGAGGTGGAACGGCTGTTCGAGATTCTCAAAAAACTCCGCGCGGCCGGCAAGTGCATCATTTACATCTCCCACAAGTTCAACGAGGTCTACGCCATTTCCGACCGCGTCTCGGTTCTGCGCGACGGCAAAAACGCCGGCGATTTCGTCACCGCCGAGGTCGAGTCGGACCAGATCATCACCGCCATGATCGGCCGCAGCCTCCACGACATGTTCCCGCGAAAGGCCGTCGAGTTCGGGGAGATCGTTCTCGAGGTCAGGGATTATACGGTCTGGCATCAGCACGTCGACAAGGTGCTCCTGGACAGGATTTCCCTGTCCGTCCGCAAGGGGGAGATTCTGGGGCTGGCCGGCCTGGTCGGGACGGGCCGGAGCGAATTCCTCAATTCCCTGTTCGGCTCCCACCTCGGGAGGCATACGGGAACGGTGCTGCTCGACGGCAGGGAAAGTTCCGTCGCCAATCCTCGGCAGGCGAAGGCCTCCGGCTTCGGGCTGCTTACCGAGGACCGGCGGACGAACGGCATGGTCGCCATCATGGACATCGGCGAAAACATCACCCTGCCGTCCCTGCGGCAGATCGGATCGCTGTTCACCCTGAACCGGCGCACGGAGCGCTCCATCGCGGAGGGGTTCATCGGCAGCCTGCGCATCCGCTGCACCGGCCCGGACCAGGAGACGGCGACGCTCTCCGGCGGCAACCAGCAGAAGGTGGTCATCTCGAAGTGGCTCAACACAGAACCGAAGCTCCTTCTTCTCGACGAACCGACGCGGGGCGTCGACGTCGGGGCGAAGGTGGAAATTTACCAGCTTATGAACGCGCTTTCCGACCGGGGCCTCGCGATAATCTGGGCCTCGTCGGAGCTTCCCGAACTGCTGGGCATGAGCGACCGGGTGCTTGTGTTGTGGAACGGCGGCATCGGCGGCGAATTCAGGCGCGGCGAGGCCGACTTGGGAACGGTGATGTCCCTCATGACCGGGAGCGCTGCGCTGCGAAGCGCGACCGTGTGAAAAAAGTTGCGGCGGCCAGTTTGCCTGAAACCTCCGGGCATGCGACCGGAGCGTGGAATTTTGGTCATTTTTGGCGGCGAGGAGGATGTCATGGCGGTACAACTGGAAAATATTCCCAAAGTCAGGATCGGAGTGGTCGGCGTTTCCCGGGCCTGCTTTCCGATCAGCCTCACCCGTTCGCGCATGGCGATCCTGATGCCGGAGATCAAAAAGCTCGGTGTCGACGCCTACGCCTGCGAAACCATCGTCGAAAAGGAATCGAACATCGCCGGCGTCATGAAGGAGCTGGCTGACAACGGCTGCACCGCCCTGTTCGTGTACCTGGGCAACTTCGGGCCGGAAACGCCCACCACCATCCTCATGCAGCGCTTCCCGGGGCCGGTCATGGCGGCGGCCGCCGCCGAGGAGAATAAGCGGGTTCTCGCCTCTGATCGCGGCGACGCGCTCTGCGGCCTCCTGAACATCAGCTACAACCTCCGGCTGCGGGGCGTCAAGGCGTACATTCCGCCATATCCGGTCGGGTTGCCCCACGAACTGGCGCCCTGCGTCGTCGACTTCGTCGCGATAGCCAGGGTCGTGGTCGGCGTGCGCAATCTCAAGCTGTTCGGTTTCGGTCCGCGCCCGGACGAGTTCCTCGCCTGCAACGCGCCGGTGAAGCCGCTGTACGACCTCGGCGTCGAGATCATGGAAAACAGCGAACTCGACCTCCTGGAGGCCTTCAAGGCCGCCGGGGGCGAGAAGGCCCTGATCAAGGACATCGCCGCCGACATGGAAAAGGACCTCGGCGGCAAGGTTCCCTATCCCGACCTGTTGCCCAAGCTCGCCCAACTCGAGGCCGCGCTCCTGAAGTGGAAGGACGCCCAGCTTGGCGTCTGCTCCCACGCCGCCTTCGCCAACAAGTGCTGGCCCGCCTTCGAGCCCGCTTTCGGCTTCGTGCCCTGCTACGTCAATTCGCATATGACAGGCAGGGGATACCCTGTGTCCTGCGAGGTGGATTTTTACGGCGCGCTGTCCGAGTTCATGGCCCAGTGCGCGACGCTCCATCCCTCCACCATCTTGGACATCAACAATTCGGCGCCGGACGACGTCGTTCCGGCAGGGGCCGATCTCCGGGGCGCAGAGCGCCGCGACCTGTTTATGGGCTTCCACTGCGGCAACACCTGCACTGCCTGCATGAAGAATTGCGCCATGCAGCACCACGTCATCATGAAGCGCGGCCTCGAGCCCGAGGGTGAGCCGAACCTCACACGGGGCACGATGGAAGGCCAGATCAAGCCGGGCGACATCACCTTCTTCCGCCTCCAGTCGTCGCCGGCGAACGAACTGCGCAGTTACATCGCCGAGGGCGAGGTCCTGGACCTGCCGCCGCGATCCTTCGGCTCAATCGGCATTTTCGCGATTCCCGATTTCGCCCGCTTCTACCGGCATATCCTGGTGGGCAAAGGCTATCCGCACCACGGCGCGGTGGCGTTCGCCAAGGTCGGGGAGGTTTTGTACGAGGCGGTCAGGCTGCTCGGCGTGGACGATATCGGCGTGCCGCTGCCGGCCGGCGATGCCTATCCTGGGGAAAACCGTTTTTCATGGAAGAGGAAATAGTTTTTCCGGCATTGCACCGGGGATGACGGGAAAGAGGCGGGGGTCAGGTAGAATTTGTAACCGAATCCTCTACCGGCTTCAGCCGGTAGAGGATTCGGTCGGATGACACGGACGGCAACATCCTAAAAATCCACTAAAAAAGAAAAAACATCTTGACTTCCGATGGAAAAGTCGGCAAATAGATAACGTTATCATTTCGTGAAGCAAGCGACGCGTCCTCTGTGTGGCGACTGGTTTTCACCCTGCTCGAAGCCGACTATACCGGGCGCGGCCCGAAATTGTGAAAATGGGGGATGGGGGTTGCCCTGTTCCACATTCGTTTCCCTTGGCCATTTCATGGCCGCGGACGGTCGGGGGAAGCGCAACTCCGGGCCGTGAACGGCATATTGCCCGCTCATTCGCATTCTGCGCCGCCTTCTTTTTGCTCCGTGACGCGCCCGAACGCAGGCGCCGGTCGGTTTTGCCGAGGGGTAATTCGGATCCATGCCGTCCATCAAGGATGTCGCCCGTCTGGCGGGCGTTTCAGTAATGACCGCCTCGAGGGTCATCAACGTTTCCGGCGCCGTCGCGCCCCACACCAAGTCGAAGGTGATGCGGGCGGTGAACGAGCTTGGCTACCGGCCGAATCTGACGGCGCGCAGCCTCAGGATGCGGCGGTCGGAGCTGTTCGGTCTGCTTCTCCCGGATATCGAGAATCCGGTTTTCGCGTCTCTGGCCAAGTACGTCGAGGAGGCCGCGCACGGTTACGGCTACAGCGTCATGCTCGGCAACACCTGGGAGGACCCGGAGCGCGAGGCGAAGCATTTCGAGCTCATGATGGCGCGGCGCATGGACGGGATCATCATGTCGCCGGTGTCGTCGGCGAACGAGGATCTGATCAGGAACTCGGTGGCGCCGGTCGTGCTCCTCGACCGTTCGCTGGATCATTCGCCGTCGCCGTCGGTTCGGGTCGACGGCCGGGAGGTGGGCAGGCTGGCGGCGCGGCATCTGGCGTCCCTCGGGCACGAGCATTTCGGCTGCATCTCCGGGCCGCTGCACATCGACCTTTTCGCCGAGCGCGTCGAGGGATTCCGCGAGGAGTTGTCGCGCGCCGGCATGCGCGTGGACTGCATGGTGAGCGCCGACGCGATCAGCCGGATCGAGTCGGGCGAGAAATTCGGGGGCGAGCTTCTCCGGAAATGCCGCGTCCGTCCGCTCGCCGTCTTCTGCGCCAACGACATCACCGCCTTCGGGGCGATGCTGGCGGCGAAGCGGCGCGGCCTCGCCGTGCCCGAGGACGTCGCCTTCGTCGGCGTCGACGACATTTCCTTCTGCGAAATGGCGTTGCCGACCCTGACGACGGTGCGCCAGCCGTTCCGCGAGATCGCCGCCACGGCCGTGCGGCTGCTTATCGAAATGCTCAAGAACCGCGATTGCAAGCCGGAAAACATGATGCTCAAGCCGGAGCTGGTGGTGCGCGAATCCACCGCCGGGGTCGTCCGCGTCAAGGCGGGCGGCGGAAAGGCCGCCGCGGCGAAGGCCGGCGCCGGCGCGTGACTGGGGAGACGATGGCCAAGCTGCTCGAAATGATCGATATCGACAAGTCCTTCTTCGGGGTGCGCATCCTCGACAAGGTCAATTTCGACCTCGGCGCCGGCGAGGTGCACGCGCTTCTCGGCGCCAACGGCGCCGGGAAGTCGACCCTGGTCAAGATCCTCTCCGGCGCCTACACGCTCGACGCCGGCCGGATGCTCGTCGACGGCCGCGGGGTGGACATGTCCAGGCACAGCCCGGAGTCGGCGCTCGCCATGGGCGTAGCCACCATCTACCAGAACTTCCACCTCATCCCGCACCTCACGGTGGCGGAAAACGTCTGCCTCGCGGACTTTTCCACCGGCGGCAAGCGCTGGGTGAACTGGAAGACCATGCGCAGGAGGGCGCTCGACGCCCTTTCCGCGATCGGGCTCGACATCGACCCCGGGCGCGTGGTGCGCGATCTGCGCGTCAGCCAGCAGCAGATGCTCGAGATCGCCATCGCCCTCAGCCAGAACGCCCGCATCATCATCATGGACGAACCCACCGCCGCCATCAGCCAGCGCGAGTCGGAGAAGCTGTTCGGGCTCGTCCGCGCCATCCGCGCACGCGGCGTCGGCGTCATCTACATCTCGCACCGCCTCGAGGAGATCCGTCAGATCACCGACCGGGTTACGGTGCTCCGCGACGGCAGGAACGTCGGCACCCTGCCGGTGGACGACAACCTCAGCTTCGCGGCCGTTGTGGAGCTGATCGCGGGCCGCGAAGTCAAAATGGGACGCCGTCCCCGCGCCACGACGCTTGGTTCCGAATTCGCCAGGGTCGAGGGGTTGCGCGTCCCGGGGTATGGCGACCCGGTGGCGTTTTCCGTCCGCGCCGGCGAAATCCTCGGCATCACCGGCCTCGTCGGCGCGGGGAAAAGCGAATTCGCGCGGGCGCTGTTCGGCGCCGACCGCCCGCTTTCGGGGAGCGTCCGCGTCGAAGGGACGCTGGTCGACGTCTCGAATCCGAGCAGCGCCATCGCCGGCGGACTCGGCTATCTGCCGGAGGACAGGGACACCTCCGGCCTGTGCATGGGGTTGTCACTCAAGGACAACATCTCCCTCACGTCGCTCGCCAAGTCGAAATCGGCCGCCCTTTCCGTCCGCCGCGACGTCCAGCTCTCGGGCCGGTTCCGGAAGGACCTGGCGATCAAGTCGGTGGACGTCAACCAGCAGGTGCGCTATCTTTCCGGCGGCAACAAGCAGAAGGTCATCTTCGCGAAGTGGCTGGCGGCGAATTGCCGGTTCCTCATCCTTGACGAGCCGACGATCGGCATCGACGTCGGCGCGCGCGAGGACATCTACCGGCTGATCGAGGACTTCGTCGGAACCGGGCGGGCGGTGGCGCTCATTTCGTCGGACTTCGACGAGGTGTTGTCCCTCAGCGACCGGCTGCTCGTCATGTCGCGGGGAAGGATAACCGCCGACCTCGATCCCGGGAAGACCGACAAGCCGGAAATCATGTCCTACTGTCTTGGAGTGAGCGATCAATCGATCCGCCACGCGGCGGTGTAGGCCGCCGTCCCGTCCGGATCGACCCGTTTCTGGAGAACGAAGCATGGAACAAGGCGAGGAATCCGCAAAATCCTTCGGAGCGCTGGCGTTCGGGCTGCTCAGGCACCAAGTGGTGTCGATCACCGCCATAATGCTGGTGATGTGGGTGATCCTTTGGCAGATGTCGCCGCATTTCCTCACGGTCAGGAACATTCTCGAGATCACGCTCCAGGCGTCCGTCACCGCCGTCATCGCCGCCGGGGTGTCGTTCGTCATCTACGCCGGGATGATCGACCTTTCCGTCGGTTCGATCTTCGCCATGGCGGCGGTCGGCGGCGGCCTCGCCTATCACGCCGCGAACAACGCGCAATGGGGAACGTTCCCGGGCGTCGCCGCCTCGCTCCTGGCGACGGTGGCGATCGGCGGGATCGCGGGCCTCGTCAACGGCCTGTCGGTCGTGTACCTGCGGATTCCGGCGTTCGTGGCGACGCTGGGCATGATGGGGATCGCGCGCGGCATCGGCTTCATCATTTGCGACGGCGTGCCGATCTACGGCCTGCCCAAAGCCTACACCGAGATCGGCCAGGGCAAGTTCGGCCCCATCCCCTATCCGACGATCATCACGATCGCGCTGTTCCTCGTCTTCTTCGTCATTCTCAGGAACACCCGTTTCGGCCGCTTCACCTACGCGATCGGCTCGAACGCCGAGGCGTCGCGGCTGTCCGGCATCAAGGTCAATTTCATGATTCCGGTGATCTTCGTCATCTGCGGCGCCTGCGCGGCGCTGGCGTCGATCATCGAGGCGGCCCGGCTCGGAACGATGCAGCCCAACGGCGGCCAGGGATACGAGCTCCAGGCCATCGGCGCGGTGTACATCGGCGGCGCGTCCATCTCCGGCGGCGAGGGCCATATCCTGGGCTCGCTCATCGGCGCGATCCTCGTCACCACCATCCGAAACGGCCTCAACATTCTTGGCGTGAGCGCCTTCTGGCAGCTCGTCGTCAACGGCCTGATCATCATCTTCGCGGTCGCGGCGGACCAGATCCGCAAGCGGCGCTGAACGGCATGCAACGGAAAGGCGGACTTTCCGGCTTTATTTCGCGGGACATTTAGGAGGAATGCAATGCGCAAACTGCTGTCGCTGTTGGTCGCCCTGGCTTTCGTGGCCTGCCTTGCGCCGGCCCGGGCGGGCGAATCGAAAACCATCGTCTTCATTCCCAAGTCCACCAACACCACGTTCTACCTGTTCCTGAGAAAGGGCGCCGCCGACAAGGCCAGGGAACTGGGCTACGCCGTCGACTATCAGGGCGTCGCCACCGAGTCGGAAGTGATGGGTCAGGTCAACCTGTTCAACAACATCGCCGCCACCAGGCCGGCCGGCATCCTCTGCGCCGCCATCGACGCCAACGCCATGCAGCCCGCCGTCAAGGCCGCCATGGACGCCGGCATTCCCGTCGTCATGGTCGACGCCACCATCACCGACACCTCCATTCCCGTCGCCAGCATCACCGCCGACAACTACCAGGGCGGCCAGCTCGGCGGCGAGAAGCTCGCCGAACTCCTCGGCCACAAGGGCAAGGTCGCGAACCTCGGCATCTCCGCCGGCTCGCACACCGGCCTTCAGCGCTCCAAAGGCTTCGAGGACGTCATCGCCAAGTACCCCGGCATGACCGCCCTTCCCGTGCAGTGGACGGAAGCCGACCCGGCGCGCTGCCTCAACGTCACGACGGACCTCCTGAACGGCAACCCGGACCTCGCCGGCGTCTACGGCGCCGCCGCGGCGATGGGCGTGGGCGCCGCGCAGGCGCTCAAGGCCAGGGGCCTCGAGAAGCAGGTCAAGATCGTCCACTTCGACCCGAGCCCGGAAGTTCTCGGCCTCTTCGAGGACGGCGTCGTCCAGTGCATCATCTCGCAGGATCCGTACCAGATGGGCTACCGCGGCGTCGACATGATCGACCGCTTCATCAAGGGCGAGAAGATCGGCGACGACGAGAAGAACGTCGAAATCCCGACCGTCGCGATCACCCCCGAGAACTACAACAACCCCGAAATCCAGGCGCTCCTCCAGACCCCGGACAAGTTCTAGGCGCAGAGCCGCGGCTTTCCGCCCCCGGCCGTCCGGGGGCGGGGGCGGAAACGCCGCTTTCCCGGGCTGCATGCGGTTTATGCCGACGGAGCCGCGAATTTCGGGACGTCGATCCCGACCGCGCCGCGTCCGAACGTGGAAGGGGGAACGGATTCCTGAAATTCCACGGCGCGCCGGCATATTTGGATGGAACGACACCATGGCGGAAAACGACGTCGTTTTGCGGTTTGAAGGCGCGTCCAAGCGCTTTCCGGGCGTGCTCGCGCTTTCGGACGTCGCCTTCGACGTGCGGCGCGGGTCCGTTCACGCTCTGGTCGGGGAAAACGGCGCCGGCAAGTCGACGCTGATAAAAATTCTCACCGGAGTTCACAGGCAGTCCTCGGGCCGCGTGCTCTACAACGGCGCCGACCTGAATTTCAACAATCCGCACGAAGCGCTCCTCGCCGGCATCACCGCCATCTACCAGGAGCTCAACCTGGTTCCGACCCTGACGGTGGCGGAAAACGTCTTCCTCGGCCATCCGCCGAAGGCGTCCGCCGGCACCGTCGACTGGCGCGCGATGCGCGTCATGGCCGGCGATCTGCTCAAATTCCTCGAGGTGGACATCGATCCGGGCGCGCTTGTCCGCACCCTCGGCGTCGCCAGGAAGCAAGTGGTGGAAATAGCCAAGGCGTTGTCCATGGACGCGCGCGTCATCATCATGGACGAGCCCACCGCCGCCATCCCGAAAAAGGAAATCGACACGCTCTTCCGGATCATCCGGACCCTCAGGGAACGGGGCGTGACCATCATATACATTTCGCACCATCTGGACGAGGTGTTCACCATCGCCGACGCCGTGACCGTCCTGCGCGACGGCAGGGTCGTCGACACCATGCCCACGGCGGAACTCGACGAGGCGGAACTGATCAGGCTCATGGTCGGCCGCGAACTGACCGAACAGTATCCCTACCACCCCGCCAAACCCGGCGCCGAGGCGCTCCGGGTCGAGGGGCTCGCCCGCAAGGGCGTGCTGAAGAACATCAGCTTCAGCCTGCGCGCCGGCGAGGTGGTCGGCGTTTCCGGCATGGTCGGTTCGGGGCGCACGGAACTCCTGCGCGCGATTTACGGCGTCGATCCGGTGAGTTCCGGCTCCGTGTACGTGGGCGGCGCGGCGCGCCGCTTCGCCGCGCCGCGCGACGCGATCGAGGCCGGCATCGCGCTTCTCCCCGAAGAGCGGAAAACCGGCGGTCTCGTGCTGCTGTTGTCGGTGATGGACAACATCGGCCTTCCGAGCCTGAAAAAGCTGTCGACGCGGGGCGTCATGCGGGACAAGGACCTGACCCGGACGTCGGAACGCATGCGCGACCTCATGAACATCAAGACGCCGTCCCTCAAACAGCGGGTGATGAACCTTTCCGGCGGCAACCAGCAGAAGGTGGTGCTGGGAAAATGGTTCGCCAGGGACCCGAAGGTGTACCTGTTCGACGAGCCGACGCGCGGCATCGACGTCGGCGCGAAGGTGGAGATCTACAACCTCATGAACCGGCTGAAGGAGGAGGGGGCGGCGATTCTCATGGTGTCGTCCGAGTTGCCGGAGATCCTGGGGATGTCGGACCGGGTGCTGGTTATGCGCGAGGGCGAGATCGCCGGGGAGCTTGGCCGCGGCGAATTGTCGCAGGAGCGGGTGCTGAAGCTGGCCATCGGCGGCGAATCCATCGGGCGGAAGACGGCGGTCGACTGACTTGCCGGGGGCTTATGCATCGGATTGGCGCGGCAGTCTGGGATACGGGGAGCGATTATGTCGGCTGAGCGGATGGAAAACGGGGGCGGCGGGGTTCTCAAGACGTTCGTCTGGTTCTGGAACAAGGCGGGGATTCTCGTCGTGTTCCTCCTGGTCTGCGCGATTCTCGCCGTCATGACGGGGGGGCTTTTCCTGCGGCCGGAAAACATCCTCAATATCGTCCGCCAAGTCTCGATCCACGGCGTGGTCGCGGTGGGGATGACGATGGTCATCCTCTTCGGGCTGATCGATCTGTCCGTCGGGTCGATCATCGCCTTCTCCGGCATTCTCGCCGCCGCGCTCCAGGTGAAATGGATGAAGGGGCAGAACGAGCTGTGGATGTTCGCCGTCGCCGTTTTCGTCGCGCTGGCGGCGGGCGCGGCAGTCGGCTTCTTCAACGGCTTCGTGTCGACGAAGGCCAAAATCCACCCGTTCATCATCACCCTCGGGACGATGTCGATCTTCCGCGGGGTGACGCTGCTCATCGGCAACGCCAGGCCGATCACCGGCATGACCCCGTTATTCCGGCGGATCGGAGCCGACGAGATCAAGTGGGACTGGCTGCCCTTCGTCATCCCGTATCCCGTGATCATCTTCCTGGTCTGCGTGGCGATCGCCCACTTCGTGCTCAGGAAGACCTCGTTCGGCCGTTCCATCTACGCCATCGGCGGCAATCCGGAGGCGGCGTATCTTTCCGGCATTATGGTGGACAGGGTCAAGATCCTGACCTATACCATACTTGGCGTTCTCTCCAGCGTGTCGGGGCTGATTCTCACCTCGCGGCTGAACTCGGGGCAGATGACGGCCGGGCAGGGCTACGAGATGGACATCATCACCGGCGTGGTCATCGGCGGCACCAGCATGCTCGGCGGCGAAGGCAGCGTTCTCGGAACGCTCCTGGGCGTCCTGCTCATCGGCGTCATCCAGAACGGCATGAACCTCATGGGCGTGCAGCCCTATTGGCAAACCATCGTCAAAGGCGGCATCATCATCCTCGCCGTCCTCATGGACAGGTTGAAGCGCGCCTTCCAGACCGATTGACACCGTATCGCCGGCGCGTCCGGCGTTTGTCCGAAGCGTGTCCCACTTTTAGGAGGAATGGTTATGCGTAAGCTCATGGTTGCAGTGCTGGTGGTTGCGTGCCTGTTCGGCTCCATGGCCAGAGCCGCGGAAAACCGCGAATACGGCCTGTCCTTCCCGACGCTCGCCAACATCTTCTTCGCGACGCTGCAGGAAGCGGTCGAGAGGAAGGCGGAGGAACTGAACGTAAACATCGTCTCCCTCGAGGCGAACAACGAGGTTGCGCGCCAGATCTCCATCGTCGAGGACATGATCGTGCAGGGCAAGGCCGGCCTGCTCCTCGTCCCGATCGAGACGGACGCGGTCGTCCCCGCGGTTGAAAAGCTCAACGCCGCCGGCATTCCGGTCGTCACCGTCGACCGCCGCATCTCGCCCGAGTTCGGCGTCAAGGTTCTCGCCCACGTCGGCGCGGACAACGTCATCGGCGGCGAGAACGCCGCCAAGTTCATCGTCGACCGCCTCACCAAGCTCCACGGCGAACCCAAGGGCACGGTCATCGAACTCTACGGCTTCGTCGGCTCCGGCCCCGCCATCGACCGCTCGGAAGGCTTCCAGCGCATCATGAAGCAGTATCCGAACATCGAAGTCAAGACCCAGACCGCCCAGTTCATGCGCGACGAAGGCATGCGCGTCATGGAAGACTTCATCGTGTCCACCCCGCGGATCGACGCCGTCTTCGGCGCCAACGACGAAATGGTCATGGGCGCGATCGAGGCGATGCAGGCTTCGGGCAAGTTCGACTTCTCGAAGTTGATCACGGTCGGCTTCGACGCCATCGACGACGCCCTCCAATCCATCCGCGACGGCGTCCTCACCGGCACCATCGAACAGTTCCCGGGCAAGCAGGCATCGCAGGGCTTCGAGGTTCTCTACTCATTCGTGGCGAAGGGCGACAAGCCCGCGTCCGAAGTCATCCTCATCGAGCCCCAGGTCGTCCACAAGGGCAACATCGACGAGCTCTACTAACGCGTTTCGACCAATTTGGCGCGAAAGACCCGGCGTTTTGGAATGCGATGGGCAAGCCGGAATGCGCAATGGGATTGTCCATTCAACCTCGCAAAACGCCCCAACGGGCGAACACCGCCGTCCCGCCGGGAATCCTTCCCCCGGCGGAACGGCGTTTCGTCCCTTTCGACCCGCAAAAGCGACATGGGAAAGAAGGCGGTTTTGACGGTGAAGCGAAGGCTGCAAACGATGTTATGCGACGCAGCCGGGCGTATCGGCGGGCCGCGCATACCAATAAGGAGCAACGACAATGGCTGATGTTGAAAAAATCAAGAAAGTGTTTCAGGAGAAGAAGGGGATTCTGCGCATGATCCCCAACTGGATGCCCAGGCCCTTCAACCGGCCCGGGCGGCGCATCCGGCTCCATCCGGACGACTACTACTGCCTCGGCACCAAGCGCGGCGCCATCACCGAGCGCTGGTTCTCGTCCATCACCCCGGCCCTCAACGGCCCCCTCGCGCCCCCGGACGAAGGCCTCTCCAAAGTCTCCTTCTCCGGAGCCTACGAGGACAACGCCTATTTCAAGGACGTCGTCGGCGCCCTCGGCGCCGACCTGATCGGCGACGAACTCTTCGGGAAGTACGGCACCTGGCCGATGTACTCGAAATTCTTCGACAACGAGATGCCGCTCTTCCACCACCTCCATTTCTCGGACGCCGACGCGGCGAGGATCGGCAAGCTCGGCAAGCCGGAAGCCTACTACTTCCCGCCGCAGCTCAACAACCACCCTGGCGTCTTCCCGCACACCTACTTCGGCTATGACCCGGACGTAACCAGGGAGGAGGTCAAGAAGCGCCTCCTCATGTACGAGGCGGGCGACAACCGCATCACCGAGCTGTCCCGCGCCTACCGGCTTGAACTCGGCACCGGCTGGTACACCGCGCCCGGCGTCGTCCACGCGCCCGGCTCCTACCTCACCTACGAACCGCAGTGGAACTCGGACGTCAACTCGATGCAGGAGAACATCGTCTGGGGCGAAGTGTATCCGAAGGAGTTCCTCGTCGGCAACCTGCCCCCGGACAGGCAGAACGACATCGAGGCGGCGATGGCCTTGATGGACTGGGAAGCGAACGTCGATCCGCGCTACCGGAAGAAATACTTCCTGCCGCCCCTCCCGATCGACGCCGGATCCAAGGACTGGTCCGAAAAGTGGATCACCTACCGCAACCCGTATTTCGGCGCGAAGGAAACGACGATCGAGCCCGGCAAGACCGCGATCGTCAGGGACCAGGCCGCCTACGGCTGCATCATCATCCAGGGCCACGGCGAATTCGGCGGCTATGACGACGCCGAGTGCGCGGTGACGCTCCGCTACAACCAGCTCTCGGGCGACGAATACTTCGTCAGCGAAAAAGCCGCGAAGTCGGGCGTCAGGATCGTCAACCGCAGCAGACACGAGCCGATGGTCATTCTGCGCCACTTCGGCCCCAACGCCGGTCATCCGCTCGACAAGTGACGCGTCGGCACGACGCGCCGAACCGCGGTTCCCCGGGGGAAGCCTTTTCGCAAGGCTTCCCCTTTTGCCTTCTCCCGCGTCGCCGTCGCGATATGGCGGCCGCGGATTCGCCGCCACTGCGCCGCGGCGGGATGCTCCGGGGGCGTCATGCCGCATTTTTCCCCGAAGGAATGGCGGAAGCGTCCATTTGCCCTGTGCCGCGACGCCCGGAGTTTTTCCATGCCGTCCGCGACCGGGCAAACCATTATTGTGCCGGATCCGCATTTTTATCTATGCCTGGAAACCGGATGTTGGGTATAGTACACGGCAAGACGCCCGGAACAGGCGAAAGAAACGCTTTCCGGAAAACCTGTCGATCGCGGGCGGGAAGAGACGCGGGCGCGGCATCGCCCTGTTCACGTCGTTGCGGCGTCCGGCAAAACGCCCCGGCCTTCCTTCGGGGGGCGCGCATTCCGAAGCCGGAAGGGAGAGGGGACCCGCGTCACGCGACTTCACGGGAGACGGGTCATGACGACACTATTGTCCGTCGAAGGGGTCAGTAAGGCATTTCCCGGCGTCAAGGCCCTCGATAACGTGTACCTCGAACTTCGCAAGGGCGAAGTGCATGTCCTTCTGGGCGAGAACGGCGCCGGCAAGTCGACGCTGATGAAAATCCTCTCCGGCGTCTACCAGGCCGACAGCGGCGCCATCGTCTACAAGGGCAAGCCGGTTCAGTTCAAAACCGCCACCGAGGCGCTCCGCGCCGGCATCGGCATCATCTATCAGGAATTGAACCTCGTCCCCCATCTCACCGTCGCGCAAAACATCTTCATCGGCAAGGAGCCGGTGAAAATGGGCTTCACCATCGACGCCGCCAGGATGAACCGGGACGCGGTCGAAATTCTCAAGCGCCTCAACGCCGACATCAAACCAACCGCGCTGGTCAAAAACATCGCCGTCTCGAAGCAGCAGATGGTCGAGGTCGCCAAAGCCCTGTCCTACAACTCGGATGTCCTCATCATGGACGAACCGACGTCCGCCCTCACCGAGGCGGAGATCGAGGAGCTGTTCAAGGTCATCAAGTCGCTGCGGGCGCAGGGCGTCGGCATCATCTACATTTCCCACCGCCTCGAGGAGATCAGGGAGATCGCCGACCGGGTGACGATTTTCCGCGACGGCCAGTACGTCTCCACGGACGACTACGGTGATCTCACCCTCGACGAAATCGTCAAGCGCATGGTCGGCCGCGAAATGGCGCACAAATTCCCGCCGAAAAAGCATATCCCGACCGACGAGGTCATCCTCGAGGTCAGGGACGTCCAGCGCCGGGGCGAGACGGAAAAGGCGTCCTTCACGCTCCACGCCGGAGAAATCCTCGGCGTCGCCGGCCTCATGGGCGCCGGCCGGACCGAACTCGCCAGGGCGATTTTCGGCGCCGACCCCAAGGCGGGCGGGGAGATTTTCGTCAACGGCGCGAGGGTGACGGTCGACAGTCCCCTCGACGCCATCCAGGCCGGCATCGGCTATCTGTCCGAGGATCGCAAGGCGTACGGCCTCGCGCTGAACATGCGGATTACCGACAACATCACCATGGCGTACCTGGACGAGGTGAGCACCCGGAGCGGGCGCATCCTCAAACATCTCGAAAAGGGCGTTTCGCGGCGTTTCGTGAAAAGCCTCGACATCAAGACGCCCTCGATCTCGCAGGTGGTGAAAAACCTTTCCGGCGGCAACCAGCAGAAGGTGGTCATCGCCAAATGGCTGTTCCGGAACGCCAGGGTGCTCATTTTCGACGAGCCGACGCGCGGCGTCGACGTCGGGGCGAAATACGCCATTTACGAACTGATGGACGGGCTCGCCGCCAGCGGCGCCGGCATCATCATGATTTCGTCCGAGCTCCCCGAGATCCTCGGCATGAGCGACAGGATCATGGTCATGTCGCAGGGCAGGGTCGCGGCGATCATGAATATCGAAGGCGCGACGCAGGAAAAGATCCTCCATCACGCGGCGGGACTCCTGTAACCCGGACCGCCCCGGCGCCGTTCGCGTACAGAAAACGTCTTTTGGGTTGAAAGGCTTATTCCATGGCAAACGAACCGCTTCCCGCCGGGACGGCGATGGACGACGAATCCGCCCGCCTGCTCAACGCCGACCTGCTGCAGAAATTCGCCGCCCTCGCCGGCCTGGTCGCATTGCTCGTCGTGTTTTCCCTCATCGCGAGGAATTTCTTCACGGTGGACAACCTCATCAACATCTGCCGCCAGACCACGACGATCGCGCTCGCCGGCATCGGCGTGACCTTCGTCATCATCACCGGCGGCATCGACCTGTCGATCGGGTCGGTGTTGGCGATGTCCGGCGTCGTCGCCGGAATGCTGGTGAAAGACTGGGAATGGAACGTCTATGTCGCGTTTTTCGCGGGCGCCCTCTCCGGCGTCTTCGTCGGCTTCCTCAACGGGGCGATGGTGAACTTCCTGCGCCTGCCGCCGTTCATCGCCACCCTCGGCATGATGATGATCGCGCGCGGCCTGGCGCTTCTGGTCACCAACGCCCGCTCCATCCCCGGCCTTCCGGAAAGCTTCGGCGACATCGGCAACGGGGCTCTCGGGACCACCTACAGGCTCAACGCCAGGGGGGTGGAGGTGATCGGCTTTCCGGGCATTCCCCACGCCGTCATCCTCATGGCCGTTCTTGCGGTCGTCTTCTATTATATTCTCTCGAGCACGAAGCTCGGCCGCTACATCTACGCCGTCGGCTCCAACGAGGAGGCGACCCGCCTCTCCGGCATCAACGTCGTGAAGGTGAAATTCTTCGCCTACATGATCTGCGGCGGCTTCGCCGCCCTCTCCGGCATCGTCACCATGTCCCGCCTCGTCACCGTGCAACCCACGGCCGGCGTCGCCTTCGAAATGGACGCGATCGCCTCCACCGTCATCGGCGGCACCAGCCTGATGGGCGGCGTCGGCGGCATCTCCGGGACGATCATCGGCGCCTTCATCATCGGCGTGCTGCGCAACGGTCTCAACATGTTCGGCGTCCAGGGCTTTGTCCAGCAGATCATTATCGGCGCCGTGATCATCCTCGCCGTGTCCGTCGACCAGTTCCGGAACCGGAAAAAGTGAGGGAGCGCAGCGGCGAACCTCGAATCCCATTCAGCGCCGCGGTGTGGCGGCGAAGGCTTGAAATAAGGAGAATTGGCATGCGTGGACTGAAAATGCTGTTCCTGGCGGCGCTCCTGATCGGCGTTGCCGGCGTTTCGGGCGTCAAGGCGGCGGACGAGATCGCCGTCATCGTCAAAACGCTCAACTCCAGCTTCTGGCAGCACGTCAACACCGGGTCGCTCGACGCCGAGGGCGAACTCAAGAAAGCCGGCAAGGACATCTTCATCAGCTTCAACGGGCCGGACGCGGAGACGAACATCGTCGAGCAGGTCAACATGGTCGAGAACGCGGTGAATCGCGGCATCGCGGCGCTTGTCCTCGCCCCCAGCGATCCGGACGCGCTTGTTCCGCCCGTCCGTCGCGCCAGGCAGGCCGGCATCCCCGTCATCATCATCGACTCCCTCATCAACGGCGACGACCTCTACGACTCCTTTCTCGCCACCAACAACCTCGCCGCCGGCGAACTCTGCGCGGCGGAACTGATCAAGCGCGTCGGCGGTCCGGACGCCGGGGGCAAGATCGCGATCATGAGCTACATCGCCGGCGCCGGCTCCGAAATCGGCCGCGTCGGCGGCTTCCGCGACTACATCCAGAAGAATTCCAGACTCACCATCGTCAACACCTATTACTCCCAGGCCGAGATGATCACCGCCCTCAACCAGACGACGGACGTCCTTTCCGCCAACCCCGACCTCATCGGCATCTTCGGCGCCAACGAGCCGACCGCCGTCGGCATGGGCCGCGCGATCAAGGAAAACGGCTGGGCGGGAAAGATCGCCGCCATCGGCTTCGACGGCGACCAGAACCTCCAGGGCTTCATCCGCGACGGCACGCTCCAGGGCATCGCCGTGCAGAGCCCCTACAACATGGGCTACCTCGGCGTCAAGGCCGCCATGGACGGGCTTGAAGGCAAAAAACTCGATAAGGAAATCGACACCGGCATCATCTTCGTCACCAGGGACAACGTCGATTCCCGCGAAGCGCAGAACGTTCTGTACTAGATATCGATCAATCCGCTCCGGGGGAGCGCCCGGGGACGCGCCGGCCTTGAGAAAGGCCGGCGGTTTTTTCACGCCGTCCTTGCATCGCCACCCCCGTATCGGTAGGATTGTTTCCGAAGAAAGTTGAAGACATTCGTCCTTCGGCCGCAGGGGGCGGCCGTTCCGGGACGGTTTCCTCGGGGGAGGGGGCGGGAAGCATGGGGAAAGTCGTCGGCCGATTGCCGCTGGGTGCCGTCGCGCTCACGGCGATTGCCGCCGTCGCCGTCGCGCGCGGCGGCGCGGCGGATGCGGTCGCGTTCACGTCGGCCGACGCCCTTTCCGTCCGGAAGAACGCGAACGTCGCGGTCGGCGGCGAACTGCACGCCGATTACGGCTATCGCCGCCCCGCGAAGACGGGAACCAAGGCTTCCTGGTCCCTGCAACGCGCCAATCTCAGGATTCGCGCCGACGTGCATCCCGCCGCATCGGTGTTTTTCAAGTTCGATTTGAGCGACGGGTCGGAGCCGTACCGCGAGGAGGACCGCATTTTCGAGGAGGCGCTCCTCGTTATGCATTCCGTCGCCGGGAGCGGCTTCGACGTGTTCGCCGGCAGGGGCAGGGCGCCGTACGGGCAGGACGTGACGCTGGGCATGCTGCAGAGCTACCACCATCGCGCCCACCGGGAAGATTCGTCCGAAGGGCGGATTTTCATCGTCGATCCGCGCGGCGACGAGGTCCCGGATCCCGCCGATCCGACAAATCCGGCAAAGCGCCGGCGGTTGCCGCCGATGCGGCCGGGACAGATCGACCGCGCGGCATTGGCCGGCGCCGCCTACCAGTGGGGCGATCGCTGGCGGGTCGAGGCCGCCGTTTTCCAGCTCGGGGACGACGGCCGCAAGGCGCGGCTTGAGCGTTTCGGGGCGACCGACGCCGGTGTCGGCGCCGCGGCGCGCGTCTGGTGGCGGCCGGTCGAAGATCTGACGCTTCAGGCCTCCGTGACGGCGGCGCATTCTTCCGGCATGGGCGACGGCTCGCTTCGTCTCGATCTCGCCGACGGCGCGCGGGCGCGGGAAAACGCCTGGGCCGCGTCAGTCGGGTTTGATTGGCGAAGCGGCCCGTGGCGGGTGTTCGGCGAATATCAGCGCGGGTGGAACGCGAATTTCTCGACCGGCTACGGCGTGGACATCGCCCAGTTGGGGGCGCAGCGGGAAATCATGCCGGGGAAGCGGCTCGGCGGCATGGTCGAATGGCTGCGGCTGGAGGAAAAAGGTCTCGACAAGCGCGGGGACGCGTACTGGAAGGCGGTGATGAATTTCCGTTGGGATTTCTCGACGTCCGTATACATGATGTTCGAGTACGGATGGGAAGCGGTCAGGAGGAAGAAACCGGAAGGGTATCCGGCCAAGGACAGGGGAACTTTTTTCGGCGTGCGGATCGGTATGTCGTACTGATCGCGGAGTCCGATAATCACTCCATCATGTGGATTCGTCTGTATTTAAGCAACATCCGAAAAAAACTTGAGACAAAATTTTCAAATCCGTGCGGGAAAGCGGTTTTTATAACCTTGGGAAACATTGCGTGTTACGAAGCGGAGGGAATCGGCGGGGATTGAATCGGGTTTTTCGGCAAAAATATCGACACGGAATACACTTGACTTTTTCCGCCGATAACAACATATTTATATTGTTCACGGACCGGAGTTGTGATTCCCTCGGCTGTGCGCGGCCATGGCATGGCCAAGGGAAACGGATGTGGAGCAAGGCAACCCCCTTTCCCCCGGTGTCACAATTTCGGGCCGCGCCCGATATGGCTGTGGTTCGCTCGCAGTATGGGCGCGGGGTCGTTTGGGGAGATGGATTATTGGGAGTATTCACGTTCCGCATTGTATAAGCGCAGGAGTTATTGGAGGAGGAAGAACATGAAACGAGTGTCAGCTATCGGTCTGGCTGCAGCGTTCCTCCTGGTCGCGGGGTTCGCCGCCGCCCAGGACACCGAGACAGCCATGGCCAATGCGAATTACAAGGTGTCCAAGAGTTCGATCTATTCATGGTGCGGTTATCCCGGCCCGTGCACCAACCCCGCGAGCGCGCTGGTCCTGCTCGAGAAGCAGGGTCCGTACGAAGTCATCATCGGGGATCAGTTCAGCTACCAGATCCAGATTTCCAACCGCGCGTCCGTCGACATGATCGCCGTGACCCTTGACGACATCCTCCCCGATGGCTTCTCCGTCGATTCCATCGAGCCGAAGCCGGATGCGCAGTCCGGCAACCGCGTTTCATGGAACCTCGGCACAATCCCCGCGAAATCGGCGAAGATCATCACCATCACCGGTCGCGCCAGCATGCTCGGCTGCCTGGTCTCCAACGCCCTCGCGAAGATTTGCTACGAGCTTCCGCTGCCGCTCTCCACGCGCGTCATCCAGTGCAACATCGAACTCACCAAGACGCTTCCCGAAGTCGTCGACATCTGCGATCCGATCGTGATGTGCCTGTCGGTCCGCAACGTCGGTTCCGCCCCGGCCACCAACGTCTGCATCACCGACGAACTGCCGGAAGGCCTGCTCACGCTTGACGGCCAGTCGAAGATCTCCATCAGCGCCGGCACCATCCCCGTCGGCGGCTACAAGACCTTCGAAGTCAAGCTGAAGGCGACGCACACGGGCGAATTCACCAACACCGCCCGCGCGACCGCCGACCGCAACTGCTACTCGACGGCCACCGCGAACATCAAGGTCGTTGCGGCCGAGCTTCAACTCAAGGCCGCCGGCCCCGCCGATGGGTACATCTGCACCCCGCAGCCCTACCAGATCACCGTCACCAACGTCGGCAACTCGCCGGCCAGGGACGTGGTCCTTCTCGACAGCATCGACGGCCAGAAGGTCAAGATCGAGTCGATCAGCGACGGCGGCAAGGCTCGCGGCAACAAGGTCGCCTGGGCGCTTGGCACCTTGGAACCCAACGAGAGCAGGACCGTCTGCCTGACCCTGACCTCGACCGTCCCCGGCGCGATCCGCTCCGACTTCTCGGTCACCGGCCGTTGCGTCGATCCGAAGAGCGCGACCCACTGCCTGACCCTGTCCGGCGTCCCCGGCGTTCTCACGAGCCTCAAGGACAGCTGCGATCCGGTCATCATCGGCAACACGGTCGTCTACACGGTCACCGCGAGCAACACCGGTTCCAGCGAATCCAGGAACCTCCGCTACACGATCAAGCTTGACGAAGGCATGGAATACGTCGGCGGCTCCGGCGTCACCGACATCACCGCCGTCGATGAACGCACCCTCCAGTTCGCGCCGCTGCCCGTCCTCGGGATTGGCGAAACCGCGGCTTGGAACGTTTCGATCAAGGCCTGCAGCGTCGGCGACAAGCGCTTCACCGCCGACCTGATGACGGACGAACTCACGGACGTCGTCTCCAAGTCCGAATCGACCAACTTCTTCCAGCCCACCATGGCGATAGTTTACGCCCAATAGGCCGGTGGAACGGCGGGTTATCGAAAAAGCGTCGCTCAACGACAGCCCCGGAGCCGCAATGCGCGGTTCCGGGGTTTTTACTGCGGCCTTGGCGCGGCCGAGCCACGAGCCTGTTCCCATAACCCCACGCAAAAGCTATCGGCCCGCCATGCATGATAAATTCACCATGATGACCACCGGGCCCGTGGAGCGGCTCGTGCTCAGGATGGCGGCGCCCACCATCGCCATGATGCTTATTTCGGCGATATACAATATGGCCGACACGTATTACGTCGGCGGCCTCGGCACGTCGGCGACTGCGGCGGTCGGGGTGAGTTTTTCCCTTATGGCGCTTATCCAGGCGGTCGGCTTTTTCTTCGGGCACGGCGCCGGCAACTACATCGCGCGCGAACTTGGCGCGCAACGGTACGACAACGCGGGCAGGATGGCCGCGACCGGCTTCGCGACGACGCTGTCGGTCGGCGCGGCGCTTGCCGCCGCCGGTCTCGCCAACCTCGATCATCTCGCCGAACTGCTCGGATCGACCCCCACCATCCTTCCTCACGCCCGTGAATATCTGTTTTACATTCTCGTCGCCATGCCGTGGATGGCGTCGTCGTTCACGCTGAACAACCTGCTTCGCTTCCAGGGGAGCGCGGTGTACGGCATGATCGGCATGGCATCCGGCGCGGTCCTGAACATCATCCTCGATCCGATTTTCATCTTCGTCCTCGATATGGGCGTCGGCGGCGCGGGACTGGCGACAATGATCAGCCAGATGGTCGGCTTTTCCCTGCTTCTCCGCGGCTGCGCGCGCCCCGGCAATATCCGGATTCGGCCCGGCAACATCAGGCCAAGCCTGGCGGCGTACCGCGAAATCGCCATGGGCGGTTTTCCGTCGCTGTGCCGGCAAGGTCTGGCCGGCACGGCGACGATCGTCCTCAACCATACGGCCGCCGGCTTCGGCGACGCCGCCGTCGCCGCGATCGCGATCGTCCAGCGCGTCGGCATGTTCGCCGGATCGGCGCTGATCGGCTTTGGCCAGGGGTTCCAGCCGGTTTGCGGATTCAATTACGGCGCCGGACTGTACGCCCGCGTCGGGCGGGCGTTTTTCTTCTGCGTGAAAACCTCGTCGGTCGCGCTGGTTTTCATCGCCGCCGTCGGCGCCGTTTTCGCGTCGGAAATCGTCGCCCTGTTCCGGCGGGACGATCCTCGCGTCATCGAGATCGGCACGCTCGCCCTTCGTCTCCAATGTCTGACGTTTCCGCTTTCTGGCTGGATCATTCTCAACAACATGATGCTGCAGACGATCGGCAAGGCGTGGCGCGCAAGCGTTCTCGCGCTGGCGCGGCAAGGGTTGTTCCTTATGCCGGTTCTTTTCGCATTGACGCCGCGCTTCGGCGTTCTCGGCATCCAGCTCGCCCAGCCCGGAGCCGATGCGGCGACCTTTTTCCTCTCGCTATGGATGGGAACGGGCGTGCTTCGCGAGATGCGGGAAATGGAGGAGCGCCCGCCGCCGCCATGCGAACCCGATCCCGCCGCGCTCGAGGGGCGGGCCGCGGTCTGGGAGGGATAACCGCCGGTTTTCCGCATCGACGGACATGTGGTCTTCAGGCGTGACGAGGGGGAGGGAATGCCGCCCCGAAAGGGGGAAGGAGTGGAATTATGAGGAAGGCAATCGTATCGAGTCTCCTGTTCGCGGCCGCGTTGGCCGTTTTCGGCTGTCGCGAGCGCGCCCGCCCCGCGCCCGTTTGCGCTCCGCCCCGTGCTTCCGTCTGCGCGCCGGCGCCGACTGCGGCCGCGACGCCCGCGCCGGCGCCGGTGGTGGAGAAAGCCATGGTTACGGAAGCCGACCTGCTGCACCGTCGCTTTGTATTGGAAACGTTTGACGGCGAGGAAATCGCGGTCGAACGCCGCCAGCCCGGCATCGAGTTCCTCGAGGGCATGCGCATCGCCGGCAGCGCCTGCAACCGCTTCCTGGCTCCGGGCAAGCTTGAAAACGGCGTTCTCACCGCCGCCGGCCCTGTCGCCTCGACGCTGATGATGTGCCCGGACGAAGCGCTGAACCGTCTTGACCAGGCGATCCCGCGCATGCTCGAGGCCGGGGTGAGGGTGGATCTGTCGGAAGGGGTTCTGATCCTTTCCGGGGGCGGCCATGTCCTGGTCTACCGCTCGCGTGATTGGGTGAACTGACCGGCGAGGCTTCGGGAAGGGCGCCCGCCCGGTAGTCGGTTTGCTTTTCTTTACAAGTTCACTTCGTGAAAACGCCGCGGAAATAAAAAACGCCGCCCGAATTTTGCGCTTGCGATGACGTTGCGTTCATGCTATGATTTGTTTGCCAGTGAAGCGCCCGGCTCTTGGTCCGGGCGTGGTTGTTTTTATCGGCGATCTGGAGCGACACGCGTCGTTGCCCGGCCCCCGAAACGGTTCATGGGTATGCGAAGCGCCGGCGGCGCGTCATGGCGCGGGGCGGATTTTCACGTAGGAGTGGGTCATGAATCCCATTATCAGCGAACTTGAAAAAGAGCACGCCAAACAATCGATCGACGACTTCCGGGTCGGCGATACGGTGGATGTGCACGTCCGCATCATCGAGGGCGAGAAGGAACGCATCCAGGTTTTCAACGGCGTCGTGATCGCGATGAACAAGGGCGGCATCAACGCCAACTTCACTGTGCGCCGCCTGGTGTCCGGCGAAGGCGTCGAACGCGTCTTCCCCTTCCACGCGCCCAGGGTCGAGAAGGTCGAGGTCAGGCGCCGCGGCCGCACCCGCCGGGCCAAGCTCTATTATCTTCGCGGCAGGATCGGCAAGGCAACCCGCCTGAAAGAGGAATCCAGGCCCTCCCGCGCCCTCGCCAAGGCCAAGAAATAGCTGTCCGCCCCTGTCGGAACGAAAACGGGGGGGAGACGTATGCGGTCGCCGGGGTTGCTGGCGTGCATAGGCTGGTTCGCGCTTCTCGGCGCGGCGTCCGCCCTGGACGCGCGGGCGCTGCTTGATCTCGCCGTCGATCCGCGCGCGCCCGCCTACGCGAAAGAATACGCGGAATCGCGCCTTGACGCGCTTGCCGGGACTTCGGCGGGCGCGTTTATTTCCGCCGTCGAAAACGGCGGCCCGGACGCGGTTGTCGCGGCGCGGCTGCTTGGCGTCTCGACTTCGCCCGACTCCGAAGCGGCGCTGTTGGCGGCCGCTTTCGGCGCCGATCCGGTGATCGCGGTTGCGGCCGCGGAAGCGCTTGGCGAGATGTATTCCCGCCTTCCGGAACGGGAAATTTTCCGCCTGCTTCGCCATGGCGGCAGGGAACCGGGGGAAACGCGTCCGCCGGATGCGACCGAGGACTGGATGGAACTTGCGCTCCGCGAAGCGAAGGCGAGGTCCCGGTTCCGGGCGTTTGTGGTGCGCGGCTTGTATGCGAGGCATGCCCGGTTCGAGCGCGATGGACAAACCGTCCCGATGCCCGACAACCTGGCGCGGAAATTGTGGGAATACCTCGGGGACGCCGACCATGAACTCAAGTTCTGGGCCGTCCGCGCCGCCGGCGTGTCCGGGTCGCCGCAGGCGACGGAACGTCTGGCGTCGTTTCTGTATCTCGAAACCGACCCGCGCCTGCTCGCCGAGGCGCTTCGCGTCCTGGCGAGGCTCCGCCCGCCCGCGCATTGGGACGCGGTGGAGCGGCACGCCGCCCACGAAGATCCCGCCGTCTCCCTCGAAGCCCTCGCCGCCCTCGCCGCCCTCGGCTATCCGTACGCCATGTTCCCGCCCGCGCCCGGAACGGGCGACCGCTGCGCGGCCGCCTTTGTCCGCCATCCCTCGACCGCGCTTCGCCTTCGCGCCCTCGGGATGCTTCGCGACGTCGCCGATCCACGGGCCGAGGAATACGTCGTCGCCGCCCTCGGCGACCTGTCCGGCCCGGTGCGCGCGTTTGCCGCGCGGATAGCGGGCGAGAAGCGCTTCGCCAACGCGCCGGCGGCGCTCACGATCCTCCTGAACGACTCATGGCCCGCCGTGAGAGGCGAAGCCGCCAGGGCGCTCGTCTCCCTCGGCGTCGTCGGCGTCGTGCCGCGAATGCTCGACGACCTCGAAGGCGACAACCCCGGGCTGCGGCGCGAAGCGGCGAAAACCCTCGGCGACCTCGGCGACGCGCGGGTTGTCCCGCATCTGACGGCGGCGCTCGGCAGCGGCGATCCGGAGCTGCGCGCCGCCGCGCTCGAGTCTCTGGGCAAGCTCGGCGATGCGCGAGCCGGCCCCGCCGTCCACTCCCTCATGCGTTCCTGCGGAGACGACGCCCTCGCCATGGTCGCCGCGCGCGCCCTGTTCCGGCTCTATGGCGACGACCCGGGCGACAGCGCGTCCAGCCGCGACGCCTGGGCGCGGCGCAACGGCATGGAGGTTCCGGCCGATGGCCGCTGACGGCGCCGCGCCTTCCGCATCCCCGTCCCGGTGGGAATGGCTGCCCGTCCTGTTGCTGCCGGTTCCGGCCGCCGTCTGCCTGACGGCCGCCCCCGGCGCCGCCGCCGGCCGGTTCGCGTTCTGGGTCGGATTGGCGCTGATCCCCGGCGTCGTCTGGCGGTTGCTCGGCCATGCCTCCTGGCGCGTGCACCGGGCGTGCTTCGCGTTTGGCCTGCTGTGCTTCATGGCGACGGACGCCAGGCTCCGTCCGGACGCCGCCGGCCTTGCGCGCATTCTCCGGAATTGGCCGCTGGTCCTTCTGGGCCTCGCGTTCTGCCTGAGCCAGCCGTTCTGGGGCGCGCTCAGGATCGGCCTCCTCCTCAACGATTCGATGGGCGCGGTCTCCATCCCGCATTGCCTGCGCCTGTGCCTGGTGGGGAATTTCTTCAATATTTTTCTGCCGGGGGCGACCGGCGGCGACGCGTACCGCGTGTATGCCATTTCCGGCGGGGAGCGGCGGGGGTTCGCGCCGGCGCTCGCCGCCGTCACCCTCGACCGGTTCCTCGGCCTGCCGCCGCTTGTTTGCATCATTCTCGCCGCCTCGCTCCTCGACGCCGGTTTTTTCGGGTCGGCGTTGTCCGCGCGGCTCGGGACCTTCGTCGCCGCCGCCGCCGGAATCGCGCTTCTTCTGACCGTTTTCCTCCTGTCGGGGCGCCGCGCCGCGCTCGACGGCGGGGCCCCGGAAGCGGATCGGCATCCGGTGTGGGGCCGCTTCAGGCGCTTCCGCCGGCTCCTGGCCCGAAACTTGGCCGGGAAAAGGACCCTGCCGCTCGCTTTCCTCCACGGACTTGCCTCGCATATCGCCGTCGTTTTCGCCTGCATGCTGTTCGGGCGGACGGCGGGCGTGGAAGGCGTGTCGGCGCTGCGGCATTTTCTCGTCGTGCCGCTCGCCATGGCGGTCAACTCCATCCCCGGCGCGCCGGGCGGCCTTGGTCAGGGGGAGCTCGCCATGGCCGCCCTGCTCGATCTCGCCGCGCCCGGCATGGGCAACGCCCAGGCCGGCGTCCTCGCCATGCTGCTTCTGCGCTGCGGCAACATCCTCGCCGGCCTCGCGGGCGGCTGCGTGTTCGCCGCATCCGGCGGCGGCTCCCCCTTCGCCGAAGCCAAACGGCTTCGGCGCTTCGAGACGGACGCCTGAAATGCCGATCAATCCGGCCAAGCCGTTCGACCTGGAATTCCCGGTGACGCCGGCGCAGGACCGCCTGCGCCTCGACTTGTTCATCAGGGCGATGGTGCCGTCGATGAGTCGGACCCGCATCCAGCGGCGCATCCGCGAAAACCGGGTGGAAGTCAACGGCGCTCCCCGTCCCGCCAATTGGCGGGTCCTCGACGGCGACGCCGTGCTTCTGCGCTGCAACATTCCGGAAGAGGGCGAAGACGCCGGCAAGCGCATCCCCCTCGACATCCTCCACGAGGACGACGACATCGTCGTCGTCAACAAGCAGCCGGGGCTCGTCGTCCACCCCGTGGGCAGGCACCGTCACGACACGCTCCTGAACGCCCTGTACTGGCGCTACAAGGGCATTCTCCCGGACGACGAACCCGTGACCCTCGCCAACCGCCTCGACCAGTGCACCTCCGGAGTCGTCCTCGTCGCCAAGCACGCCGCCGCCAAACGGATCGTGCAGGGGGATTTCGAAAACCGCGTTCCCGGGAAAGAATATCTGGCGCTGTGCCGGGGAAAGCTCGCGGACGACAAGGGCGAAATCGATCTGCCGCTCGGCCCCGCCGGCGAGGGCGACCATTGCCGGGTGGCGGTCCGCCATGACGCGCCGGGCAAGGCGTCTCTTACCCGCTATCAAGTCGCGGAACGGTTGCCCGGATTCACGCTGGTCCGGCTGCGTCCGGTCACGGGCCGACAACACCAGCTCCGCGTGCATATGGCGGCGCTCGGACATCCGCTCGCCGCCGACGCCCGCTACGGCGGCGGCGGGCGTCTGACCCTGGAGCTCCCGGACGGCCGCCTCCATATCCTCGACCGCTGCGCGCTCCACGCCGAAAGCCTGACCTTCCGCCATCCGGCCGACGGCAGGACGATGACCGTCGCGGCGGCTCTGGCGGCGGACATGGCGCAAACGCTTGACGCGCTGCGGGAAGGCGCAAAAGAGGTTTTCCGCCTCGATTGACGCTCCCTCCGCCGCCGGCTATACTACGGGCGGCGGCTCGTTTTCCCGGCGCGTATCCGGAGGGGGGGCTTTTTCGGGAACAACTCTCCCCTCCGGGCCGCCCCTCCCAAAACCTTTTGGCAAGCTTTTGGAAAGGGCGGGTGGGGGAGGCGGGTCGGGCCGGCGCGGTATGGCGGCCGGGCGGTTGGCGGGGTCGGCGTGTGTGTTTTTTCCGAAAGAAGCGTATCCATGAGAAAGCGGCTGCCTCTTTTCAATCTGCCCAATGCGCTCACGTTGTCGCGGTTTTTTTTCGCGCCGGCGATGTTGCTGCTCGTAACGCGTCTTCGTGATCCGGCGCTTGATCCCGGCGCCTGGAAGATATCGCTCGCCGCGTTCATTCTGCTCATTGTTACGCTGCTCACCGATTTGTTCGACGGGACGCTGGCGCGCGCACGCCGCGAAGTCACCAATTTCGGCAAGATCATGGATCCGGTGGCGGACAGCACGTTTTTCATGACGTTGTTGTTCGGGTTGTCGGAGTCGCCGCGCTTTGGCGGGGCGATCAGCATCTGGCTGCCGATCCTCGTGTTGTACCGCGAAATCGCCATGCATATTTTGCGCCGCTACGCCGCCCTGAAGGGGAACGCGGTGCCCGCCAAGCTGTCCGGCAAGATCAAGATGTTCACCCAGAGCCTGGCGACGGCGGCGTTTCTTCTTCTTGTCCTCGCCCGCGACTGGACGTACGGCATGCCGGGGGGGGCGATGGCGAGTGAAGGCTTCCTGCGCGGCTGCGCCACTTTCGCCGGCGTGTATACGGTCGCCGTCAACCTTCTCAGCCTTGTCGAGTATTCCCGCGACATTCCGGAACTCATCGCCGAATACGCCCAGACGGACGCTCCCGACGCGGACGGGAAAGCATGACCCGTCCCGGGGTCGCCCTTGAACGGCTGGACGCGTACGATCCGGCGAAGACGCTCGAGGCGCTTCGCCGCGTTCTGGCGCCGCTGGGCGGCATGGAGCGCTTCGTCAAGCCCGGCGCGAAGGTGGCGCTCAAGCCGAACCTGCTTTTCGGCCGCGCCGCCGGGAAGGCGCTCAACACCCATCCGGAGATTGTCCGCGCCGCCGGGCGGCTGGCGCTCGAGGCCGGGGCGGGGGAGCTGCTCATCGGCGATTCGCCCGGCTTCGGGACGGCGCGCGGCGCCGCCAGATTGTGCGGCATCCTGCCGGTGGCGGAGGAACTGGGAGCGGCCGTCGTCGAATTCACCCCCGTGGAGCATATGGACCGGGGCCGATCGTTTCCGCGGCTGGAGCTGGCGCGGGAGCTTCTCGAGGCGGACGTCGTCATCAATCTGCCGAAGATGAAGACCCACGGCCAGATGCTCATGACCCTGGCCGTGAAGAACATGTTCGGCGCCGTGCCGGGGACGCGCAAGTTCCAGTGGCACTATCGTGCCGGCAGGGACAAACTCGTTTTCGCGCGCGCGCTGAACGAGATCGCCATGGCGGTCCGGCCGGCGCTGTCGATTCTCGACGCCGTCCTGGCGATGGACGGCATGGGGCCGTCGTCGGGACGGCCGAGGTGGACGAATTTCATCGCCGCCGGAGACGATCCGTGGGCGCTCGACGCGGCGATAATGGACGTGCTCGGTTTGGAGCGGTCGCTGCTGTTCACGCTGCTGGCGGCGTCGGGGCATGGGCCGAGCGAATGGCGCGAGGTCGAGATTTTCGGCGAAAGCCCCGAAGCGCTCCGCCCGGACGATTGGGACATTCCGGAGCTTGTCACGGCGCAAATGCACGGCGGCTTTGTGGAAAAGCGCCTTCCCCGTCTCGCCGACTGGCTCCGCGCCCGCATTTCACCGCCGCCGAGGGCCAACGGGCGCTGCGTCCGCTGCGGACATTGCGTCGCGATTTGCCCGGCCGGAGCGATGCGCCTCGATCCGGATCCCGTCATCGACCGGGAAAAGTGCATACGCTGCTACTGCTGCCATGAACTCTGCCAGTACGGGGGCATGGACATGCGCCGGGGCGGGGCGTTGGCGCGCATTCTCGGATTCGGCGGTTAGGGCGTCATGCCGTTCACGGTCCGGGGTCGCGAGTCCCCCGACCGTGCGCGGCCATGAAGCGGCTACGGCGTTTTCGCGAATGGCCGACCTCCCCCGGCGCGTTTTTGGGTGGCGCGGTCGAGCCCGGAAACGCGCCAGGGGAGCCAATCGTTAACGCGCCGCATGGGAGGGTGTCATGTCGTTTCTCGGCCTGGAAGGGAAATCGTTCCTCGTCACCGGCGTCGCCAACCGGAAGAGCGTCGCCTATCACGTCGTCAGGGGCTTGCTGGACGAGGGCGCGGCGCCCGTCCTCGCGGTCAGGGATGCGGCGGCGGCGGAAACGGCGCGGAAGCTGTTTCCGGGCCTGGACGCGCATGCCTGCGACGTGGAGCGGGAAGGGGAGATCGCCGCGCTCGCCGACCGCGTTCGGGAGCGGCATCCGCTCCTGCAGGGCATGGTCCATTCCATCGCCTTCGCGCGGTATGGGGACGGCGTCAAGCCGTTCCACGAGACGCCCCGCGCCGATTTCCTGCAGGCCGTCGACATCAGCATGTTCAGCCTGGTCGCGCTCGCGAACGCCTTCAAGGGATCGCTCGCCCGGGACGGGTCGGTGGTGACCGTGTCCATTTCCCATACGGCGATGGCGTCGGAAAGTTACGGCTATATGGCCCCGATCAAGGCGGCGCTTGATTCCTCCGTGGCGTTTCTCGCCAAGAGCTTTTCCCGCTTTTCCGAAGTCCGCTTCAACGCCGTCAATGCCGGCCTCCTGAAGACTTCCGCCTCGGCGGGGATTCCCGGATATCTTGAAAACTACCTGTTCGCGGAAAAAGCCACCCTCCGCAAGCGGCCGCTGGAGACGGGCGAAGTGGCCAACCTCGTCCTCTTCCTCCTCAGCCAAAGATCGAGCGGCGTGAACGCCCAGCGCCATGTGATCGACGCCGGCATGAGCGTGAATTTTTTCGACCGGGAAATCGTCTCGCCTGTCGTCGCCGTCAAGTAATTTGTCGCCCGGCGGTTGCGCCCCTGTTCCATTCGTGCGCTTCTGGCGTATTGTGCACATGCAATACGACGCGGGAAAAATCATCCCGAACGGCCCGCCCGAAGCCATCCCCCGCCGGCGGCATCGCCCGACCCGGCGGCCAATCAATCCCTTGTCCCGCAGGCGCCGCCGTCCCTTGGGGAAATCGGGCGGCGGCCGGCCCGATTTCCCCGAAAATCCACGCCATGGCATTTTCGCAATTTCAAGCCGGCGTCGGCATGTGGTGTATAATGAAGTCAGGAACGGTGAAATTCGCCTCGCAAGCGTTCGGAGGCGAATATGGGTTGGACGCAACGGAGGAAGCGCAATGAGCCTGAAGATGAAACTGTATGCCGGGTTCGGCATTATGATTGTCGTCGCGCTGGTGGTGAATCTTTTGTCCATCCGGTTTTTTTCGGTCGCCAATGGCCATGTGGACGCGACCGGCGCCGCAATCGATCTTACCGCCACGGAATGCACGCCGATCAACGTGGAGGCGTTTTCGCTCGCGACCCAAATCCTGGAGGCGGGCAACGGCGCGTACATCTACTCGATCAACCAATTGGAGGAAACGTATGATCAGACCCGCGAGGGCGTGAAGCAGATGGCGGAAACCGTCCGGAACATCGATGCCATCCTCGCGTCCATCCCGCCGGATCATTTGCCTGTTACGCGCAAGACGCTGCCGGCGCTGAAGGCGAAGATGGCGGAGTTCGACGCCGGTTCGCAAGCCATGCACGATGCGATCAACCGCCTCCTGGAGGTTCGCAGGACCATGGGCGAGGACGCGGCGAAGCTCGACGCGACGCTGGCCGCGGCGCACGCGAACATACTGCGCGACTTGTCCGCCCCGGGTTCGGGGAAGTCGTCCCCGGAGGACGCGCGATCCCTGGCCGCGCGTCTCGAATTCGTCAATGGATTGACGAAAAACCTGGGGAACGCGCTCGCCAATTTTTGGCACGCCCAGGCCGTCCACGACCTCGACGAGGCGAGGGCGGCGGACCAGGCCGCCGAAAAAATGCTGCGGGAAAACATCGACAATATAGCCAAATACCGGAATTCCGGCGCCGCCGAATCCGGGGAGGCGGCCAGGATCTTTCAGGCGATCCAGACGGATTTCGAACAATTCATCGCCTCCCTGGAACAGTGCCGGGGAAGGAATGAGGAAATCCTCGCCCACGCGGCCAATACCGTCGACAGCTATCACGAGATCAACGGCATGGTCGTCGAGATCACCGGCGCCGCGACCGAACTGCTGACAGGCAATGTCGGGGTGGTCCAGGAAGGCATGGAAGGCATCGCCGGCGCCGTGAAATCCTCTTCGGGGATCATGATGGCCGGCGCCGCCATCGCCCTGAACGCCGGCATGCTCATAGCCTTCCTCCTGGTGCGGAGCGTCACCCTCCCCATAAACAGGATCATAGATTCCCTGACCCACGGCGCGGAGGCCGTCAGGGCGGCGTCCAGCCAGATCGCCTCCGCCTCCAATTCCCTCGCCAGGGGGGCGACCGCGCAGGCGGCCAGTCTCGAGGAAACCTCTTCCGCCCTCGAGCAAATGGCGTCCATGACCCGGCAGAACGCCGACAACGCCGACCGGACCCGGAAGATCACCGCCCACGCCGGAAAAGTGGTCGAGGACGGCGCGGCGGCGATGGTCAATATGACCGAGGCCATGGCCGACATCAACGAGCGTTCCGAAAAGGTCAGCAATATCGTCAAAACCATCGAGGACATCACGTTCCAGACCAATCTTCTCGCCCTCAACGCGGCCGTGGAGGCCGCCCGGGCGGGCGAGGCGGGAAAGGGGTTCGCGGTCGTCGCGGACGAGGTGCGGAACCTGTCGCAGCGTTCCGCCCAGGCCGCGAAGGATACGACGGAACTCATCGCCGGCTCCGTGGCCAGCGTCCACCGGGGCACCGGGATCGCCGCTTCCCTGACGGCGAATTTCGCCGAGATCCATACCGGCATGGATGAGGTGGTGACGCTTGTCGGCGGCATCGCCGCCGCGACGCAGGAGCAGGCGTCGGGCGTCGACCAGGTGAATACGGCTGTCGCGCAGATGGACAAGGTCACCCAGCAAAACGCCGCCCAATCGGAGGAAACCGCCTCCGCTTCCGGGCATCTGGATGCCGAGGCGAATTCGCTCGCCAACGAGGTCGACAATCTGTTGGCGCTCGTGTACGGCACTTCGGCCGCGGCCCGCGGAACCGGTTCTTCCGGCAGGGGCGGGGGCGGCCGTTCCCCCCAACGGCTTCTGCCGTTGAAAACCGCCGCCCACCCGGTCGCGGGCGGGAAAGACCCCGGCTTTTCCCGCAATGCGGCGGTGCGGGAAGTCGCCGCCTCGGAGATCGTCCCGCTGGACGAGGACCCGGATGGCTTTTGACAATGCCGCAAGGGGCGCGTTTCCACGAATAGGCCGGGCGCGGCCCGGAATTG
>JAIRTL010000118.1 GCA_031254915.1 Planctomycetota bacterium
GCCGTTTCGCCTCCTTCAGCGCCTCGGCCTCCTTGTGCTGCGCGATGCTCACGATCCACGCCTTCAGCCTGCCGATCTGCCAGACGCTTCTGCCGCCGAGCGGCATGGGCGGCGGGATCTCGAAGCGCTCGACCATGCGGAACAGGGTCCGCTCGGAGCATTGGAAAACGGCGCGCATTCCCTCCCTGGTCAGGCAGTCGTCGTCGTGGAATTTACCGATGTTGTACACGGCGATCTCGGCGCATTTCTTTTCCCCGTCATTTTCCGCGCAAAGCGCGGGCATGGAGATCGCGTCCCCGCAATCAAGCGTCGAATGACTGATTGTGCTGTTGTCCATTTCCATCTCTCGCGCCCCCTTTCGGCTTTTTTCTGGCTGCGGAACGGCGCCGTTCCGTTTTTTCGCCGCCCTTTTGGCTTTTTACCCTTTTTCCGGCGCGCTCCGGCGGTGGGCACCCTTCGTCGATCCATTTGTCGAAATGCCATCCGTTCCAGCGCATCGATTTCGAGAACGGCAGCGGCTCCGGCAGGGCGCCGTTCCTGAGCTTTCGGTATACGGTTCCGATGTCCAGCTTCAGAATATTCGCCACATCCCTGGCGGTATAGATTTTCGGGAACCGCTCCACGTCGTCCGCCGGCTTGTCCGGCGCCTCCGTTTCTTTCCTCCGCTCGCGCCCCGCGTCCTTTCCCTCAGCGTTTTCCATATCCCTTCTTTTTCTGGTGTATTCGTTTGTTCCGGTCATTTCGTCCTCGTTCCTGTCATGCGATCTTGCCGGCTTTTCCCTTCCGGAGATCGAGTTCCTTGGCTATGAAGCTCCCGGTGATACATCCAGCCCATCGCGAGGACTCACCGTTCCGGTTCCGCTGGTAGTCGATCATGATCTCGAGGAACAGCTGCCGCGCCGCCTCGGTGGGACTGTGCCTGCGCCCGTAGGAGGGAAGTGTCGCCGCCATGGTCAGGGCCACCGGATCGGCGCCTTCCTCGAGCCAGGGCTTGCCATCGGGGCGCTCGCGGTACACGGCATGCACCTTGTCCATGTAGATCATGGTCCACCATGCCGGGGTGCAGTCGCAGCGGGCGCAACGGAAATAAAACGACTGGAGCGTGACCAGGGAATGAAACACGAATACCGGCTTGAATGCCTCGAAAACTTCCAGATGGGTAAGACCTGATCCGTCAAGCTGATCCAGCGTGGTTGCGATGCCCCGGTCCCATAAGCCATCTTGTAAATAATTGAAAAAATCCCAATCGGGAATGGTTACGATTTGCCCCACGTCTTTGTCTCCCCCTACAACCCCCTCCGGGTTTTCTATTTTTTTCTTTTTCTGGGTGGATGGGTTCGGGGCTGTAGGGTCGTTTTGTTTCTCTGTTTCATTAGGGGTTGACGGGTTAAGGGTTTGGGGGTGGTTTTTTACCATCCCATTTACATCCCGAAAGCATCCCCAGGGATGTACTTGGGATGTCTCCGATTTGCCGCCCCCGCGTCCTTTGCCGTACTCACGCCCGTTTTTCGCGTAAATCTCCACCAATCTATTGCGATTGCTCGATTTATATTTCCGGTAGAGATAGTCGCCGGCGAATTTGAGCCAGTCGGCGATCATCCATTCGACAATCCATTCCTCCCGCCGCAGCGCGAATGCGAACTCCGCCGCCTCTCTCGGCCAGTCGGCGAGCGCGGCGGTGAAGCGCACGGACGCGTCCTCGTCCCCGCGCCATAGATCGCCGTCCTCGGCGTGTTCCGCCACTTGGCAGAGGAGATGGGTGATGTTGCCGATGAGGTGCGCCTTGGCGATGCCAAGGGTTTTGGCGGCCGAGACGAGCCTCGGATCGCCGCACAGGCGGGCGGGTATTTGCAGTATGGGGTCCGCCATTTGTTTTGCCTCCCGACGGCGGAACGCCGAAGGCGCCGCCGTTTTCGTTTGTTTTATTATGGAAATAATGCGATCCATGCCTGCTTTTTTGCGATCATTTTGATTCCGAAATTTAACATCATCAATACGAGCATGTTAAGGCGATATTATTCCGGTCTCGGTTGACGTTTTCGACATTCCCGCCACAAACGACCGGAAAAGATATGGCTTGCCAATGCTTTTCCACTCTTTTTTATCGAACAATCAGCTATTTTAATTGAGCTTATTTTTTAGAATATTGCGTAATCATCGCTTTTTCGCTATCTATTTTCCCGAAGTTAGTGGATTTGCGGTTTTATAAGTCATTTACTCGGGATAATAAATCAATGAAGTCGGGCAACGACAACCTTTCCATCTCCGGCGCCGGAACCGCGGCATCCTCCATCTCCGCCTCATCGGCACACAACGCGGCTTCCGGCGCCTCTCTCTCCCGCGAGGGGGAGCGCTATATTGAAATCAGGGGCCGCGAAGGCAGCACGGCGATCTACAGGAAACGGGTCAACAGCCTGGAGGACATCGCCGAGGCGGAACTGCAGAAGATCGTCGGCATCGCCCGGCGCCTGCCCGCCGCCGCCTTCGACGCCCTGTTCGATCCGCTCACCGTGGAATTGATGCTCAATCCCGACGGCCGGATCTGGCAGGAAAAACTCGGCGGCGACATGCGGCACATCTGCGCCATGCGCGAATCCGAGGCCGAGGAGTTTATCCGGAAGATCGCCGGGTATCTGAAAAAGACCGTCACCCGCGATCATCCCATACTCGAGGGGGTGCTTCCCCTCGACGACTCGCGCTTCGCCGGCCTGATTCCCCCGGTCGTCGCCCATCCCGCGTTTTCCATCCGGCGCCGGGCGGTGCGGGTGTTCACCCTGGCCGACTACGTCGATTCCGGCGTCATGACCGGCGTCCAGTGCGAGGCCATCCGCCGGGCCGTCTCCGGCCGCGAGAACATCCTCGTAATCGGCGGCACCGGCAGCGGGAAAACCACCCTCGGCAACGCGGTGCTCCACGAAATCACCCTGGCTGAACCCTTCGGCCGGCAGGTCATCATCGAAGACACGACGGAACTCAATTCCACCGCCGTCAACAAGGTCAACCTCCAGACATCCATCTCCTGCGCCATGACCGATCTCATCAAGACGACGCTCCGGCTGCGTCCGGATCGCATCATCGTCGGCGAAGTGCGGGGCGCGGAGGCTTTCGACCTTATCCAGGCCTGGAACACGGGGCATCCCGGCGGGCTGGCAACTCTCCACGCCAACGACTGCGCATCGGGTCTGAGGCGATTGAAGTCCCTTATCAGTCAACATCCCTTCGCCCCACGCGACATCGAGCCCGACATAGCGTTGGCCGTGAACGTCATGGTCAACATCATCCGGTCGGGAGCGGAAAGGAGGATTCGCGAGATCGCCAGGGTCCGGGAGTATGACCCCAACCATCGGAAAAACAATGGCTACCGCCTTGATGTGCTTTAGGCGCGTGGAGGGTACGAAGCAAAGAAGCTGCTGTGATGGGTTGGAGGGATGATTCGTGCCGCCGCGTGGCGGCGTCATCCCCGCTCGTCGTCGCGATCCGGCGGTGTCCGTCCGCCGGGTCGCGGCGCGGGCATTTTCTATTCGAGTGTTGTAGTTGAAGAGCTGAAGGCATGGCCTTGCGATACATATCCATGTTTTCCGGCATCGAGTGCGTGAGCCTGGGGGTTCACGCCGCCGGCGTGGATTGGGAGCCGGTCTGCTTTGCCGAGATCGCCCCTTTTCCCGCCGCCGTGCTGGCGCACCATTATCCCGGCGTCCCCAACGTCGGCGACATTACCGCGCATGACTGGCGGCAGTACCGGGGCAAGGTGGATCTGGTGGCGGGCGGCTCGCCCTGCCAGGCTTTTTCCACCGCCGGCCGACGCCAATCCCTTTCCGACGACCGCGGCGATCTCACCCTGAGTTTTGTGGAGGCAATCAATGCAATCGACCCGGAGCTTGTCCTCTGGGAAAACGTGCCGGGCGTCCTTTCCGTCAAGAACAACGCGTTCGGCTGTTTCCTCGGCGCCCTGGCCGGCGCCGACTCCCCCCTCGTTCCGCCACCGGGGAAAAGGTGGACAAACGCGGGTGTGGCTGTTGGACCCAAGAGACAAATCGCTTGGCGAATCCTTGACGCACGGCATTTCGGAGTTCCCCAACGAAGGCGCCGTGTGTTTCTCGTTGCCGGACGTGCTGGAGGACGGACCAATCCCGCCGAAATACTTTTTAAGTCGGAAAGCCTGCGCCGGCATCCTTAATCGGGCTAAAAGGCGCGGCAAGACTCTGCCGCCGATCCTGGAGTACGCTCTCGAGCGCCAGGCGAACGACTATCTTACGGTGGCTGAACCGCTGGACGGCATGGTGATCGTCGGCGGGGAAGTCGCTGGAACCATGCCCGCGCGCTCCAGAAGCGGCGGCGGGCTGGAAACCGATTTCGAGGTGACTGGCGGTGTCCAGGTGATGGGTGTTCCCCCACAGGTGACGCACGCTTTGCGGGGCGAAGGCTGGGACGGCTCCGAAGACGGAACCGGCCGCGGCCGGCCGCTCGCCGTGTGCGCCGGCAAGGCGAAAAAAAGGAAGCGCGCGCCGGGCGATCCCCAGGCGGTGCGGGTCTATTCCGTCCGCGTGGCGAACCGGAGTTCGAACGGCAAGGGCGTGGGCGACATCGCCTACACGCTCGATCGCTCCGGGCCGTGCGCGGTCGCCTATTCCGTCAGCATCGACAACCAGAGCATGGGGCGCGGCTCCGCCTATGTCCTCGACACCCAATGTCGCGGCACGGTTCTCGTGTCGCTCGATAAGCGGAACAACGTCGGCGTCGGTGAATTGGGCGGCGGCGTCGCCAACAGCCTGCTCGCCAATCCGGGAACCGGAAACCGGCCGATGGTCCTCGCCAAGCTCGGCGGAAAGAAAGTCGCCGATCTCGTCCTCGTGGTCAGGTATCTCACGCCCCTCGAGTGCGAACGCCTTCAGGGCATTCCCGACAACTACACGCTCGTCCCCTGGCGCAAGGGATACGCCGCCGATGGTCCTCGGTACAAGGCCGTTGGCAACGGCATGGCGGTTCCCTGTGTCGCCTGGGTGGTCAAAAGACTGCACGAAGCCTGTGCCATGCGGTTCCGGGCGGTCTAGTGTCAGGAGGTATGCATGGTCAAGAAGTACATTCCGATTTTTCTCGCGGTCCTTGTCGCGGGGCTGTTCCTTTCGGGCGACGCCTGGGCCGGTCCCGGCACCGGCGGATCCCTTCCTTACGAAACGTGGCTGACGAACGTGAGGAATTCCGCAACCGGACCTGTCGCCTACGCCTTCGGGATCATCGGCATTGTCGTGGCCGGCGGCGCACTGATTTTCGGCGGCGATCTGAACGGCTTTTTCAGATCGATGCTCGTCGTCGTCCTGGTCATGGCGCTGCTGGTCACCGCCAACACCGTCATGACCGATTTGTTTGAAACCAGCGCAGAGATCGCCATGGCTCCGGCGCCGATCATGGGCGGGTTCGCATGAACGATCTTCCGCTGGAAACCGTTCCGATACACCGCGCGCTGACGCGAAGCAACCTGTTCCTCGGCGGGGATCGGGAACTGGTGATGTTCTCCGGCCTGATCGCCGGAACCATGGTGTTCTACGCCTTCGAATGGAAGTCGGCGGTGGTGGGAGCGCTGTTCTGGTGCTTCGCCCTCTATGTGCTCCGGCTCATGGCGAAGCACGATCCCCGGCTGCGCGACGCCTACATGCGGCACCGCGTCTACAAACCCTATTACCCGCCCATGTCCACGCCGTGGCGCGAGAACGCCGACAGCCAGGCGCGGCAGTACCGGGATCCCTGGAAAATCACCTGATTTCGCGGGGCGGCGGCGGTCGTTTCCTCCGCCGCTCCGTC
>JAIRTL010000046.1 GCA_031254915.1 Planctomycetota bacterium
AAAAGCCGAACAGGGTCCCCAACAACGCCTCCTTGACGATGATCGGCGTCAACGCCGCGGCGTCCATTTCGCCCGGCGGAGCGTGCGCGGACAGCCAGGGGACGAGAAACACCGCCAAGGAAAAGACCAACGCCCCCCGAGCCGTCGTCCCCATGACCCTCCCGCCGAGAAATGGGGTCATCTGGAGGATCGGGGTCAACCTGGACGCGGCCACCCCGGCCAGCAATAGAAACCGCCGCCCCTCTCCCGCGAGATCCATAATCTCCGCCATGTCGGACAAACGCCTATCCCCCCAGTCCGCCAATCCTGTCGAAAAGACGAACGGCATAGACAAGAAGCTCGCGGCCCAACCAGGCCGCCGACAGGACCAGCGTCGCCGTCACCCCGAGCAGTTTCACCGCGAAGGAAAGGGTCTGTTCCTGGATCTGGGTTATCGCCTGCAACAGGCTGACGACGACGCCGAGAGCCGAAGCCACGACAATGGGCGGCAGCGAGAGGACGAGCACCAGCAGCATCGCCTCCTTGGTAACATGGAGAATGTCAGCCTCGTTCATGCCGCCCTCCCGCACGCCGGACCCCGGCTTCAGCGATAGGTCGAAAGCAGGCCTTCGATCACCTTGGTCCACCCGTTTATCATGACAAAGAGAAGAAGTTTGAAGGGGAGCGATATGGTCATGGGCGACACCATCATCATCCCCATCGCCAACAGGATGTTCGAAATCACCAGATCCACCACGACGAAGGGCAGGTACAGCAGGAATCCGGCCTGAAAAGCCTCGGTCAATTCCGTCAACATGAAGGCGGGGGCAAGGATGAACAGCCCGTCGGGATCGGGAAGGCGCGATTCGTCCCCTCCCCACAACTGGGCGGCGGCGCGCAAGAAAAGGATGCGCATGGACGGATGCGAATGCGCTTTCAGGAAATCCCGCAACGGCTCCGCCGCCTTTTCCAATTTCGCCGGGGAAAGGTCGCCGAGGCTCCGCGCATCCGCCACCCCCGACTCGACCGCGTTACTGTACATCGCCTGCCCGACCGGCGCCATGACGAAAAGGCTCAGAAGAATGGCCATGCTGTTGATGACCATGTTCGGGGGAATCTGCTGTATGCCCATGGCGTTGCGCAGGAGGCCGAAAACCACAACCAGTTTGACGTAGCTGGTCACCATCACCGCCAGAAACGGCAAGAGCGCCAGCAGGCCGAGCCCAACCGCCATTGCAACCGGATCGATTCCCAGCATTCCCGACCCCGTCAAAGGGCGTCGCGGTTCCCGGACGCCCCGAAAAAAAACAAATCGCGGATTTCGCGAAAGCGTCCGCCCCTTTCCGGATCTCTCGTCATCAACGCCCTTCTAGGCATTATCTTTCCGCCCTTGCGCCAGGGCGGTCACCCGCACCCCGACCCTGCCGCCGACATCGACCAGATCGCCCAACGCCACCGCCCGCCCGCCCGCCACCAGCGTCGCGGGAGACTCGATCTGCGTGGCGAACTCGACAACCTCCCCCACGGCAAGGCGCCGCAATTCGGCCAGGGTGACGTTCACCCTCCCCACTTCGGCCCGCAATTCCACCTCGGCTTCGTCAAGCGCGGCCAAGGCGGGATCCTCCGGCTTCGAGTCGTCGACGCCGGGGCCGGCCGCGCCGTCCATTTTCGTACCGTCAACCACAAGCGTCCCTTTCCGGAAATCGGCGGCGAACCGGAATCGCCGCCCCACCGTCAAATGCCAGGATGCCGCCCGGGGCAACAAGACGACATCGCCTCTGGCGAGGCTGTTCAATTCCCCGGAGCGCAGCCTCCATGTCCCGGCCGAGACCACGCCCTTCAGCGCCAACTCGCCGGGCAGGGGCGCCAGCGGCGGCGGGACGCGCCGCAGGGCGGCCTCCAAGGCTTCCCGCCACTTTCCTTCCGATGCGATCCACGCCCCCGACACGATCAGCCCGTCGCCGCGCCGCAACCGGAAAGGCAACGCAGACGCCGAGGCCAAGCTCTCGCGCACGTCGACCCGTGACAGGAAGCAGGGCAGCCCCAGACTGGATTCGACCCCCGCCAGCGCATCGCGGAAAAAACAATCGAGCGCGGCAAAAACCAGGGTCGGCGGCAATCCGGCCACATCCTCCGGGCCGACATCCAACACCGCCGCCGCCGCCACTCGCCATCCCGCTTCGTCCAGCCACAGGGAACACCCGGATTGGCCCAAGCCGCCATGGGCGACGATGCCGCGCGCACATCCCTTTTCCCCGCCCGGGGAGAAAGTCCACTCCGTTCCTCCAGCCTGGAACGCCAAGCCGCGGGCATGACGGGCAAGCAGCGTTTCCAGCCGGGCGGCGGATGGGGTGATCGCCGTGAACAACTCCGCCATGCCGCTCATTCCTCGTCAAGTTCATAGATCGCTTCACGGCGGTTGCGGCTGCGGCCGTCGCCGCCGTTCCCGCGCGAACCTTCCGTCATCCGCACCGCGATCCCGAAGCCGTTTTTTTCCGCCAGCCTTTCCCGGAGGGACTCGAGATTGGGCAGGAGAAAACGCTGCGCCTCGACCGAATCCGTCCGGAAATCCACGTCAAGCAACGCATCCGCCGTCAATGTCAGCCGCACTTCGGTGTCGGGGAGCCAAGGCTTGTCGATTGTTATCCTCACCTCGGCCGAACCGTCGGCGGCGGGGGTCGAAGCCAGAATTCGATCCACCAATTCGTCGCATCGCGCCGACGCAACCGCTTCCGAGCCCCGGACATTGGGGAGGTTCGGGGCCTGGAGGGCATCCGCCGGCGGCCCGGCCTGCCCGCCGAGACGATCCAGCGCTTGACGGAAAAGCGCGTCCACCCCCCCGGGACGATCCCGCAGCCGCGCATCATCGGACGATTCGTCGGGGCATTCGCCTTTTCTTTCCAGCGCCCTGTTCATCCGCCTGACGTCGGATTCCGAAACCCCGCTTCCGCCGTCTTTCGCCCGCGTCCCGGGATCGGCCGCGCCCCTCGCCCGGGTTTCCCCGGTCGCGCGGAAACGTACGGGTTCCATGTCAACAGCCCTCCGTATCGGGTCCGTCCATGCCGGAATGGACGCCAAAGTCCTCCAACTCCGCCTCTTCGGCCAGTTCGAGCCTTCGAGCCTCCTCCCCGCGCCAAATGTCGCGGTGGGCGTCCATTTTTCGCAGATCGCGGATCGCCTCCGCCTGCCGCCGCTTCGCCTCCTCCAACTCGGCCGTGCGGGCGGCGACGGCCTTTTCGGCCTCCCGGCAGACATCCTCGATGGCAAGTTCGGCGCGGCGAAGCGCCTGAATGTCCTCCCGGTGGCGATCGAGTTCGCCCTGCGAAACCGCCATCCCCCGCACCGCCTCGAACAACCGCTTCTCCTCGCCCGGGCGCCATTCCCGGTAGCGAAGCAGTTTTTCGCGCACCGTTTCCTCGGCCTTCAGGTCTTCCTCCAGCCGCCTCCGCGCCAGCAGCGTTTCGCGGGCCGCCGCCTCCTCGCGGAACCGCCTGGCGGCCAGAAGCGGCTCAAGGGGATACCGGGCCATCAGGGCGCCAGCGCCTTGACGCCGTCGACGGCCTCCTGCAGCGTGCTTCTTTCATTCAGCCCCTGGCGTAAAAACCCGTTCATCCGATCCCGCTTGCCTATCGCCTCGTCCGCGAGCGCATCCTGCCCGGACTTGTATTCACCGATCTGGACCAGGAGTTCGACGTCGCGATACTTGGCGAGAAGCTGCCGGAAGCGATCGGCCGCGGCGCGGTGCCCGGGAGTCGTCACCGCCCCCATGCACCGGCTGATCGAGGCCAGAACGTCGACGGCGGGGTAATGGTTGGCCGCACCCAACCGGCGGGACAGGACGATGTGCCCGTCGAGAATGGAACGGGTCTCGTCGGCGATGGGTTCGGTCATGTCGTCGCCCTCGACCAGCACCGTATAGAAGGCGGTTATCGATCCCTTGTCGGAATTGCCCGCCCGCTCCATCAATTTCGGCAGGGTGCTGAAAACGGAGGGCGGAAAGCCGCGCCGCGCCGGAGGTTCGCCGGAAGCCAAACCGATTTCCCTCAAGGCCCGCCCGAAGCGGGTCACCGAATCCATCATCAGCAACACCTTTCCGCCCCGATCACGGAAATATTCGGCTATGGCCGTCGCCACGTAGCTCGCCTTCAATCGCTCCATGGACGGGCGGTCGGAGGTGGCGACGACCAGAATCGCCTTTTTCATGCCTTCCGGACCGAGATCGTGCTCGATGAATTCGCGCACTTCGCGCCCGCGCTCGCCGATAAGCGCCAGAACCACGACATCGGCGGCCGCGCCCTTCACCATGCACGACAGGAGCGTCGACTTGCCGCCGCCCGCCGCGGCGAAAATACCCATGCGCTGTCCCTCGCCGCAAGTGAGCAGCCCGTCAAGAACCCGGAGCCCCATCGGCATCGGAGCGTCGATCACCCGTCTGGTCATGGGGTTCGGCGGCGGGGCGTACACCGGATAATAGGCGTCCGGCTTCGGCGGCGGCCCATCGTCCAGCGGATTGCCGAGACCATCGATCACCCTCCCCCTGAGATCGGGACCCACCGGAATGGTGTGAACCTTGCCGGAACTTATCACGACGGTGGATGAACTCACCCCGGACAACTCGCCCAACGGAGTGAGGATCGCCGCCTGCTGGGCGAAACCGACGCATTCCGCCTTCAGTTCCCATTTTTCGTCATGGGGGTTTTTCAGCGTGACAAGCTCCCCTATCTTCACCCCTGGAACAACGGCCTTGATGATCGTCCCCACCACCTGGGTGACGCGGCCGCGGACCTCGACCGGAGTCAGCTCGGCCAGCCCCTGCATCATGGATTCGGAAAGGTGGTCGAAGATCGCCATCAGTCGCGCTTCTCCTCCAGCTGTCTTCGAAAGGCGCTTTCTATCATCGCCAATTGGCGGTCGAGGCTGGCGTCAATGACGCCGATCTCCGTTTCCATGACGCAGCCGCCGGGCGGGAGGGAGGCGTCGGGCACAAGATCCACCCGTCCCATGCCGGGATAGCGCTTGACGATTTCGTCAAGGCGCCTCGTCACGCAATCCGCATCGGCGATCGCGATCCGCAGAACCACCCGCTTCTCGTCCCTCACCAGCCGCAGGGCATGGCGAACCGTATCGACCACCAGTTCTTCGCGATCAAATGTTCCCAGAACGGTGCGCAGCGAACGCATGACCAAATCCACCAACGTCGCTTCCATTCCGGACAAATGCTCCACCGACGCGGCCATGGTTTCGAACATGCGCCCGGCCACCTCGGCTTTGCCTTCATTGACGCCGTCCTCGTAACCCCGGCGCCTTTCCGCTTCGGCGTCGGCTTCCGCCCGCGCGGCGATCTCCCTCTTCCGGGACTCGGCCAAGGCGAGAATCTCGTTGGCGTCGGCCAATATCCCGTATTCACCGGCCTTCAGCACCGCCGTTCCGGGTTCAGGAATCACGCAGTCTTTCATTAGCAACATCGCCACGGCAGAACCCGGCTCCCGTCATGTCCGCCCAACGGATAATGAAATGATCTCCGCCAACGCCGCGCGCCAGCGCTCCCGCTCCCTCTCCGGCCAGGCGGCGACCTCTCTCCCGGCCGCGTCGACCAAAGGCGGAAGCTTCAACGCCACCCGAAAGGCCAGATCGTCCGGCAGGAAGCCGATCCAGGCCGCGAGGCCGAGTCCGGCGGCCCGAACGGCATCGCCGGGCAATTCGCCTTCACCCATCCCTTCAAGAGACAAACAGACGGTTTTTTTCGCCAGCATCGCCTGTCGGATGGCGAAAAAGTAGGCATCCGCGCCGGCGGCCGCCTTGAACGCCGCCACATCCTTTCCCAAGACCAGCATCGCGACGCGACGACGGAACAGGGACGCCCCGAACCGCAGACCGCAACGCTCCAATTCCGGGCCGGGAAGCAAAACCGCCGGATCCGCGCCGTCCCATGCCGTCCAATCGGGCCATGGCTCAGGATTTTCGGGTGCGTTTTCACCGATCCAATCGAGCCTCAGGGACAAAAGACGCCGCGTATGCGGATTAGCCGTCAATCTTGCGGCCGCCTCCGCGTTAATTCCGACAGCGCTCCATCGAAGAGGATGCAATTCGGCGGCCAATCCATCCAGAATCGGCCGCCAGCGCCTGAAGGAATCCAGCCCGGCGGTCATTTTCCTCCCTTGCGCAGGAAGAGGAAAATCATCGCCTCCAGCAGCATGGCGCCGACAACGCCGGCGAGCATCCACCACAACCGCGGCGCCGATTCCCCGGCGACTTTCAGGCCGAGGATATTCTCCCAGGGACCGCCGGGGGACGCGACCGGAGGGACGGCATTTTCGGGAAAGAAGCTCACCACAATCTTTTCCTCATCGAGGTTTGGGACCCCGGCAGCCACCAAGCGGCGTATCTCCATGCGGTGCGCCACCGAATCGTGCCGGTCATCGTCGATGTATTTGACGAAAACGGCCGCCGAAGGCATCTGGACGACCCGTCCAAGCTGATCCTGTTCCGGGAGCACCAAATGCACCCGCGCCTCGACAACGCCGCCAATTTCGGACACGGTGCGCGCCAACTCCTCCTGCATGGCATAGAGGTACCTGGCTTTTTCCTCCATGGGCGTGGAGAACATCGCCACCTTTCCGAAGATGTTCCCGAAATTGTCGTACCGCTTGCCCGGCAGGCCGTTGCCCTCCAAGACCCGGACCGCCGCCGCAAATTCCTTCTCCTCGACGAAGACCCCGAAAACGCCCTCCTCGCCCGGGCGCTTCTCCGCCGTCAGCCCCGCGTCAAGAAGGGCGGCGAGAACCTGATTGGCCTCGTCCTCCGCAAGATCCCCGTGGAGTTGGACTTGGCAGCCGCAGACGGCCAGCGTCGCCGGCAGGCAGAGGAGAAGCACAAATCGCCCCGCAATTCTTCCCGCCACGGTCGTTCCCCTACCCCTGTTGGAGGGTCTTTAGGCCCTGGGTGATTTTTTCGGTCGTTTTGGCGATGCCGGAAGCCAAGGCGCTCGACTCAAGCATGGAGAAATTCGCCCGCAGCAGATCGGCCTGCGTGACGTCCTCCTTCATCAATATGTCCGCGGCCTCCATTCTCGCGGCCCGGATCGACTCGCTGGCGGAACGCATGTCGTCAAGAATGCGGTCGCCCACCCCCCGCGGCCGGGAATCGGGATACGCATCGGCCGCAGGCGGTTGGGGAACGGCGTCATCCCCCCCTTCCGCCTGATGCATCGCCTTCTGGAAACGGACAATATCGGGTTCTGCCGGATCGGATGGAATCCTCCCCTCCGCGCCCGTGCCGCGTCCAGCCTGTTCCATCGTCTCCAGCGCCTTGCGTTGGAGCGCAGCCGGATCCATGCCGCCTATTCCGGAACTCATAGGGAAATCTCCTTGTCGCAAATATTTCGGAAAAGCGACGGAAGGGGCGAAGCATCACGCCTCGGCCGTCATGGCCGGCCGGTTCCGGCATTTCCACCCCTTCCCGCGACATTATGCGGACGGGAGGGGCGGGGATTCTCCGGAGCAGCGATTCCCGCGTGGCCCCACCGCGCCCAGACGCCGGTCACCGCGTTCTGATCTGCTTCAACTCGCCGAGGATTGCGTCGGCGTTCGACGCCATCCCGGTCAATCCTTCCCGTTTCATTTCATCGCGCAAATTCTCGGCTTCCCGCATGCGCCCCCCCATTCCCAGCGCGACCAGCTTGTACTGGTTCAGCTGATCCGGGATGGCGCACGCTTCGCCCTTCGCAAGACGCCTGTCCAGAAGCCGCACCGCCCCGTCCGAATCGCCTTTAATGATCAGACACAGCGCCAAGCCGGCCGCCGGGCCGTCGCGTTCGGGGTCCGACTCGGCCAGCCCCCGGAAAACCCCCTCCGCCTCGACAATCAACCCTTCCCGGCAAAGGAAAAAGCCGATCTTCGCCAAAGCCATCCTGTCCTCGTTCGGTGTCGACATACCGCAAACCGCCTCTCAACAAGTCCCTCGCCGCCACTTCGGGAATCCGGGGGACAAAAACATTCGCCCCAAGCGGAAAATATCGGGATCACATGGCGCGGATCACTTCCTTGTCCGTGTCGCCGAGGTTTTTCAGTATGTTCGACATCATGGAAATGGTGTTGGTGTACGCCGAAATCTGCTGCTGAAGCTTTATCAGATCCACTTGGGTCATGTCGGAACCCGCGCCATTGATTTTTCTGGTCAGATCCGCCCCCATATCGTCGAGCCTGGCGTACCCCGATCCCGTTATCGCGCCCCGAATATCGTAATTGCCGTTAGACATGCCCTAAACCTCCATGTTCTCATGTTCCACGAGCCCAAAAACCATCATGCCTCGCCCCCGCGTTTGTTCCGCGCCTTCCCGAGGCCGCTCAAGGCGGCGTCATACGCGGCGAGGAGCGCCCGCCCTTTTTTGAATTCGTCGGGAGAAACCCCCTTGTCCAGGATCCGCATCAAGGCGGAACGCCTGCCGGTCAATTCCCCTGTCAACTCCTGAAATAAAACCGGGGATTCTGATTCGATGGCCGATGACGGCGACCAGTCGTCCCGCAGCATCTCTTCCGTGATTCCCATGCGTCAGTCCCCTTCAGCGAAATACGCCCCTCATGCGCAAAAGCACATGCCGTTCACGGCCCGGAGTCGTGATTCCCCCAGCCGTGCGCGGCCATGAATGCGGCCAAGGGAGACGGATGCGGAACAGGGCGCCCCCCGTCCCCATCGTCACAATTTCAGGCCGCGCCCAGTATATCTATCACGACGGGTTTGAACGGGCAAATATAATTTCGGCATTTGTCCAACCGAATGTATACTGTCCGCGCCTTGAAATTGCGATTCCCCGGACTGTGCGCGGCAAGCGATGCGCCCGGGGGACGGGTGTGGAATGGGGCGCCCCCCGCCCCCCATTGTCACAATTCCGAGCCGCGCACAGCATACAATCGCGCTCCGCACAATCCTTCAAGGAATAATGCTTCCCACTTCGCCTCCGGAGCCGAACAGCACCGCGTCCCGTTGTATAAACAGCGTATCGTCGCCTCGTTGGAACACTACGCCGTCCCGCCAAACATCGACCAGCAGAAACTCGTCATTCAGGAAGTCGCCAACCCGCCAAACCCTCCCCTGTTGATCCCGGAATCCATCATTCAACAAGTCCGCCACCAGCCAGAAATCCGCCAGGGGCGCAATCATCGGCGAAGGGCGCGCCTTTTCGCCTTCCCCCTCCGGCGCCGAAGCGGGGGGAATGGGCGGCTGATCCCCTGTCCGGAACGGCTCGGGGGGATTCTCCGTTTTCGCCGGCTTGTCGAAGGCGGGCGTAAGGAAGAGCGCGGCTTCGTTTCCCAGGCGCTCGTATATCGCCGCCGCCAGTTCCCGCCGCTTCTCGGCGGAAACCGGCGAATCGGCCATCAACGCCATTTCACCGCCATCCTTGACAAAGCGTGCGCCGGCAATTCCCAGCCGCCTCGCCTCGCGTCCCGCCTCCTGCGCAAGCTCCCGCCACCGCCACAATCGGCGCCTGATGCCGATTCTCCGATCGAGCCGCGCCCGCGACAACCGGTATGCCTCGTCCGCCTCCCGCTCCGTATCGGCAACGCCCGCGAGCAAAACGGCGAATCCGTCGCCAAGGGGGGAAACCCGGATGTGCGGGTTGACCTTTTGCAACGCGTCCGCCAAGCTTTCCACTTCCCTTTCCATGGTCCGCAGCCCGTCTTCCACCATCGCACCCGGAAGCTCCGCCGCCTCGATCGCCTGCCGCCGTTCTTCCTCGGCGGTCAGCAGTCCCGACAGGCGCACCCGACCGGAACCGATCGGTTCCACCTCAATCACCTCCGGCAAATTTGCATCCCCGTCATCCCGCGTTACGGAAAAACCCGCGGAAGCGAGTCTGTCCCGCACCTGATCGACCAACCTCTCATTCGGGTTCGGCGTCAGGATGCAATACCACGCGGCCAAACCTGCGGCGACCATCGAAAACAACGCCGGCAACAGCCATTTTCTTCCGCCTCTCCGATCCGGGACGTCTTTTTTTCCGGGAGCCGGGACCGGGTCCGTCCGATCCGAATCGTTCCCCCCGTCCTCCCCCGGAACCGCATTGTCCATTCCGACCTGAGCTTCCCCCTCGGGCCGCGCCGGAGACGAATCGCCATCGGCCGCCGCGCGGCGCCGCTCCGGAATGAACGGGGGAATCCCGGGCAACCTTTCCCATGGGCCGTCGGGTCCCAAGGCGATATGGGTTCCTCCAAGGGAAACAACCTGGTAGGGCGAAACAAGGGTTTTGCCCTCGATCCGTGCCCCGTCCACCCTGACCTCGGCGCCCTCCGCCAAAGGCTCGATTTCCCACCTGTCGCCGTCTATATGCATCATCGCGTGGCGAGGCTTCACCGCCACCTCGGCAAGGATGACGTCTGCGGCGGCATCCGCGCCCACCACATAGTCGCCCGACGGGAGGGACGCCTCCGAACCGGCGTGCACCCCGGTGAGAAATTTCAACAATACCGGCACGATCTGCCCTTCCCCGAGACTATCCGCCCTGGCGCGCGCTTTTCTTTGTTGAAAAGGAACGGACATCAAGCGCGGGGACGGACAAACGGTCCAGTCCGGGACTGTCCTTCATGATTCGTTCCCCCTCCGTTCCCGGGACCAGCGGCATCTCGCCCAAACGGACGACGCGCGGCGAAAGAACGAAAAGCCGCTCGCTTTTGGTGGCGATATTGGATTTGTTGCGGAACAACGCCCCGATGCCGGGGATCCTGCTGAGTCCGGGAACGCCGGTTCTGCTCATTGTCCGCGTCTCGTTGTAATAGCCTCCTATCACCAGGGCTTCGCCTTCCCTGACCACGGCCTGGGTGGTGATGGCGGTTTGCTGCACCCGGGGAAGATTGTCAACCGACATCCCGCCGGTTTCGGCGGTGTTGCTGCCGTTCACGATATGGACCGCCAGCTGGATGCTTTCAATGACGCCCGGCCGGCTGGCCGCATCATCCGATGGAATGACGTGGGGGGTGACTTTGAGCGTGAGACCGGTCTTAATATCGGCCAAGTCGACTTCATTCTCGCCCTGGAGGCGCACGTAGAAGGTATCGGTGTGTTCGAGCACCGCCTGAATGTTGTCCTGGGTGAGGACAGTGGGGCGGCTGAGAATGTTCGCGTCGCCGCTCTTTTCCAAAAGGTTCACCCTGGCCATAAAGGAATCCAGGCCGTGCGTATAAATGGTGGCGTACTGCAGGCCGTCGCCGACGACGGGAATGTAGGAGCGGCTGCCGGTGGCATCGACGGCGACGCTGCCGACATTGACGCCGGCGTTGTTCTGCCAGTTGGCGCCCCCGCCCTCGTATTCCCAGGAGAACCCGAGTTCGCGGGAACGGTCCGCCTGAACGTCGACGATGGCGGCGCGGATTTCGACCAATTCCAGCGGGCGATCAAGAGCGGCGATGATGTCCGCGTATTGCGCCAAATTTTCCTGATAGTCCCAAACCAGCACGGCATTGATTCGGGTATCGGCCTGGATGAATGGAGCAACCCCGGAAACGTCCGGTTCATCCTGGGTCGCAGCGTTCGCGCGGCCGATCACGCCCGTGCCCTTCATCAGTCTGGCAGCCCCAATGCCATGTTCCCGGCCCGGCGCCTGCTGCGGGGGCATGGGCGATTCGTCCACGATTCGCTGCAGGATGTCGGCCACTCCGGGAATCGAGGCGTCGGTGTCGCCGGTGGTGACGTTTCTTTCCGCCGCCCATGCGTGCTTGAGTCGGAATACGCCGAGCTTTTTTTCGCGCGGCTGTCCGGGGGAAGCTTCCCGAGCCTCGAGTTCCGCCTGCGCGATCCGATCCGCCCGTTTGGCCTGTTCCGCATCACGAACCCGTTCAAGGATCTCGGCTACCTTCGCCAAATACGCCTCGGGACCCTGAACCATGAAAAGCTGACCGTCAAGGGTGGATCGCCATTCGAAGCGAGAATCGAAAAAACCAAGATCCCGCAACGCGTTCCGCACCATCTCCTCGCTTGCGCCGTCCAGGGGAAAAAGGCGGGACTCCATTTCGGAATCACTGAAAAAGTGGACGGCGACGCCATCGAAATACCAGTTCATATGCTTCGCCCGGCACAGAACATCCAAAAATTCCGCGGGATCGACGAACGTGAACATTCCGCTCACCGTACCGGTCAGCGTCGGCGACACCTTGGCGGCGACGCCTTGGCCAGCCGCGAAATCGCGCAACACTTCGGCCAGCGGGCGCATTTTTATATTGTAGGCGACGGGATTGCACAGCCAACGCCTCCCTTCCTCGCCGGATTCACCCACGGGGGCGTCCGGGGCCGCTTTTCCCCCGGCCCTTTCCACACCGTTCAACGTCATGGTCGGGACAGCCCCGGCGTCCCGCTGTTTTTTTGGTTGGGCGGCGGCGGCGGGCGGGAGCGCCAATTGCTCCGCCGCTTCAAGTGGAAATCCCGGTGCGAACAGCACCGGCAACATCGCGAGGCACGACAGCGACACGGTTCGCATAATCGACATTGGCGTTCTCTGTAAAACGGGTCTTCCGACGAGTGATCCATCATCCCGCACGGCGTCGCGAACGATATGGGCGACTTGGCGCCGACGGGATCCAGCCCGTCACGGAGACGGAGACTCGCCGGCGTTCCGAACGGGAAGACAATCGCCCAACAGGACGATTCCACATGGATGATCGGCCACCAAATATCGGCGTTCGTCGACCTCGACGATAATAAGCGCCGATTGGCGCCCCAGGGGCAGACGCTCAATAATCCGCATTTCCTTTCCCGCCGTGGAACACCACCTCGACCCACGCAAACGGTACGTCAGCCAAGCGGCAAGCCCGATTGCCGCAGCCAGGGCGACGAGGGAGAGAATCATGGACAAACTCCATGCGCCCTTATTGTCCGCATGCCCGCCGTATCCCCGCAACTCCTCTTCGGCGTTCCGCATCGCCTGATGAAACGCGTCCCTTTGATCCGAACCGATGGAGGATGCGCCGCCATTTTCCCCTCCGTGCGCCGCCATGCTGAGCGCAATGAGTAAAATGGCGGCAGTGGAACGGAAAAACGGGATCACTCTGGTGGAACATGCGCAGGTCATCATTATGGTCCGTCCCGATTGGGCACAAAAACTTTCGCGATCCGGAACCGCAGGCGCCCGATTGAAATAACCAATAACCCATGTAAAGGCGAAATCCGCGCGAAACGTCGGCTGCTCCGCCAAATCCGGCATGACGCAAAGAGCGGATCTTTGGAGGAAATCGGGCTGCGGTTGGCCCGATTTCCTCCAAAAGTCCACAGTGCGTGAGTTAAAAAATATACTGCGAATTGGAAATACACACAAGACATTATTTGGGCGGACAGACGATTGGACAGGGCCCACGCGGCCAAAATTTCCCGGTAATCGCTGCTTGACGGCGCACTTGTCGCATACTGCCCGCGGTTCGGAGTCGTGATTCCCCCGGCTGTGCGCGGCCATGGAATGGCCAAGGGAAACAGATGGGGAACAGGGCGGCCCCCATCCCCCATTTTCGCAATTTCGGGTCGTGCCCGGTCCGGTATAATTGGCGATGAGAAGCTGGCGAGGTTTCGCCAAGGCGTTGTCCCTGGCGGCTATCCTTGAAGTGGGTTTTTGGAGAAAATCAAACAAGCCGCCGTTCGATTCTCTCCAACGCTTCCTGGGTTTCCATGGTACGTCGGGAATTACCGCCAGGCCGGCGGCATCGTCCGACCCGGAGAAAAATCAACCCATTGCCCCCCAAGCGCTGCCGTCTTTGGAGGAAATGGGCGGCGGTTGACCCGATTTCCTCCAAAAGTCCACGCTTGACGAAAACGCGTCGATTATGCGAGAGAAAGCTCGCAGATGGTTTTACGCAATTCGAGCACTTTCGGCGGTGACACTGACAATTCATCGACTCCCATCCGGAGCAGCGTTTTCGTTACATCCAAATCCCCCGCCAATTCCCCGCAAACGCCCACCCACGCTTCGTTATTATGGGCATTGTTCACAATCAACTCCACAAGACGCAAAACCGCATCGTGATGGGGATCGCAATATCTGTCCAGGCTGGAGTTTTGCCTGTCCACCGCCAACGTGTATTGAGTCAGGTCATTGGTTCCAATGCTGAGAAAATCCACTTCCCGCGCAAGCTGATCGCTTATTATGGCGGCGGCGGGAGTTTCAATCATGACGCCGATTTCCATGTCCCCGTTAAAATCCCGACCCTCGTGCCGTAATTCATCCTGGACGGATTTCACCAACCCCATCGCCTCCCGCACTTCCCACAGCGACGCCACCATGGGAAACATCACCGCGATATTGCCGAAAGCGGAGGCGCGCAGAAGCGCGCGAAGTTGGGTTTTGAACACATCGGACCGCTCCAGGCATAAGCGCAGTCCACGCAAGCCGAGCGCCGGGTTTTCCTCATGATCGAGATTGAAATAGCCGATTCGCTTGTCGGCGCCGATGTCCAGGGTCCGAATGATGGAGCGCTTCCCGCCCATTTCCTTCGCCACCTTTCGATAAGCGGCAAACTGGACCTCCTCGCCGGGAAAATCGGCGCTGTCCAAAAAGAGGAATTCGCTCCGGAACAACCCTATGCCGCCCGCGTCATAGCGTTTCACAAGCTCCAATTCGGAAACGGAGCCGATGTTGGCGTACACAAGAATCTCCTTGCCGTCCAACGTCCGGTTCGGTTTGCCTTTGTACCGGTCCAACATCGCTTGGCGGGCCTTTTCCTCGTCTTGACGCTTCCGCATGGCGGCCACGGTCGCATCATCCGGTTCGACGTAAACGGCGCCGGAAAATCCGTCCACAATCACCATCTTTGCGTCCATTGCCTCCGTCAGGACGTCGCCGACGCCGACGACAGCCGGAAGGCCCATGGTGCGCGCGAGTATGGCGGTATGGGAGTTGCCTGATCCGCCGCAGGTGGCGAAGGCAAGAACCCTGCTCTTGTCGAGCTGGATCGTTTCGCTTGGCGTCAAGTCCTTCGCCGCGACCACGACCGGCTCGTGACCGAGGATCAGGTCTGTTTCCCTCCCCTCCAGGCAATCCAGGAGCCGATCGGAAATGTCGCGGACATCGGCCGCCCGTCCCTGCATATAGGGGTCGTCCATTTCGGAAAACATCCGGGCGAACTCCTCCCGCGTAAGGGAAACAGCGTACTCAGCGTTGACGCTCTGCGTCATGATGATGTTTCGAATCGAGTCGAGGTAGTCTTCGTCCTCAAGCATCATCCGGTGAATCTCGAAAACGGCGGCCTCCTTTTCACCCACTTCCCGGAGCGCCCGCTCCTGAAGCAGGGCGACTTGCCCGATCGCCCTGCCGTGCGCTTCGGCGAAGCGACCGCATTCCGCCGCCTCATCCGCAACATTCCACTGGGTGATGTTGCGGTGGCGCTGCTCGAAAAAACGCAAGCGGCCGATGGCGATGCCGCCGCAAACACCCTTGCCCCGGATTATTTCCATAAGCCAACTCCTTGAACAGGTACACGGACGAACCGTCGCTAAGGTCCCGTCAGGAAATAACTATAGCGACTTTTTTATGGAAACGCAGCTACAACGCATTCGTTAAAGGCCCCGGTGCGACATTTATTCCCTGACAAGCCCTAAGCGAAGCGACCGAGAAGAATGGACTCGGCCTCGGCATTCCACAACCCGCCATGTCCGGCGCAGCTATCGGCCAGTCGCGCGTAAAGCGGGTCGCCTGCGCCCAATTCGGCAAAATCGGCGATCGCCGTCAATGGCATATCGAACTGGGTATAGGTTAATTTTTTACCGCCGGGAATGGATGGAAGATTCGCCGTTGCGCCGGCAATGCTGTTCATCCCGCCGATATGCGTGACCATCAGGGCTGGACGGATTTTTCTCTCCGAGGACAATGCCAGCGCCTCTTTGAGATCGTCGGCGTTTCCGCCCGTGGTGCCCATGACATGCGTACCGGTATAATGACAGTTGTACAAATTGATCATGGCGCCGAAGTTCTTGTCCGACGGCCCGGCGAAGAAGTTCATGCAGCCGTCAAAGGCCATTAGCCGATCGCCCAACTCCGCCAACTCCCGTATCGGGACATACACGAAAACATCGTCGAATCCCGCGCCGCCGGTCAATTCGCGGAGATATTCATATTGATCCTCATGGTCTCGGGGATTGACGAACAGAACCCGGACCCCCGCTTTCCTCGCCGCTTCCTCCGGAATCAGCTCTCCAGCCCTGGCGAGACGGTCCGCATCGACGTCCGTCACGACCACCAGCCGGGGTTTGTCGTCCAAAGACAGCGGATACTCCGCCGCTCCCAGACCCATCGGGCCGGCCCCGCCGAGAATCAGCACCGCCCCATCCTTTCTGACGCCCATGGCATGTTCATAATTCACCTTGTTGGTATGGTACATGGCATTATATCCGCCGATTATGCACGACATCGGCTCGGCAAGCGAGGCGTCAAAATAGCTCTCGCCGTCGTAATGGAGAAGACAGCCAAGCTCCATCACCTCCCGGGGGATGACGCAATGCGTGCAGGCGCCGCCGAAATAGGGATAGGAGTAACCGGGCGAAGCGAGGCTGCCCTTGTAGTTGAGCGCGGGCTGCTGGGCGAATTTTTCGCCCGGGGCGAACTCGCCCGCCCACTTTTTCCCCACCTTGACGATATCGCCGGCGAATTCGTGCCCAATGATGACGGGGTTGACGTCGACATCCCGGGGACAGCGTTTATGCGCTTTCCCCTGTATAAAAAGCTTGTAGGTCGACATGCAGATGCTGTCGCACACCACCTTGGCCAATATTTCATCATCCTTGATTTCCGGCAATTCGAACTCTTCGAGACGGAGATCGTTGGCTCCGTACAGACGCACCGCGCGCGTAAGCATACCATGCCTTTCATTGAACCGTTATCGGCAGCGTCAAAGAGCGGTGAAGCGCACTCGCGGAAGCAAACCGTCGACCAGTTCCCTCGATGGCGGCTTGGTGCCCACGGTCGTGACCGCGCCGGCAGAAGCCGCCATGGCAAGCGAAGCCGTATCGCGCCAGGAAAGACCGGAAACGGCGGCATGGGCGATGGCGCCGACCATGCTGTCGCCCGCGCCGACGCTGGAACGGGCGGATACGGCAAGCCCGGGACAAAGAAACGCGTCCTCATGGGAAACGAAAAGCGCCCCCTTGTCGCCCATTGATACCGCTATCCGGCCGATCCCCTTGTCAAGCAGGCCGCGGCAAAAAGGGAGGAGGTCTTCCGTCCCGTCATCGGAATCGAGCCCGAAGTACTGCAGCAGCTCGAAGCGGTTGGGTTTGATGAAATCGGGTTTCGCGACGAGAGCTTGGGCGAAGGACGCGCCATCGGCGTCCAGGAACGCCTTGGCCCCGGCCTGGTGAACCTGTCGTATCATATCCGCATAGGTCTGGGGGCCGAGCCCGTCCGGAAGGCTGCCGGAAAACACGAACAACGCATCCGACGACGCGAGGGCATCCAACTTTTCAAGCAGACTCCGGAATTCCGCGGAATCGATGCGCGGACCCGGTTCGTTCAACTCCGTCAACCCGCCGCCGCGATCCAGAACCTTCAGGTTCGTCCGGGTCGCGGCGGCGACCCGGATAAAGTCGTGCCGGATGCCGATGGCGCTCAGGGAACGGATAATTTCTTCACCGCTGCCGCCGCCGACAAATCCTGTCGCAAGCGATTCCCCCCCAAGGGCCGCGATCATCTTGGACACGTTGATGCCCTTGCCGCCCGCATCCACCACCACGTCGCGCAACCGGTTCAACTCCCCCGGCCGAAGGCGCTCCAGAGACGCGGTTTTGTCGAGCGCCGGGTTCAGGGTCACCGTTATAACGCGCATGGTCAATTGTCCCGGGTGAGAATGTGGTGCAATTTTTCCGCGTCGCCCGACGCCACAACGGCGTCAACCGCCTCCTCATCCTCAAACGCGTCCACCAGACGTTCAAGAATCTCGATATGTTCGTCGCCCTTGGCCGCAATTCCCACGACCAGCTTAACGGTACCGTCGTTCCATGAGACGCCGTCGGGATAGGTCAGCACCACGAGTCCGGTATTCTGGATGTATTGCTTGTATTCTTTCGCGCCATGCGGGATGGCGATGCCGTTGCCTATGGCGGTGGAGAAGTCGCGATCGCGTTCGAGCATGCCGGTCACGTACTCTTCCGCGACATAGCCGGAAGCGACGAGCATGGCGCCGCAGCGCCGGATAACGTCCTCGTGATTTTCCGAGGCGCGTCCCATGACGATGTTTTCTTTTTCAAGCATTTCGGACATTCGCTACCCTTTCAGTTTTTGGACGGAGACATTGGAGAGATACGCCCGCAGGACTTCGGACAAATTCTCTTGGATGACCGGAGACGCCCCGGCCTGCACCGCCCGCAAAAAGCGCTCCTGTTCAATGAGGGCGGCGCTCAAACTCCCCATCATTTCGGACAACTCGCGGGACGCGGCCTCGGGAATCAGCATGACCACGGCCGATTTCAGGTCCTTGAACGACGAACCGGCGAAGACCCCGCCGGCCGGCGTCATGACTCCGAATCGCGGTCCTTTCACCCCAGCCGTGCGGCAGTGAAGAAGGACAACGGATAATTCCCTCACCGCCTGCGTCGAGATTTTCTCCCGCGCCATCAGGCCGTCCGCAATCTCTTTGGACGCATCCGGAGTTTCGCCGAACACATCGCCCGCCCTGGCGGCCATTTCACGAATATTCGCATTGTCGGATAGAGCGGTTACGGAAAAATTCTCGATGACGTCCGCCGCTCCGGAAAGAAGCTCTTCCATCCTTCGCAGGTCCTCGACAAACGCCGTTGGCGGCTTCTCACGCACAACGGGATCGCCGCGTCCGCCCATGAGCGCCTCATCTATTCGGCCAATGTCCCCTTCCCGGAGAATGGGGGGCGTCACGATCACCGGCATTTCCAGGCCCGGCAATTCAGTCGTGCTCACCAACACATCGTACCGCAACCACTGTTCCGCGTCGTCGTGCCAGGCGACCTCAACGATCACGCGCGCCCCGAACGCTTTTTTGACCTGCGACGCGAGAAGGTAGGAAGAACCAACGCCATGAACGCAAATAACCCCCACCCGGACCGGCCTCCGCATGGCCCCGGACTCGGACAGGCGAAGCAGGGCGGCGCCGAAGTGGGTCGCGACAAGACTGATTTCGTCCTCCGGAACGCCCCCGCCGAATCGGCGAAGAACCTCGCATGCCGCACGGCATCGATTCATTGTGTCGGGATACTTTTCAATGATCTGATCCCGCATCGGATCCGTCAATTCGATGCCGTGCCGGATACGGACGAGCGCGGTCCGAAGATGCGACACCAGGCCGGAAACAAGCGCCTCGTCCATACTGAGGACATGGGCCTGGGCTGGATCAAACAGGGCTATCATCTCAGCCGCCAGCGCCGCCAGCTCCCCATCGCCCTTGTCCTTCCGTTCACTGGGCAGAATGGGGCGACACGAGGCGAGTTCGACGGTTAATGCGCCGACCTCGCCGCGGTTGAGGGAAATATTGAAAGTCTCTTCGAGAACGCGCGACAGCCGTTCCGCGATATGGGAGAACTCCGCGAATACGCGTCCGGGCACGGAGAGAGGGCGTCCATCCATGATCCTCTGCGTCATTACCCACATATATTTGTCCAACGCGTCGCGCGACTGCGGCGTTATCCAATGGAGCGCCGGCTCAAGCTCCGCCTTCCCGTCGAGAATATCCAGGAGAATGTCGGGGCGCGGATATCCGCCCGGACTTTCCGCTCGCCGAATCAACGCCAGCACCGCCCTGCGAACCGACATTTCTTCGCCGGCAATGGCGATTCCCATCCCCGGCTTCCGGTGCAGCGACAGGTTCCGGCCCGCCAGCCATGGTTGAATATCGTCAAGGTCGTGGCTTATTGTCGACGCGCTGACTTTCAGACGCTCCGCATAGGTTGCCAGCTTCCGCCCAGGCGTCTGCAGAACAGCCAAAATCAGCTTGTCGCGCCTGTCCCGCCTGTCGGCGGGATCGGGCGCGCCCAGCTTGTTCAAATCGTCAACCAGGGATTTCATGGCCCGGGGAGAACCTTCCAGCGTAACGCCCTCCCCGGGAATGGAACTCACTTCGAGGCCATACGGCTCAAGAACGGAGCCGATATTCGCCAGTTCCCTGAAAACGGTCCTTTTGCTCACCCGCAATCGATCCGCCACCTCCTTGACCTGGAGCGGTTTCCCTTCCGCCGCAAGCATTGCGAGCAGATTCCTGAGGCGCGGCAAAATCGTTCTCAATTACAAGTTTTCCTCGAGGATCGCCTTCGCCGCCGCGATTGCCCCGTCCTCGTCCGGCCCGTCGGCGGCGACGGTTATGGCGTCATTGCATTTCGCCCCCAGCTTCATGACCTGGAAGAGCTTTTTCCCGTCGGCGGACTTGTCCCCGTTCTTCAGCGAAACAACGCTGGAGAACTCTTGCATTTTTTTCACCAACATTCCGGCGGGGCGGGCGTGAATGCCGTCTTCGTCACGTATGACATAGGAAAATTCCTTCATGGGCTTCCCTTTGGCGAATGGAGTCAATTGTTGCGAAAGACCTGGCGCTTCGGGAAGCGGCGGGACAAGCCGAAACGCGCGACGGGATGTCCATCAAACTCCGCAAAACGCCCCGGTATGCTGCGAAGCGGTTATTTTTGCCCGTTCACGAGTTCCCCGACCAAGGCGTCGTATTCGGGCGCTCCCATGAAATTGGTTATGGGAATGAGCCTGGCCGCGGGATTGGCGGAAGCCGCCCTCTCCTTGAGTTCCTCGTGGGTCACGATGATCTGGGCGTCAGCGGGAATTTCGCTTACAGGCGCATGCACCACTTCGATGTCGGTTATGCCCGCCTTTTTCAATTTCTTGCGCAGCATTGTGGCGCCCATGGCGCTTGAACCCATGCCGGCATCGCAGGCAAATACGATCTTTTCCACCCGCCCGCGGTCGACGGCCGCGGCCTCCGGCAGCGACTCCAACGTTTGCCCTTTGGACGTCGCCTTCATTTCCTTGATGCGGCGCTGCGACGCCGCCAGATCGCTTTCCTTGCCGAATACGCGAAGCAGGACGGCGGAAAGGACGAAACTGACCGCCCCGCCGGCGACAATAGCCGCAATGTTGGCAAAGAACCCGCCTTTTGGCGTCATAAGAAGCTCGGCGAAAATGCTGCCGGGGGAAGCCGCCGCGATCAATCCGCCGCCCAGCACTTGCAGAGTGAAAACACCCGTCATTCCGCCGCCGATCATGGCGAGAATAAGGATCGGGTTCATCAAGACAAAAGGAAAGTAAATTTCATGAATCCCGCCCAAAAAGTGAATGATGGCCGCGCCTGGAGCGCTGGTTTTGGCGCTGCCCCGGCCGACAAGGCAGTACGCCAAAAGAAGGCCGAGACCGGGTCCGGGATTGGATTCAATCATAAAGAATACGGATTTGCCCATTTCGTTGGCCTGCTCGATGCCAAGCGGGGTGAATATGCCGTGATTGATGGCGTTGTTCAGAAACAGTATCTTTCCCGGCTCGACGAATATGGACGTGAGGGGCAGCAGGCCGTGCTTGACGAAAAAGGCCACTCCCGCGCTTAAAATTGCGTTAATGCCCGTGCACAGCGGATTGATCGCCACCAACGCGACAAGGGCGAGTACGGCGCCCAGCATCCCGGCGGAAAAGTTGTTGACCAGCATCTCGAATCCCGCCGGAATCTTGCCTTCGGCCTTCCGGTCGAACCATTTGATGACCCAGCCGCCAATCGGACCGGCGATCATCGCGCCCAGAAACATCGGCACTTCCGCGCCGGCGATGACGCCGATTGTGGCGATCCCGCCAACAACGCCGCCTCTGTGGCCCGCGATCATGCCGCCGCCCGTATATCCAATCAATACAGGAAGCAGGTAGGTGAGCATCGGACCGACGATGGCGGCCAGACGGGCGTTGGGAAACCAGCCATCCGGAATAAAGAGGGCGGTGATAAACCCCCACGCGATGAAAGCGCCGATATTGGGCATAACCATGCCGCTGAGAAAACGCCCACCCCGCTGCAACGTTTCTTTCATGCCGCATCTCCTTGCCTGACATAAGTATACAGAGACATCCCTGCAGCGCTTCCAAGGGGAAGGCTGCATGGAACAGCACGTAGTATTCATGAATGGGGCGACGAATCGAGATTGTGATTGAGTGCCGAACACTCGCGCTATGGAAAGTGATTTCTTGGCTGATACGACTATACCGGATACTTTCCATATTGCAATTTCTTCCGGTTGAACTTTGGCACTGGCCGCGGTGACAAAATTTCGACCGGCCAATCGGGCGGAAGCGGACTTTTGGAGAATATCAAACAATCCGCCGTTTTATGGGCGGAAATTTTTTTATCATAAAAAATGTAAACATTTATGGTTTCCATAAACTATCCCCCCGTATAACCAGACGTCGTATTTCCTGATTCCTTCTCGAGGCAAGAGGCATATGGCGAATTCCGTAATACGGACGCGGCTGCGGGTTTCGGGCATGGTATGCCAGTCTTGCGGCGACCGGATCGAAAAGAGGTTGACGGCGGTGCCGGGCGTGGCGAAGGCGAAAGCCGACCGCAATGCCGAAATTCTGGAATTGTCATACGACCCGGAAAAACTCGCCTTGCGCGACATCGGGTCGGTTCTCGATGAAATGGGCTATGAACTGAAAGGCGAAGCCGGGGAAAGGGACGACGAAAAGCCGGGGGAGGCCAAGCGGTTGTTCGGATTGCTCGCCATTCTTCTCGGCGGCTATCTCGTTCTCGGGCATTACGGCCTTCTCGATTTCCTCGACGTCTTTCCCGAAGCCGAAGCCGGCATGGGATACGGCATGATTTTTGTCGTCGGCTTGTTGACCTCCGCGCACTGCGTGGCCATGTGCGGAGGCATAAACCTGTCGCAAAGCGTTTCGCGCGGAACCGCCGTCAAGGTCGGGGCGGTGAAAACCGCGTTTCTCCCCGCACAGTTGTACGGGATCGGCCGTATGGTTTCGTATTCCGCGATCGGCGCCCTGGCGGGCGGGCTGGGTTCGATCGTCAGCTTCTCCGGCGGCGCCAGGGGCATTGTGCAGATGGCGGCCGGCGGATTCATGATGCTGATGGGTTTGAATCTGACGGGGATATTCCCGTCGTTGCGCCGCTGGATTCCGCGTCTGCCGCGTTTGCTCGGGGAATCGGGCGCCCATGCCCGGCGCGGGCCATTCATCGTCGGCCTGCTCAACGGGCTTATGCCGTGCGGCCCGCTTCAAACCATGCAGTTGTTCGCCCTTTCCACCGGCGATCCCGTTCGGGGCGCCTTGGCCATGATGTTTTTCGCCCTTGGCACCTTGCCGCTCACCGTGGGGATGGGGGTCGTCGCCGCCTATCTTGGGCGGCGCTTCATGACCGGGGCCATACGGGTCGGGGCGGTTTTGGTATTCGTCATGGGTGTCGGCATGCTTGTCAACGGCCTGAGGCTGTCCGGATTCTCCACGCCGAACCTGTCGTCCGCCGGGACGGCGGTCGCCGCTCAATTGATGGGCGATACGCAGGTTGTGAAGACGGAACTCGATCCGGGTTCATATCAGGCGATACGGGTTCGCGCCGGCGTACCGCTTCGCTGGAATGTGCATGTTGGCGAGAACGCGCTGAACGGTTGCAACAACCGCATCGTGATCCCCGCCTTCGGCATCGAAAAAAGACTGGTTGTGGGCGACAACATCATTGCGTTCACTCCCACGGACAATGGCGTTTTTCCCTACACATGCTGGATGGGGATGATCGCCAGCCGCATCGTGGTGGGCGACATCGAGGATACGGGGGTTACCCCGGAATTCGGGACAAGTGCATTGCCGATCATGAAAGAGGACACGGGAAACGACATCCCCTGGCTGTGACTTTCGCCGAAAGTCCACTTTGAAAGGGTCATCATTATGTTCGAAACGCCGAAACGCATGCGGCTGACCGTCGCGTCGCTTTTCATCCTGGCCATAGCGCCGGCGCTTTCCGCATCGGGCGGCGAGGTGCGCGACTCGGATCTGGTCATTCCCGCGGGAGAGGTTTCCAGCAGGGCGCGCTATTATTCCGCCGTCATTGAAGGCTATTCCCTTCAACTATTTGCGGTGACGGCGCCGGACGAAACCATTCGCGTCGTCTTTAACGCGTGCCAGGCGTGCGGACCGGCCGGATTCACCCAGGACAAGGATTCCATGGTATGCTCGGCTTGCAGGCAACGCTTCAAGCTTTCCGACCTTGAGCGGCAGCGCGGCGGCTGCAACCCCATTCCGGTCGGGGAGAAGAACCGCTCCCGGAACGCGAACGGCGATATTGTCATTAGCCGGGCATTCCTCAAGCAAGTCAAGGACTACTTCTCCCGGCAGTGGCCCCGGGGGATATGAGCCGAGAAAGGGACATGGAGGAATGACCAATACGACTATCGAAGCGCCCATGACCGGCGTGGAACGCGAAACGCTCGCCATCACGGGCATGAATTGCGCCGCCTGCGCCAGACGCGTCGAAAAGGCGGTGGGAAGGCTGTCGGGCATACGCGAGGCGAACGTCAATTTCGCGACCGAAAAACTGGCCGTCGCCTACGATTCGGGGGTTGTGTCGGGGGAGGCCATCCGCGAGGCGGTGGAAAAGGCGGGATTTGGAGTGGCGGCGAAGACGGGGACCACCGAAGCGACGCTTCCCATCGGCGGCATGAGCTGCGCCGCCTGCGCCGCCCGGATTGAAAAACTGCTTGGCCGAATGCAAGGCGTGTCGGGAGCTTCGGTCAATTTCGCCAGCGAGAAGGCGAAGTTTTCCTATGACAGGGGCGAAATTCGTCTTTCGGAAATAAGGGAGGCGATAGAAAAAGCCGGTTTCCGCGTGCTGGACGCGGAGACCGCATCGGCCGCCGATGCCGATAGAATCCGCAAGGAGGCGGAAATCCGCGCGTTATGGAACAGATTTTCCATTGCCGCCCTTTTCGCGCTTCCGCTCCTCTATCTCGCGATGGCGCCGATGGTATGGTGGCTGCCTTTCCCCGTGCCCAAATACCTTGATCCGATGCAATATCCGCTGCATTTCGCGCTGGCGCAGATTTTTCTCGCGCTTCCCATTCTCTACGTGGGGAAGCGTTTCTATTCTGTCGGATTCCGTGCGCTTTTCGCGGGTTCGCCCAATATGGATTCGCTTATCGCCGTCGGCACCTCGGCGGCGGTCATCTGGAGCCTGTATGAAACATGGCGGATAACGCGCGGCGACCTGGCGGCCGTCGAGGGACTGTATTTTGAAAGCGCGGGCGTCATCATCGCCCTCATCCTTCTCGGCAAGTCGCTGGAAGCCGTTTCGAAGGGCCGCACCTCCGAAGCGATAAAAAAACTGATGGGACTCGCGCCCAAAACCGCCATTGTCGTTCGCGGGGGCGCCGAGTCGGAAATTCCCATCGAAGAGGTGGAAGCGGGCGACGTGCTGCGCGTTCGTCCCGGGGAAAAAATACCGGTGGACGGCGTGGTGCTGGACGGTTCGACCGCCATCGACGAGTCGATGCTCACCGGGGAAAGCATGCCGGTCGACAAGAAGCCGGGCGACAGAATCTTTGCCGCCACCTTGAACAAGTACGGCGGCATCACCTTCGAGGCCACCAAGGTCGGCCGCGAAACGGCGCTGGCGCAAATCATCAAGCTGGTCGAGGACGCGCAAAGCTCGAAAGCGCCCATCGCCAAGCTCGCCGACGTCGTATCCGGCGTATTTGTGCCCATTGTCTGCCTTGTCGCCGTCGGCGCCGCCACGGCCTGGTATCTCCATACGCGCGACATCCAGTTCGCGTTGACGATTTTCATTTCGGTCTTGATCATCGCCTGTCCCTGCGCCCTTGGCCTGGCCACCCCCACCGCCATCATGGTCGGCACCGGCAAGGGCGCGGAAAACGGCATACTCATCAAATCGGGCGAAGCGCTGGAGACGGCCAGGAAAATCCAGGTCGTGGTGCTGGACAAAACCGGCACCATCACCGAGGGCAAGCCCGCCGTCACCGACATCCTGCCGGTATCCGGCATGACCGAAAGCGCCCTGTTGGCGGCCGCCGCCGCTCTTGAAAAAGGGTCGGAGCATCCGTTGGGCGAGGCCATTGTCCGTCGCGCCGAAGCGGAGGGCGTCGCCATCGAGGCGGTCGCGGGTTTCGCGGCCATTCCCGGCCGGGGCGTCGAGGCGACGTTGGCGAATCGGACCACCCTCATCGGCAATGGAAGGCTGATGACCGAACGGGGCGTCGACATCGTCCCTCTGGACAAGGACGCGGAACGATTGGCCGGGGAGGGCAAGACCGCCATGTATGTGGCGGTGGACGGCAAACCGGCCGGATTGATTGGGGTTGCGGACGTGGTGAAGAAGTCCAGCGCCGACGCCGTCGCGGCGATGCGCCGGCTGGGGCTGGAAGTGGCGATGCTGACGGGCGACAATCCCCGCACCGCCGCCGCCATCGCGAAGCAAGTCGGAATCGACAGCGTTTTCGCCGAGGTCATGCCGCAGGACAAGTCGGGCGCGGTGAGGAAGCTTCAACAATCGGGCAAGATCGTCGCGATGGTCGGAGACGGCATCAACGACGCTCCCGCCCTGGCGCAATCGGATGTGGGCATTGCCATCGGTTCCGGCGCCGACGTGGCGATGGAGTCGGCCGATATTGTGCTTATGCATTCCGACCTCATGGATGTGCCCTCCGCCGTTCAATTGAGCAGGGCCACCATCGGAAACGTCAAGGAAAACCTGTTTTGGGCGTTTATTTACAATACCATGGGAATACCGGTCGCGGCGGGCGCGCTCCATTTGTTCGGCGGCCCGCTTCTCAACCCAATGCTGGCGGCCGCGGCGATGTCGCTGAGTTCCGTGTCGGTGCTCACCAACGCTTTGCGGCTCAGGCATTTCAGGCCGCATAAATCATGAGGGTTTGCCCAACCATAAACTTTGCAGAGGCTTTCGGGAATCGCCCGTGTAATCCTCGTCCCGGCAAACCCGGGCGCAACCTTTACCTTAGGGCAGATCCTCACCTCTATTCGACATCAGCGAGTTCGCGGGAGAATGCCGACGTGAACAAAAAACTTTTCGCCGCTTTGGCGATCATCCTTGTCGTCATCGTCATCCTCGCTTTCCGGCCGCCCGCATTCGCCAGGCGGATGATGGAGTCGACCGATCTTGTCGCCGTCTTCGGCAAGCGCACCTTCTCCGACATGTTGACACATTTGCCGAAAGGCGCCGTTCTTGCCGAAGGCGGGGAATGGGTCATCTTCGCGCCCGATGGAGGCGCCGAATTCGCCTGGGCGGCGCGATCCGGGCAACGGGCGGATCATGTCGCCGCCATGCGCATTCCCGCCGCGCCGTTTCTGGCGGCGGGGCTGGATCCCGCGAAGTTGCCGGACGGCATTGCGCGGGGCCAGACCCTTGTCTTTGGCCTCAAGGGGACGGTCCCGGGTGGGGCCCGCCCGGAACCGGGCGATCCCGCTACGGCATTCGCATCCGTAATGGATGCGCATCGCGATAGTGTGGCGTATCACTTCCAACTTGGTCATTACGGCATCGATTTGGGCGGCGGCAACCTCCTCGAATGGGCGGCCGATCCGCGTGAAAACAGTCTCGACCTCGTTTTCGCCCTGGAACCGTCGATTCTGGAGCAAGCCGGACTCGACAAGAACAAGGTCGACGGCTGGATCGCCGGCAGCGTTGTCGTCCATGACGCGAGCGGTCGCAAGGTGGAGGTTCCAAAGCTTCTCAAGCCGTTCGATCTTCTAAAGTAATATGGGCAGCATGGCTGATTTGGATGAACAGGATCTGGAGGACGTCGCCATGGTTTTGGCGGGTGAGCCGGACGCTTTCTCCCGGCTTGTGGAGCGCCATGGCGAAGCCGTGGCTCGGCAGATGCGCAACTTTTCACCAAATCCCGCCGTCATTGACGAGTTGACCCACGATGTGTTTGTCGAGGCGTACTTGAATCTGGCCAATTACCGCAAGGATGCGCCGTTCCGCCACTGGATGGCGAGAATCGCCACCATCACGGGATACCGGCACTGGAAGTCGCGGGATCGCCGTAAAAATCAGTTCGCCTTTGATGAGGGGCAATACCGGCCGTTGGAAAAACCGACGCCGGGAAACCCGGAAGCGGCGGGCGAACTTCTCTTTGAACTGTTCGCGGAGCTTCCCGATTCGGACCGTTTGATCATGACTCTAATGTATATCGACAAGATCGGTCAAAAAGAGATCGCCAGGCGGTTGAATTGCAGCAAAACGGCGGCGGCGGTTCGTATTCATCGGGCGAAACAGCGGTTGAAAAAGCTGGGGCGCGAGGAAAGATGGAGGCGGAGAGTGCAATGGATGATTTCCTGAAGGAAGTGCGGATGCTGGCGAGCGCCGCTGAAGGTCGAAAACCGCCGCATTTCGATGCGCAGGCCATTTTGTCGAGCGTTTCCAGGCTGGTTCCGGAACCGGCCCAGGAACAATACCGGCTTGGATTTCTTGCGGCCTTGACTGCGTCGGCCGCCGCCGCCTCGTTGGCGATGGTTTCCTATGCGTCGGCCGCCTGGCTGGAGCTGCGGGATCCGTTTCTCGCTTTGAGTTCGTTGACCAACGCGGTGGACTGGCTATGGCTATGACAGGCAATGAAATGGATTTTCCACCCCTCCCGCGAGTGACGGTGGAGCGACGCGGGAAAATGTCGTGGAAAAAAACAGGCGTCATCGTCGCCGTGGGCGCATTGTTCCTGGTGATTGGCGCGGGGATTGGCGCGGGCGCGGCGATTCTGCATGTTCGGAAAGTCTTCGCTCCCGAGGCCGGCCGCATGGAACGCATCGGCAATATGGTCACGGTGAGCATTACCGACGATGTGGCCCTTTCCACGAAGGAGTCGGAAAAAATCGACGCGCTCATCCAGCGGCATATGGGTGCGCTGGAACGCATCAACAGCGAATACGGTCAATCAATCCAGGGCGCTTTTGACGACATGTGCCTTGAGATTTGCGAAATCCTCGGCCCGCAGCGTTCACATGCCTGGCAGGACGCGGTGCGCCGCAGTTTTGGGGAGCGGGCCGCGCAACGCATCATGGATTGCCGGCGACGGATGGACGCCGGCGCCGGCCAATCCGCGACAGCCTTTCCCGCCCAGAATCCGGGAAAAAGCGCCGCGTTACGGGAAGACTGACCGCAGCGGTAAGAAAATTAAAGAAAAAATGGTTGACAAGCGCTCTTTTTTAAATATCATACTTTCGATATGGAAGGTGATGTTTATGAGAGTTTCCTTGAAGTGTCAATATGCCCTTCGCGCTCTTTTCGCTTTGGCGCGGCGTGAACTCGAAGGCCTTCCTCGTGTCGCCGAAATCGCGGAAGAGCAGGATATTCCGCCCCGTTTTTTGGAAAACATTTTCACCCAGCTTCGTCGGGGGGGACTTGTAGAGAGCAAGCGGGGAAAAGAAGGCGGGTTTTTCCTCACGAAGCCGGCAAGGGATATACGGGTGGGAGACGTCATCCGATGCATCGAAGGCCCGATGCATCCGACCGGGTGCGGTTCCGAACCTTCCGGCGGGGCTTGTCGGTTCAGGGGGCGGTGCGCGTTTGTGCGCTTGTGGGATGAGGCGGAAAAGGCTCTGGAAGCGGTGTACGATTCGACAACGTTACAGGACCTGGTTGATGAGGACAAGCGTTTGTCATCCGAACCGGCAACTGATTACTGTATTTGATATGTGGCGGCGGAGGCTTTTTTTTTACGCTTTTTAAATATCACAAATCCGATTGAATGTATGTATTTATTGGAAAAGGAGAGCCCATGTCACGAGTATACGAAGACAATTCGCGGTCAATCGGCAATACGCCTTTGGTTCGGCTGAACCGGGTGGTTGGCGGAAATGCCACGGTGCTTGCTAAAATCGAAGGCCGCAATCCATCCTACTCGGTCAAGTGCCGTCTTGGCTCGGCCCTCATATGGGATGCGGAAAGCAAGGGGTTGATCAAGCCTGGCGTCGAAATCATCGAACCGACCAGCGGCAACACCGGCATCGCCCTGGCGTTCGTCGCCGCCGCGCGGGGATACCGGCTGACCCTGACCATGCCCGAGACCATGAGCCTCGAACGACGCCGGGTGCTGGCGATGCTGGGGGCGAACCTGATCCTGACGTCGGGAACGGAAGGTATGGCGGGGGCGGTTCGCAGGGCCGAGGAGATTGCGGCGTCGGAGCCGAAAAAGTACTTCCTGCCGCAGCAATTCAAGAATCCCGCCAACCCGGCCATTCACGAAAAGACCACCGGCCCCGAGATCTGGGACGATACCGATGGCGCGGTCGATGCGGTGGTCGCGGGAGTGGGCACCGGCGGCACCATCACCGGCGTGTCCCGGCACATAAAGAATACGCGGAAAAAAGCCATCGCGTCGATCGCGGTCGAGCCGTCGGGCAGCCCCATATTAACGCAAAAACTCGCCGGCCGCGAGTTGAAGCCGGGGCCGCATAAAATCCAGGGAATTGGCGCGGGGTTCGTGCCCGAGACCCTTGATCTGTCGCTTGTGGACCGGGTGGAACAGGTGGGCAACGAGGAAGCCATAGATTTTTCGCGA
>JAIRTL010000052.1 GCA_031254915.1 Planctomycetota bacterium
TGTCGAAGACGCGTCAGACACATCGGGCGATGGGACTGGAATGGTTTTCGGAAATCGGGCTTGTCAGCCTAAGCGGCCTTTATGCCCGGTTTAGCACCTGACGGAAACCGCCGTATGCCATAAAAGGCACGTACGGTGGTGTGAGAGGCGGGAACCGCGAGGAACCCGCCTACTCGAATTCTTTAGCCATCGGCCGATCTCGGAAAGAACGAATTTGGACAATGGCGGTTCGCTGGCATTATTGCGCCGACATCGCCCGCCCCAGCGCCTTGGCCAGGTTTTTCAGGGCGGTGTCGTCGGGCAGGGCTACGCTGAGGCGGAGACGGCCGGCATCGTCCTTTTCCACGCATTGCGCCAGGGAGTCGTAGATTTGCCCGCCAAGCGCCGGTGCAGGCATGCCAGCAGATTCACCTTCCCGTACCGGCAGCATTTCGCTCAGGAAGTCGAAGGCCGCGGACAAAAGCCTGCCGCCGGCGGTTTCAATGCGTTCACGACGCGCCCGCTCCGCCGCCTTGCCGCCGGCGAGTTCCAAAGCCGCGTCGGGCTTTTTGCCCAGCAGGACTTCGAGCCTGGACTTGAGCTCGTCCATGCCGCTGGCCATGGCGACGTGATCGACGTTCGCCTCGGGATCCAGCGCCGCGAGAGCGAGGTCCCGCTTCGCGCCCAACACGCCGAGAAGGCGTTCCTCTATCGTGCCCTCGGTGATCAGAAGATATACCTGCACCGGTCGTTTCTGTCCCATACGGTGGGCGCGGGCGATACGCTGCTCCAGCACCGCCGGATTCCACGGCAGGTCGACATTGACGATAGTGTTGGCCGCCTGAAGGTTGAGGCCGGTCGAACCGGCGTTAGTGGTCAGGAACACCTGACAGGCCGGCCGCTTCTGGAAGCGGTTGACCAGGGACTGCCGCTTCGCCTGCGGCACCGAGCCGTCCAGGCGAACAAAGCCGCGCTGATGTTCTTCGAGTATCGGTTCGACAAGATCCAGCATACCCGTCCATTCGGAGAAAAGGATGATCTTGCGGTCGTCTTCCTCCAACAGCCTCCCCAGGAGATCGCGGAGTTCGTCCAGCTTGGTCGAGAATCCGGGTTTTTTCTTGTCGACGAGAGCGGTGCCGTTGGCGGCGAGGCGGCACATGAGAAGCGCCTTCCGCAGGCGCAGCAGGTCCATTTCACTGATAAAGCTTTTCGCCACCACCTGGCTGACGATACGGAGGTTGTAACCGTGGAGGGCGAGTTGCTCCTCTGATGGCGCGATGCGGATGACCTCGGTATGGCGCGGCGGCAGTTCCTTCATTACCATGTCGCGGGTGCGCCGCAGGAGGATGGGCGACAGCCGTTCCCGCAGTTCCCTGATCCGGCGATAGCCGAGAACATGCCCCTTGTCATCGGCCTCGCGGTGGGTGTTGAGAAAACGGAACGCCGGCCCCAGGCGGTGCTCGTCCACGAAGGAGACGACAGTGTACAACTCTTCCAGCCGGTTTTCCATAGGCGTGCCGGTCAGGGCGAGGGCGAAGCGGCTTTTCAGGCTTTTCACCACCCGGGTGGTGGCGGCCTCCCAGTTCTTGATGCGCTGGGCTTCGTCGAGAATGATCAAATCCCACTTCGCTTCGTCGATGTACCGGTGGTCGCGGAGCGTCTGTTCGTAATTGCAGATGGTGAAGAATTGCGGGCCGGCGTACTGCGCCGCGCGCTCCTCCGCCGGGCCCTGAATCAACAGGGCGTCCCGTTCTGAAAACTTGGCGATTTCCTCGAGCCACTGCGATTTCAGGCTGGCCGGGCAGACGATCAAAACTCGGTTGATGCCCGCTTCTCTTGCCAGCAACTCGGCCACGCCTATCCCCTGGATAGTCTTGCCCAAGCCCATGTCGTCGGCAAGAACAGCTCTTCCCGCTCCAGCGGCGAAAGCGATGCCGTCAATCTGGTAGGGGAGGAGTTCCGTTTTGAGCAGAGTTTTCCGCAGAGAATGCTTTTTCGGATCGCGGCGGATTTCCGATGCCAGGCCGGCCATGTGCTCCTGGAACAAGCGATGCTGAATATGTTCGAGCGCGTCCGGGAACACCACGGCATCGCACTCGAACTTCGACAACTTTTGCAGCGCCTTGACGAAGGCGGGAATGTCGGCGACCGGATTTTTCGCATAGGGAGAGAGAAGTTTTTCTGCCTTGGCGTCGAGAGCGTCGGGCAGATTCAGGCGGATCTCCGGCTGCGCGGCGGCATAATCAAGATATACTTCCACCTGGTCTGGCCGCCACGGCGTGATCGCCGCCGGCCGACGGCATTTCTTCCGGGTCGTCGCGACAACCCGCATGACGTGTTTGCAGGTTCCGAGGGTGTTCTTGCGGAAGTCCGGGCAATCGCAAAACGACTGACCTCGCTCCCAACCCCGGAGCGACACCCGGTAGGTCTTACCGCTGGCCGGGTTGAAAACCGAATACTCGCCCCATACCTTCTGCGGATTGTCCGGCGTGACACGCATCGTTTCCTTGCGTGAACGCTCTTCCCGTTCCCGCAGGGCAAGAGCGATCAAAGCCTCTTCCGACAAGCGCTCGACCGCCACGCGTTCGGGCGGCGGCTTGGCCAGCCCGAGTGCGGTTTTCTCTTCGAGGATTATAGAGAGCGCGGCGGGAACATGCGGGCATTCTGGATTTTCCGGCCCACAAGCGGAGCATGAGCACGCAAGCCGATAACGATGCGCATCGGACAAAAGAACAGTCACCGTCGCGTCGTAAAGGTCCAGAGCAAAGGAGTTCCCTTCGAGTCTCGCCGCCGCGTCCAAGTCCAAGTCCGCGTGATACAGCGCACTGCCCGCCGACAACCTTTCCTTCCCGTGTTCACCCAACAGCTTCGCAGCCTGCGTAAAAGTCAAATGGGACAAAACATCTTTCAGAGAAGTACGGGCAACATATTTGAGATTGGGCATTGGAAAATCCTTTGACATACTCTTTCTTTTAAAGCGGAGATACTTTTGCATAATAGCAATCAGCAGTGTAATTGCGGGTATGCAAAAACGCAATACGTGGAGGCCATCTTGACTGTACGCCACACATCTCCCCCGGCGGACAAGGTGTCGTTGTTCCGCAGCCTGTTCTCCGGCCGCACCGATGTCTACCCCGCCGCTATGAGACGAGGGACGGCCGTGCCGGATACAGCCCGGTGTGCGCGAACGAATGGGCGCTCGGTGTTTGCGGCAAGCCGAAAACGAAATGCCAATCCTGTCCGTCTCGAAAATTGCTCCCGGTGACGGATGAGGTGATCCGTCGCCATCTGTCCGGATACGACGAACGCGGGCGGTCTTTTACCGCCGGCGTGTATCCCATGCTCCTGGGCGAAACCTGCCTGTTCCTCGCCGTCGATTCCCGGAGTGCGCCTTGTCAACATGGACGAGGACGCGGCGACGCCATGGCTGATGCCGCCGTCGAGGATGTCGAGAAATCTTTCCCTGTCGGACCCGCTTCCGAAGCGGTTGAGAGTTGTCGCGTCGGACCAATTGTATTTCGAGAAGGAAACCCTGGCGCCGCCTCTCCGCAACGCCCTTGTCCGCCTGGCGGCGTTCCACAACCCCGAGTTTCATCGCGCCCAAGCCATGCGTCTTTCCACCTACGGTATTCCCCGGATCATTTCGTGCGCCGAGGAATATCCCAAACATATCGCCCTGTCGCGCGGGTGCATGCACGAGGTGCGGGAATTGCTCAAAGGGGTGAAGGTAAAACTAGACGTCGTCGACGAGCGTTGCGCCAGCGCGCCGATTGACGTCGCCTTCCACGGTGAATTGCGCCTCGAGCAGCGAGAAGCGGTCGCGAAGCTGCTCCCCCACGACATCGGCGTCCTCGCCGCCACGACCGCCTTCGTCAAAACCGTCGTCGCCGCCTGGATGTCGACGGAACGCTGCGTCAACACGCTGGTCGTCGTCCATGCCAAGCCGCTACTTGAACAGTGGCGAGATCGAACACGTGATCGCGTTGCGGGGCGGTCTGCCCGCCAAGGAAGCCAGGACGGCCCGGGCCTCGCTCGTGGAAACGGCGATATCTGCCGGCCGCGTCCTTCTGGCCACGGGAACACTCGTCGGCGAAGGTTTCGACGATCCGCAGCTGGACACCCTGTTCCTGACCCTTCCCATTTCTTGGCGGGGGACGCTTGCCTAGTATGCCGGCCGGCTGCATCGCGATCATGGGGGCAAGCAAAAGGTGGTGATTCACGATTATGCCGATCCGAACGTCCCGATGTTCGCCCGCATGTTCGAAAAACGGCGCAAGGGATACGAGTCAATCGGCTATTCGATTCGTCTTCCCGCCAGCGCCGTGCCCGGGTGCCGGCGGATGTGCCGTTGCCGTCGGAACCGTCATGGCAAAACACCTATGCCGCCAGCGTGCGCCGACTGGTAAGGGATGGCGTGGACTGTCCCCTCGGCAACCTGTTCCTGCACGCGGCCAGGCACTTTCCCGAGAGCCTGGAGGGCGCCGTCAGGGCGAGAAGCGCGAGCGAGGCGTTTTTGTACCGGCGGCTTGAGACGCTCCCGAAAGCCAGGGGGTTGTTCCGGCTTAACGACAGGCTGGCGATCCCCTTCGCCGGTTTTCCCGACATGGAGGTGGACCTCGCCTGTCGGCGTTTCCGCATCGCGATTGAAATCGACGGGCTACAGCACCTGAACGACATCAAGGCGTATCGCCGGGACAGGAGCAAGGACCTGCTACTCCAGAAAGCCGGCTGGATCGTCGTGCGCGTGCTTGCGGACGACATAGTGGAAAAACTCGACGACCTACCTGACTGCATCCTGCGGCTCCTGGCCGCAAGGGGACGTCGATGATCAATGAAAACATAGCAGAACCGTCCCGGCAGCAAAAAACAGACTCGTGCCCCATCCGTAAAATTTACAAATACCGCTCTCCGCAAATCACAAAAATACGCAGTCGTGGATGCGATGAACCATTGATACAATAATCGCAATGTGATGTGAAATTAGAGGTTATAATTCAGACAAATTGAGTTGATGGGAGCCCGTAGGTTTACAACCATTCCATCTGATAAAAATTTATGGATATTGTTGGGCAAAGGACAGGCAACCTCTATATATTGGGAAAGCATCTTGCTTGCTCTTTGCCAATCGGCAGAATTAAATGATCTTGGGTTACAGGATGCCGCCGCCATGCCTGTGGGCATCCGGACGCGGGCCGGGTGTCGCGCCGCGGCGGCGCGGTGCCATGGGCGAAGGCACGCAGGCATTGGTGCTATTGGTCGGGGCGGGATGGCGGCGTGAACACAATGTCCGGCCTGCTTCCGACGCTCTGAAATGCGTGGCTTGCGGCAGCGGAATCGGTTATAAGAACCGGGACGGGCTGTTTGCGGTTTGGGCGACGGGCGGGGATGAGGCCGCGATGAGATGTATACCCGTGGTCGGGCATTTGCCGGGGATGTATGTCCGGAAAGGGAATCACCCATGCTGAAGAAACTATCCATCAGTACAAAAATCATCAGCGTCATAGCGATCCTCTTTTTGTTCATCGTCGCGGTGCTCGCAGTGATGTGGTCCACCACCCACGAGGTGAAATCCGATGGCGTGTCTGCCGTGGAACAGGCCATGTTCGACGGACAGCGCGAAAAAATCAGGCTCGGCACACAATCCATGGCGGCGGCTTTGGCCGCGGCGCTGAAGGGAGTGACGGATCGCCAGGAGCAGCACGACATCATCAAGTCGTTTATCCAGGATTACCGATTCGAGGAGGACAAGTCGGGCTATTACTTCACCTATATCGAAACGACGATCTTCATGCACCCCACGTTGCCGCAGCGCGAGGGCGACGATCTGGGAAACACCCCGGACGCCGACGGCGTGTTATACGTGCGTGATTTGTACGAAAGCGCCAAAAAAGGGGGAGGCTTCGTGACGTTCTCGTTCCCCAAGCCGCCGTCCATGGAGGTGGCGCCCAAGCTGGCCTACAGCGAGTACATCCCCGGAACGGACATCTGGATATCCACGGGCGTCTACATCGACAACGTGGAGACGTATAAGCAGGAGATGAATCAACGGATGGATGCGGACT
>JAIRTL010000037.1 GCA_031254915.1 Planctomycetota bacterium
CCCCGGGGCCGCGCCAGCCGGCCCGGCGGCGGGCGGCGGGGTACACCCACGCGGAAGGGCTCGGGGGTGTCGTGGGGGCGCGCTGGGCCGCCCCGCGGCACGCCGACGCGCTTCTCCGCGTGCGCTGGACGCTCCCGCAGGCGGCGCTCGGACGCGCCGACCGCCTGGTCAACATTCGCGGCTCGTTCCTGGCGGCGCGCGATCTTTCGGGAAAGAGAGTGCTCCTGGTGGACGACGTCATGACCACCGGCGCCACCATGGGCGAATGCGCGCGGACCTGTCGCGCGGCCGGCGCGGTCCGCGTCCATGCCCTCACGTTCGCGCGTTAGGGCGCTTACACGGAGCGATTTCAATTCCAGACGCGTTAGGGGGCGCGATGCTTCTCGCCAGGCCGGCATTCTGGATCGCGGTCATGTTCATGCTGGGCGCGTCGGCCGTGCGCGCGCTTCCGGCGCTGGCGGAATGGCTCTGGCTCGGATGGATCGTCGTCCCGGCGCTCGCGTTGCCCTTTCTCGCCCCGCGCCGGTTCGAACCGGACGCGCCGCCCGCGAAACTGCCCGCCGAATACATCCCTCACATCGCACCCGCCCCCGGTTGGATCGCGGCGCGCGGCGCGCGGTGGTTCGTGCTCGCGCTCGCGGCGGCCGCGCTTTTCATCGGCGGCATGAGGCAATCGTCGTGGCGGGGGAAGTTGGACTCGGGCGGGGGCGCCCTGCCCGACGGTTTTTTCAACGCCGGAATGATCGCGGACGCGCCGATGCGCGAATATCCGGGGCAAGCCGGGCGCTGGCGGACGACCGCCGTCGTGACGTCGGTGAACGGAAAAGAGGCGGGACCGGTGAAGGTACGGCTGTCGGGGCCGGACGGACCGGCGTTTCGGCGCGGGGACGTCATCCGCGCCAGGGTACGAAGGGATGCGCCGTTCCAGCCCGCATTTCCGGGCGCGTTCGATCTCGAGCGCTGGATGGAACGGGACGGCGCCGCCGCATCCCTTTTCGCCGTGCGGCCGGCGCGATCGAACGGCTCGGCGTCGCCGTACGAAACGATTCCGGCTTTGTCGCTCGGTCCCCTGACCTCGGTGCGGCGGCTCGTCGACCGCGTCCGGAGTTACGCAATCGAAAAGACGCTCGCCCACGGCGGCGAACGCTCCGGCGGCATGCTCGCCGCCATGCTTTTCGGTTACCGCGCGGAAATGGACGGCGGCACCCGGGACGCATTTCGCCGCGTCGGCATCGGCCATGTCCTGGCGATTTCCGGACTGCATGTCATGCTGGTCGTCGGATTGTTCTGGAAGTTGGGCGGCTGGTGCGGGATGTCGGCGCGCAAACGCTCGCTTGTGGCGCTCGTCGTCGCGCTCGGATACCTCGGCCTTTCCGGCGGCCAGGTCGCGGCGGCGCGCGCGACCGCCATGGCGATCCTTCATTTCGGCGGCATTGCGCTCGGCAGAAAAAGCGACATGCTCAACTCCCTCGCCTGCGCCGCGTTCCTCATCACCGCCGTCAATCCTTCCGCCCCGTCGGACATAAGCTTCCAACTCAGCTTCACAGCCGTCGCCTTCATCCACCTCGCCGTCCGGGGCGACAAACGCGGCGATGCGCGGCCCCAACCCGGGATCCGGAGGCCGGGGACCGGCCGTCTGGCGCATTTGGCCTCCGGAGCGCGGAGAGAAGCTTGGGTTCTCATCCGCGTCGGCCTCGCGACCTGGCTGGGGCTGTTTCCCATCGTCATGGCCGTTTTCCACCAGATAAACCCGATCGGCCTGCCGATCAACATCGTCGTCATCCCGTGGATGAGCATTGTCCTCGCCTGCGGCCTTCTGTTGCCATGGTTCGGGTGGATTCCGGGAGCGTCCGCGATGCTGACCGCCCCGGCGGAACTTCTCGTCGTCCTCGCGCGGGCGGCCGACGTCCTGCCGTTTTCCTCATTTCCGAGCCATGCTCCGGCTCGCGCATGGCTGATCGCGTTTTACGCCGCGGCGTTTCTGTTCCTCCTTCTTCCCGGCGCGAATCGCACACAGTCCCATGCCCGCCGCGCCGGCAGGGCCGTCGCGCTCCTCGCCATGGCGGCGGGGATCGCGGGCATAGTCCTTTCCGCCGGATCGGAATCGCCGCCGCCGTCCGGACGCATAACGGCTCTGCCCGGCCATTCCGGGGACATACTGGTCGTCGAGTCGCCCTCCGGGGAAATCGCCATCGTCGGCACACCGTCCGGAAGCGGACTTCGCGAGGCGAACTGGCTCCATTTCCTGCGCCGGAACGATCCGGTCACGATCATAGCCACGACTGGAACGGAAGCGCCGGATCTGTCGGCGCTCGATTATCATCACGGCGTGAAGCGGATTCTCGGGGTCGCGCCGGAGGCAAGGGACGGAATGCTGACCGCGCCCTCCGGCGTGTGGGTCGACATTCCAGACAGCGGCGGCGCCCGCCTCGCGCTGGGGCGGAACCGCAAGGGAACCGTCATTTGGACGGCGGTCGAATGCGGCGCGATGCGGGCGACAGCCACGGGAAGAATCGCGGACGGTCAGATCGGCTGGCGATTGCAGCGAGGTTTCGCCGGAGTCGACTCGGACCTCCTCATACTTCTGCGCGCGACCAGGACGCCGCCGCCGATGGAATTCGCGACGCTTCTCGAAGGCGGAACGGTCGCGGCGCTCGGGCTCGGAAACGAAACGCCGGCGGGATGGTTTTCGCGCGCCGACTACGGGGCGCTCGTCCTTCATGGCGCCCCCCCGTCCCTTGGCGGCTACCGGAGAGGTCGATGGCGCAACCCGAAGGAGGACTTTACAAATCATCTGGGCGCGATACACTGACGGTATACTGTGCGCGGCCCGAAATTGTGCAAATGGGGGTGGGGGTTGCCCTGTTCCGCATCTGTTTCCCCTGGCCATTTCATGGCCGCGCGCAGTCGGGGAATCACGACTCCCGACCGTGAACGGCATGTAAGCGTCCGCGATATTCGCTCCTTGCCCGATCGAAAGACCGGCCATGAACTGGTTCGTCACCGCCTGGATGCGCTACTCTGATTACTACGGCCGTTCACGCCGCAAGGAACTGTGGTTTTTCCTCCTCTTCAACGCCGGAGCGATCATCATTCTCGGCGCGGTCGACGCGCTGTTCATCGACGTTCCCGCCATTTCGGCGCTTTATGCCGCCGCGTCGTGCCTGCCCGGGTTCGCGGTATGGGTGCGCCGGCTGCATGATGCGGGCCGAAGCGGAAGCGCGCTTTTCCTGCTGCTTGTTCCCGTCATTGGATGGCTTGTTCTGTTAATTCTCACAGTACGGGCCGGAGAAAAGAAAACCAACGCGTACGGCCCCAATCCCCGCGGAAGAAGAGCTTCCGCAATCGAAAATTCCGCCTGACCCGGGGCAAACACGGGGCGCTTTTCCAAAATAACCCGCTTCCCCGCGGCCAGCCTGCACGCAACCCCGACGCCGCTTCCCGCCGCGCCTGATGGCGCGGCGTTTTTTTTGCCTTTTCGACGTGAAAAGCCCACCATCGGTTGTGTCTCTCCTGGCGGTAACCACACTATCTAGATATCGGAGGAACCAACATTCCCCGGAGCATGAAAAACTAATTGACAAGCAGGTCCGATAAGCTATAAATAGTGAATAAAAGTTTAATATAGCTGCCAATAGTGATCGAGTGCATACAGCATGGTTACCGACAATCCTTATTATTATGGCAGCGCGGAGAACAAGCTCAACTCAAAAGGCCAGGTGGCGATCCCCGCCAGATTTCGCCTGGCCGCAAGCCCGGAAGACCAGGGCAGAAACTACGTTATCGTCCGTGGCGAAGGCCAGTGCCTGTATATGTACACGCACCGGCAATTCGCCAAGGTCAAAGATAACGCCCGAATTGTGGCCGAGGAGAACAAAGACAGCGATTTTTATCGTCGATTCATGGCGGAAGCCGTCGCCGTGGACATCGATACGCAAGGTCGCTTCGTTCTTCCGCAAGCCCTCATGCGCTCCGTCGAACTGAAAGGCCCCACGCTGCTGTTCATCGGCATGGATGACCGCATCGAAATCTGGGAGCCGAATCGCTGCGCTTCGGCGGCAGGCGATCAACAAAAATACGAAGATGCGCGCAAGACCGCCGCCAAACGCATTTTCGGCATTTAGCGCGTTCTCGGGAATGATCGGCCTCCATGTTGCGTTTTCGGGCTCGATTTCGCAAACCGAAAATGCGCCGGGGAAAGGTCGGCCATTCGAGAAAACGCCATGGGGGATCGAGTTCAAGCCTACTCGGGAATACTGGCGCGGGAAATACGCGGGGACGTATTTCGGGAGGCGCGTTGTCGCATTTTTCCAGGTTGCGAAGAAAGGGCGCGGGACAGAAAAATCGCGGTAAGGGGACATTTCCGGGCGCCGGGCGCGGGGTTTTGGGGAAAACCCCGCGACGGAATCCGGAAGGGGGGAAGGCTCGGGGGCGTGGGTAAAAGGGGGAAAATATGGTCATTCGTCCCATGGCGACGATTATTGCGGATTTTCCGGGGGAAACGGGGCGGCCGGTGAGCAAATTGGGGGAAAAGGACCGGCCGACCCCATCTTTTCCAACGAAGACCGACAGGATCGAATTGACGGCGAAAAGCGCCAATCCGGCCGGGCTGTATTCGTTCCGGCCGCTGTTCAAAATCATCGGAGCGGTGGAATTGACCGCGCCCGAGCCGCAATCGCTCCACGGCGCGGAAATTCGCGCCGCAGCACTGTAAGGACTCGTCGCGAAGCAATTGCACCATACTATGCCGGGCGCGGCCCAACAACTGTGAAAACGGGGTGGGGCGCCTGTCCAACATTCGCTTCCCTCGGTCATTTCATGGCCGCGCACAGTCGAAGGGAATCACAGTTCCGGACCGTGGACGGTATATCATGGCGGGATGGTCCGCGGTATACTTCCCGTCATGAACATTCTGTGACGCGAAAGGACGCCCCATGGACGAATTCGCCATCGCCGACGGCTATCTCGATTCGGGCGAGCCGGAGAAGTCGATCCCGATATTCCGCAAGCTCGCGGAGAATGGCGGAGTCAGCGCCATGCATTCCTATGCCCACTGCCACCTTTACGGGATCGGCGTGGAACGGAATTACGACATCGCCTTCGAATGGTTCACCCGGGCGGCCGCGAAAGGCTGCCCGCAAGCCATGTACCACCTCGGCATGTGCAACGCCGAGGGCTACGGCACTGCGAAAAATCCTTCCCTCGCCGTCGATTGGTATAAAAAATCCGCCGCCCGCGGCGATGAGGACGCGGAATACCGCGTCGGCCTCTGTTATGAACAGGGCGTCGGAACGCCGCCGAACCGTGAAAAAGCGGTCGAATGGTACAGGCTCGCCGCCGGCCACGGGCAGCGGGACGCAGAAGCGCGCCTCAACGAACTCGGCGCGCGGTAAGGGGCCGGACCGCCGTGGACGCCCCGTTCCCCGCCGCCGCCGTGGACGCCGCATACCTGATCGCGCGCCGCCGAAGTCTCGCCGCCGACGGCTGTAAAGCGTTCGGCGCCGTCGTTCGCGCCTTCGCCATCGACCTCGATTTGCCGGAAATCCCGGATCCGCGCGAACTCGCGGAGCCTCGGCGCGTCGGCGCCCCGGCCGCCGACGATCCGCGCGCGATCGGCGAAGCGTATTGGCGGGCGCGTTCGGAAAACCTTCTTGATCAGCGCCGCGCCGGACGATATTACACGCCGGTCGCCGTCATCGACCGCATTCTCGACCTGGCCGACAGGATGCCGCGGCACGACGGCGCGCGGATCGGCGCAACCGTGTGCGATCCGGCCGCGGGTTGCGGATTCTTCCTTCTTCGCCTCGTCCACAACATGGAAAAAACGCGTCCCGCCGGATCGGACGCGCTTATCGATTGGGCGGAAGGCTCGCTCCACGGCGTCGACCGCGACCATGGGGCGGTCCTTGCGGCGCGCATTTCCCTGTGGCTCGCCCTCTCGCGTCCCGACCGCCATTTCAATCCCGAACACGTCAAGTGCGGAGACTCCCTGCTCGGGCCCGATTTCTCTCCGCCGGAAGCGGCGCTGTTCGACGCGCCCGGAGGAAGCGGCCTCGACTGGCGGCGCGCATTCCCGGACATCGCCCGTCGGGGCGGCTTCGACGTCGTCGTCGGCAATCCCCCATACGGGGTATTGACCAATTTCACCCGCCATCCGGAGCAGCGCGTCCTCGCGCGGGCGCTGCGGCGTTCCGGATACTACCCGGACGCCGTCGGGGGGCGGTTGAACCTGTACCGTTTTTTCATCGAGCGGTCGCTGGCGCTTCTCCGGAACGGCGGCGCGCTGGCGATGATCGTCCCGGCGTCATTGGCGCGGGACAAGTCGGCGGCGCGGTTGCGCCAACGGCTCCTTGAGCGCGAGCGCGCCGATGTCTGGCTGTTTCAGGGCGAACAGGAGGAGCTTTTTCGGGGCGTAACCCAGGCGACCTGCGTATTTCGCGCCGTCAAGAACGGCGGCGGCGCGACGCGGGTCGAGATACTGACGCAAGAGGGCAAGGGGGAAACGACCGGGGAAGCGATCCGGCTCGAACCGGACGGCGCCGTTCCCCTCCCCGACGACGGCGCCGGCGAACTGGCGGGATGGCTCGGGCGCCGTTTTCGAAAGACGCTCGCCGACGTCGCCGACATCCGCGTCGGCGAAGTGGACCAGACGTTGTACCGCGACTGCATGCGAGACGAACCGACCGGATGCCTTCTCGCCCGAGGCGCGCACCTTTCCCCGTTTCTCCTCGACGTCCGCCCGCTTCCCGGCCCGGAACGTTTTCTCGACCTCGACCTGTTTCTCCGGCGCAAGGGCAGGCAGGCGGACGCGTGCAAACAGCGGGCGGCGACGGTCAGGGTCGCGCAACTGGGCATCAGGAACATGAACACGCGCCCGCGCCTCGTCGCCGCCCTGGTTCCGCCCGGCGTCTATCTCGGCAACAGCCTCAACGCCTTCATTCCCAGGCCGGACGTCGATCCGTCGTTCCTGGCGGCGCTGCTCGACTCCGCCCTGCTCGACCGGCTGTTCCGCCGGATCAGCGGCAACAACAACATCAATCTTCACGAGGTGCGCGGCTTGCCCGTCCCGGACGGCCCCTCTCCCGATCTGGCGGCGGCGGTCGCGGCCGCCTATACGGCATGCGAGGCCGCCGCCGCGGCGAATGCCGGCGTTCAAGCCGCCCGCGCCGCTCTCGACCGCGCCGTCGACGAGTGCTACGATCTCCCGGACGAATGGCGGACGATCCGGGAAATATAAGCGCAAGGCTTGCGATTCGGCCGCGAATCGGTACAATTTTCCCCTCGCCCCCGATCCGGTCGGGGTCGGCCCCCATGTGCGGAGCGCTTCATGACGAACAAAACGCCGCCGGCGAAAAACGGTCCCGATAGCCCCGGGTCGGTCGGGTGGATCACGCCGAAAAAGGCTGTTCTCGCGACCCCGGAGCGCCCGTTCCGGCTGGAAAGCGGCGCGTCGATGCGGCATATCACGGTCGAATACGAGGCCTACGGCAAACTCGGCTCGAGGCGCGACAACGTCGTCCTTCTCGCCCACGCCCTCTCCATGGATGCGCACGCCGCCGGATGGGACGGCACCGCGATGGAAAAAACCACCTCCGGCCGCTTCAAGGCGAGGAAGGAGGGCTACGCGCCGCCGCGGTCCTACCGTCAGAGGAAACCGGGGTGGTGGGACACCATGATCGGCCCGGGGAAGCCGATCGATACCGACGAATTCTTCGTTGTCTGTTCGAACGTTCTGGGCTCGTGCTACGGCACCACCGGTCCCGCCGACATCGACCCCGACACCGGCGCCCCGTACGGGCTTTCCTTCCCGACCGTTACGGTGGGCGACTGGGTGAGCCTCCAGGCGCGGCTCCTGGACAGCCTCGGGATCGGCCGCATTCACGCCGTCATCGGCGGTTCGCTCGGCGGCCAGCAGGCGCTTGAATGGGCCCTCGCCTACCCGGAGCGCGTCGGCAAGGCGATCGTCCTCGCCGCGAGCGCCAGGTTGTCCACCCAGGGCGTGGCGTTCAATTCGGTCGGCCGCTATTCCATCATCAACGATCCGAATTTCAACAAAGGCGATTATTACGGCCACAGCGCACCCGCGCACGGCCTGGCGGCGGCGAGGATGCTGGCACACATCACCTACCTCTCCGACGCCGGCATGGACGTCAAGTTCGGCAGACGGCTCCAGGAGCAGGAACGCCCGGACGCGGAATCCGGGTTCGCGGTCGAAAGCTATCTCAAATACCAGGGCAAGTCGTTCGTCGAACGGTTCGACGCCAACTCTTACATCTACGTCACCCGCGCCATGGACAACTACGACGCAGCCGAGCGCTGGGGAGGAGGCGACCTCGCGACAGCCTGCGACAGGATACGCGCGGAAATGCTGGTGGCGAGCTTTTCCTCGGACTGGCTGTACACGCCGGATGGGTGCCGGGAACTCGTCTCCGCGATATGCAAGAACGGGAAGCCTGTGACCTACGCCGACATCCCGAGCCAATACGGGCACGACGCGTTCCTGGTGGAAGCGGAACGCGTCGGCAAGCTCCTGCGCGGCGCGCTCAGGGCGGGCCGCAACCGGGCGCGCGCCCCGCAATAAGCAAACGCGACGAAGGGAAACGCCATTGAAGCCTGTGAAAATCATGCCGTAAAGGGCGACCGTGTCCCCCGCGCTCCATCCGACGGTCGAACTATACGTAAACAGCCGGGAACTCGCGGAAACGTACGACGAATATTTCGGCGCAACGCCGCTGTTTCGCTTCGACCGGCGTTTCGTCGCGAAGCATCTCCGGCTTCCGCGCGATCCCGCCTTCGGCCATTCGGTGCTCGACCTCGGCTGCGGCACCGGGCGGCACGTGGCGCTGTGCGCCGAAAACGGCTGCCTGGCGACCGGAGTCGACCTGAACCCGCACATGCTCTCCAAGGCGGAGCAAACGCTCAAGCGGCGCAACATCCCGTTTTCACGCGCCGCCGACGCGGGAAACGAAATCCGGGCCCGCCTAGTCATGGGCGATTTTCTCAACCCGCCGCTCCCGGAAGGACAGCGCTTCGACGCCGCGCTCATGATGTTCAGCACTCTCGGGCTTGTCGAGGGCGGCGACAATCGCAGGACGTTCCTTGCCGGACTTCGCAACCGGCTCAAGCCGGGGGGCATCCTGATCCTGCACGTCCACAACGAATTGCGGCATCGCAGGGCCGGCCTTCTCGGCCGCCTGGACGAGTGGCGGGGGGAAATGCGCGGACTTGAACCCGGGGACCATATACAGGAAAAGTATCGCGGCGTCCTCGACCTGTATCTGCATTGCTTCACGCCCCGCGAATTGACCTCGCTGCTTGTCGAGGCCGGATATACGCTTGTGGAATTCCTTCCCCTGAACGAAAATCGGGACGGCCCTCTCGACCCGCACGCCGATCCGGAGAGCGCGAACGGGTTTCTCGTGGCCGCGCGGACCGTTTTTCCGGGCGGGGCCTGAAATTGTGAAAATGGGGAGAAGAGGTTGCCCCCACCATCTCTTGCCGCGCACAGTCCGGGGAATCACAATTTCAAGACGCAAACAGTATAAGTCTTGTCATCAGACGCATTCATGGGTATATTTTGTCATGCCGGCGACAAGCGCGACCGTCGGGCGCGCTCATTTTGCCGGCATGTCTCCGTGGAGGCGCGACCGTGATAGCGAAAGAAGGCAGATTGGGACGTGTCTTTGTCGTCGCCTTCGGGGTGGACGACGAATTTGCGGAAGCGCTGGAAAAATTCGCCGCCGAACGCGGCATCGGCGTCGCTCAGGTGCTGGTCACGACGGACAGAACGCTCTCGGGCATCATCGCCCCCGGGGACGACGGCAAACCCGCTTTGACCTTCGCCGGGGAGTCGCCGGCGGAAGGCGTGGTCGGAGAAGCCGTCATCCAGGAGGTGCTTGGCGTCAAGTTACAACGTGAAACCGGTGGCGATCCCGGATTTCCGAGACTGCGGCCCGTGTCCGGATCGGTCGCGAGGGTCATGGAAAAGGCGGCGCCGTCGCCCCGGGCGGAAGGGCCAGCGACCGTCCCGATCTACCTGTTCAACGCGGAACTCAATTAGGCGTTTGGAGGCGATGAGAGGAATACATCATGGCTATGTACAACAAAAAAGCGGCCGCCGCCGCTCGGGAGCGAATGGCCAAGAGGGCGCGCCGCGCCCAATTTTGGAAAAAGAATAAAAAGCGGGTGTTGATTATCATCCTGATCGCCATCGCCGTACCGATCATCGGTCTTCTCACCCCATGGGGCCCGGATTGGTATTACGCAAAAATTCAACGCGAAAAAATGCAAACGCCGGGCCGGCTGCGTCCTGGAACGCTCCAAAAATTGTTCACCCTTGGCGTCTTTTACGGCTATTCGATGAAAAGCGACAAGGCGCTGGAAATGTTCGACGAGATAGGATTGGCGTTTTTCGGCGTTCCCCTGTCGAAATACGGCATGGATCCCAACCGCGGCTACGATGAGAGGATGAACAATATCGAGCGCAAGGCAAAGGGGCTGTCCGTCGGTCCGCCGTACGATGTCGATCGCTCCGATATAAAATACGTCGGCAACGCGATTTATCGCATCGGCCAGATCCTTGACACCCGGGGGGGCAGGCAGTTCACCTATATTCTGAACAAGGAATTCTACATGGGAATTCTCGATGAAGAATACCCCGACGAGCTTGATCCGGACACCACTCGCCTGATCAACGACCAGATGCTCAGATTCGAGGGGAGAAAATAACGGGAGGGCGTTTTGCGAAGTTAACCGGACATCCCATTGCGCATTTCGGCTTGTCCCGCCGCATCCCGAAACGCCAGGTCTTTTGCGACAATTGATTACAATGCGCTTACCTATTGCGCGTCAAGGACGGGACCATCGATCTATGACCACAGCCAAGGACAGTTCGCCGGCGGCGACAGCCATCGCTTTTCTCGAGGGAAAGGCGACCCAGCCCGGACCTCAGCCGCTGAATCCCATGGACCACCTCGCCTACGCGCTGATCCTGGATGCGGTGGAGTCGCCGGAAGCTGCGCTCGCGGCGATAACGCTGCTGCGCAAGACCTTCATCGACTGGAACGAGATCAGGGTCGCGCGCATTCAGGAAGTCGCGCGGGGACTGGGCGGCGAACCGTGGGCCGAGGAAACGGCGCTTCGCATCATCGAGGAATACAACGCCTTTTTCGAAAAACGCGGCTCCCTGTCGTACGATTTTCTCGCGTCCGCGAAAGCGGCGGAGGGCAGGAAGCTCCTGCAGCAGTTCCTCCCCCGCCTCCGCAAGGGGGCTTATGCGCTCCTTGTGTTTCAACATACGCCCGGCGCGTCGATGCCGCTGTCGGACGAAGCCGTGAAGGCGGCGAAAAAGCACGGCATCGCCGCCAAGGCGGGAGACCGCGGCCAGCTGTCCAGGACGCTGCAGGATGCGCTCGACATGGACGCAATTTGCAGGCTTCTGCAATATCTCGAAATAGAGGCGACCGGCAATCCGTACGGCGAGGCATTCAAGGCGGGAAGCGCCGCGAAGTCGCGCAAACCGACGACTGTCAAGGCGAAGAAGAAGAAATAAGGGGGAAACGCACGTGCCGGAACTCAAAATCGGACTTCCCAAAGGCAGCCTGCAGGAATCGACCTTCGCCCTGCTGCGCGCCGCCGGATGGGACTTCTCCGTCTCCAGCCGCAGTTATTATCCGACCGGCAACGATCCGGAACTGAACGCCATGCTGGCCCGGCCGCAGGAAATGTCGCGTTACGTCGAACGCGGCGTCATGGACGCGGCCATCACCGGACTCGATTGGCCGCTCGATAACGGCTCCGACGGGGAGGTGGTCGAAAGGCTCGTCTACGCCAAGGCGACGCGGAACCCGGTGCGCTGGGTGCTCGCGGTGCCGGAAGCGTCCGCCATAACCTCGGCGAAGGACCTCGAGGGAAAGACGATCTCGACCGAAGTCGTGAACCTGGCCAAAAAGTACCTCGACCGGCACGGAGTCAAGGCGAGGGTGGAGTTTTCGCACGGCGCGACCGAAGTCAAGGCGCCGCACCTCGCCGACGCCATCATCGACCTGACGGAGACGGGATCCAGCCTGCGCGCGAACCGGTTGCGCGTCATCGATACGGTCGCGGAATCGGTGACCGTGGTGGTGGCGAACCGGGAATCCATGAAGGACGCGTGGAAGAAGGAAAAACTCGGCGCGCTTGTCCTCATGCTCAAGGGCGCGCTTCTCGCCAAGGAGAAGGTGCTGCTCAAGCTAAACGCCCCGCGCAGCGAACTGGACAAGATCGTCGCCGTCCTGCCGAGCCTGCATTCGCCGACCGTGAACGCCCTCAACGACGGGGGCTGGGCGGCGGTGGAGACGATCGTGGACACGGGCGTCACCAGGACGCTCATTCCGACGCTGAAAAGCCTCGGCGCGCAGGGAATACTCGAACTTTCCCTGAACGCGATCATTCCCTGACCGCGGTCCGGCGAGGCGGGACGCGGCCGGCGGAAAGGGAACGGTCCGGCCGGGGGGCGACATTTTCCGGCGCATCGTGGTGCGGCCTGAACCGCGGTCGCCTTTTTCGGGGGCTTGGGGCATGGGGTTTCCGCGGGCGTCCGGCGGACAGCCGGCGGCGTCCGTTCGTCGGGCCGAAGTGGGGGTGACGAGGAATTTCCATGAAGAAGTGCCATCACTGCGGAGAAGTGTGGGCGGAACGGGGATCTCCCGGAACGCGGGAGGATTGCCTTGAATGCGGCTATCCCCTGCATGTCTGCGCCAACTGCAAATTCTACGACGGCATGGCGCTGGAATGGTGCCGTGAACCGATGGCCCGCTCCGAGAAGCCGCACGATCCGAAGAAGTCAACCTCCTGCTCGTGGTTCGTGTTTCTCGACCCCGAGGAGGAACGCATCGACTCGGAGAAATCCAAGAGCGCCAGGATGGCGCTGGAAGAACTTTGCAAACCGCCGCCCAAGGCATAGGCGGGCGGTATCGCGGTGACGCCGGAATCGCGCGCGCTCGATTCCGGCGGTTGTTGTTTCCCAGGCGCGATTGATGGATTACTGAACGGGAGCCCCTTATGGCAGGACACAGCCATTGGTCGAACATCCAGCACAAAAAAGCCGCCAAGGACAAAAAGAAGGGCAAGGTCCTTTCCAAACTCATCAAACTCCTTTGCACCGCCGTCAAGGAAGGCGGTTCCGGGAAACCGGAGGAGAATCCGCGCCTCAGGCTGGTTCTTGACAAATGCCGGCTCGCCAACATGCCCAAAGACAACATTAAGCGCGCGATCGAAAAGGCGGCCGGAGGAAGCTCGGGCTACGATCCGATGGTGTTCGAGGGGTACGCGCAGGAAGGCGTCGCCGTGGTGGTGGAATGCCTGACGGACAACACCCAGCGCACCGGTCCGGAAATCCGCTACATTTTCGACCGCGGCGGAGCGAAAATGGGCAAACAGGGCTCCGTCATGCATATGTTCCAGAGAAAAGGCGTCTTCCAGGTCGAAAAGGAAAAGGCGGACGAAGAGGCGCTCATGGACGTCGTGATCGAGGCCGGCGCCGAGGATGTGGTCGACCAGGACACGTTTTTCGAAATATACGCTGATCCCAATTCCTTCATGGCAGTCAACGACGCGCTTGAAAAGGCGGGGATCGAGGTGCAAAGCTCCGAAGTCCAGCTCATCGCGGACAACCGCATCGAGGTCTCCCTTGATGCGGCGCAGAAGATTTCCAAACTTATCGACCAGCTCGAGGAAAACGAGGACGTCCAGAACGTCTACACCAATTTCGACGTCTCGGCGGAAACGGCGGAACGGTTGGCGGCGGAAGTCTGACCCGTGCTCGAACAATCCGACCTCCTGGCCATCCGCCGCATCGCCAGCAAGGCCAACCCGAAAATAAAGGCGTGGGCTTCGCTGGCCGACAAACCGGCGCGCCGCGCCCTCGGCCTCACCCTGGCCGAGGGTCGCCGTTTGGTGGCGGACGCGCTGGCGCGCGGACGGGATTCCCGCTTCGAGCCCCGTGCCTTCCTCGTCTCGGACGCCGGCGCGGCGCACGCCGAGGCGGGCGGACTGTTCGAGATGGCGCGGGGGCTCGGCATCGAATGCTTCAGCCTTTCCGATCCATGCTATGAAAAAATCAGCCGACTGGGCGCGCCCGAAGGGATCGCCCTCGTCTGCGGGCTCCCCGCCCGGGAAGACCTCGTCGCGCTGGCGGCGGAAGGAATATGGCTCGTCGCCGACGGCGTCCAGGATCCTGGAAACGCCGGAGCGCTCGCCCGCACCGCCCTCGCCGCCGGCGCGGCCGGATGCCTTTTCCTGGACGGCGTCGACCCGACTTCCCCGAAGTTCCTGCGCGGCTCGATGGGAGCGGCGTTCGCGCTCGCCTGCCCCGCCATCGCCGCCGGGGAATTCGTCCGCCTGCGTCCCTCGCTGCCGCTTCGGCTCGTCGCGGCCGTTTCCGGAAACGGCGCGGTCGACTACCGCCTTCTCGACCGCCGTCCGCCGCTCGGAATCGTTGTCGGGGGCGAAAAGGGCATATCGGACAACATTCTCGACCTCGCGGACGAACGGATTCACATCCCCCTGCAAGGCGGAGTCGAAAGTCTCAACCTCGCCGTCGCCGCCGGCGTCCTCCTTTTCTCGGGCGAGACCGGTGGGGCGCCTTAACATCACATTTGGAACGCGTTGATCCCTCGTTGCGCGCCCCTCTCGGCGAATTTCCGCCAAACAACGAGAAAATTCGCCTGCCGATCGACACGCCTCGACTGAACGCTTTCCAAATACAAATTGAAACGCCCTAAAGCCCCATCCCGAACCGCAGCAGTTGCCGGATGAAAAAACCGAAAACCGGAGCAAAGACGCGGGGGAACGCCCACCAGGCGAGGAGCAGCCCGGCGGGACCGTAACTCGCCAACGTATGCCGGAGCCGCAGCCTGTCCTCCTCCGCCCTCACGAGGAGATACCACGCTTCAGAACCATCCATGGGAGGAAACGGCAGAAGGTTGAAGATGCAAAGGACGAGGTTGAGTTTGAACATGACGGAAAGAATCAGCGCCAACGCGGCGGCGACCGAATTCGAGGGGTCGGCCGCGCTTGCCGGGTGCAGGGCTCCGAAATCGGGCGCGAAATAGCCGTAACGCATGCCGATCACCATGCACAGCCACGACAGGAGCGCCGGAACCAGGTGCGAGAGCGGCCCGGCCAGGGACATGACGAAGGCGCGCTTCGGATGCCGCGCCGCCCAAAAGGGATTGAACGGGACGCTGGCCCAGCCGAACATCCAGGAGCCGCGCATGAGAAAAAAGCTGACGATCGGCGCCAGCACCATGCCGACTTTCTCCCGCTGGATATGGGGAATGGGGTTGAGGGTCGCCTGCCCGCCTCCTATGCCGGTGTCGTCGCCGCCAAGCGCGGCGGCCGCGGCGTGCGCCGCCTCGTGAAGCGAGGTCGAGAACAGAAACACAAGATACCACACGATAAAATTGAGAAAAATGGACCCGTCCATGTATTCCGTTTCGCTGCCCGCATGGGATGGCGTCCGCATTCCGATCCATTCTTGCCGGAAATGCGGTTTTCGGGTATCATCGCCGGAGTAAAACACGCCTCTCGCTCCTTCGGCTCCGTCACTATACGGGGGCGCGGGGGTGTTTTGCAAGACTCTATGCCGGCGCGGCCGAAAATTCCGCGATCCTCCGTCCTCCGCCGCGGCGCCGCGCGGCGGGGTCGGGTCGGCGATCGGGAAAACGGGATGACGCCGGGCATGCGGATTTCCTGGGCGAAAAGGCGACGAATGCGCATATATGCCGTCCACGATTCCGCCCCGCTCGCCGAGCGCGGGCCGGCGGTTGCGTTGGGCGTTTTCGACGGCGTCCATCTTGGACACCAGGCGATTCTCCACGATCTGGTCGCGACCGCGCGCGGGCTGGCGGTCCCGGCGATGGCGATCACCTTCACCAACCACCCCCGCACCACCCTCGGGCGGTCCGCGCCTCCCGGCATCACCGACCTGGAAACGCGGATCAAGCTGCTCGGCGGGACCGGCGTCGACGCGGTCTGGGCGCTCCCGTTCACGCCCGAGATGGCGGCGCTGCCGGGGCGGGAATTCGCCGAGGAATATTTTCACCGCCGGCTGAACGCCAGCGCCGTCGTCCTCGGGCGGACGGCGCACTTCGGCAAGGGGCGGGACGGCGACGCCGAAAACCTGGCCGAGTGGGCGAAGCCGTGGAACATGCGGGTCCTGGCGACGCCGCCCTTCGTGGTCGACGGCGCGCCGACGAGCAGCACCAGCATTCGTCTGGCGACCCAGTCGGGGGACATCGACCTGGCCGCGAGGATGCTCGGGCGTCCGTTTTCCGTCGTCGGCACCGTGGTCCACGGCCAGGGCATGGCGAAGGGATTCGGCTTCCCGACCCTCAACCTCGATCCCCATCACGAACTCAAGCCCCCCGCCGGCGTCTACCTGACGACGGTCGCCGTGGACGGAGTCGGCCGTCCCTCGATCACCAACGTCGGCCGGCCGCCGACCGAGGCGGAGATCGAGGCGGGAGTGAAGGACTTTCTCATAGAAACGCACCTCCTCGACTTCGACGGCGACCTCTACGACCGAGTGGCGGAGGTGTCCTTCCTCAAGAAGACCCGCGACGTCATGCGTTTCTCCGACCACGAGGAACTCAAGAAGCGGGTGGAAAAGGACATGGCGGAGGCGAAAAAGTTTTTTGAATCCGCGAGTCGGCAATCATAAGGCGCATGATCCCGACCGCCGCGCCGCCGCTTTTTGGCCTACGCCTTTTGATTTTTGACTTGCTCCGGTTTTCACGGAAAGGAACCGAATGATTCGCGCGATCATCTTCGATATGGACGGCTGCCTCGCGGATACCGAGCCGATCATCACCGCCGCGTCGATCCGGGGGCTGGCGGAATACGGCGTCGCCGCGAAGCCGGAGGACTTCATCCCCTTCGTCGGCCGGGGGGACGACCTCTTCGTCGGCGGCGTGGCGGAAAAGTATGGCGTCCCCTACAAGGTGGAAATGAAGGAACGGGTGTACGAAATCTACCTCGACCTCGTCGGGAAGGACGGCAAGCCGATACGGGGCGTCCCGGAACTGCTTCGCAAGATCCACGACTCCGGGGCGCTCATGGCCGTCGGCTCGAGCGCCGACAAAGTGAAGGTCGAGGCCAACATCGCCTGCCTCGGCGTGCCGCGCGAATGGTTCACGGCGGTGGTCGACGGCACCATGTCGCCGAAGAAAAAACCTGCGCCCGACCTGTTCCTCATCGCCGCGCGGTTGCTTGGCGCCGAACCGGCCGAGTGCGCCGTCGTCGAGGACGCCGTTCACGGGATCGAAGCCGCGCGCGCCGCGGGCATGCGCGCCGTCGGCGTGGCGAACACGCTTCCCGAGGCCGAACTCCTCTCGTCGGGCGCCGACGTCGTCCGCCCGGGAACCGGGGACGTCACCCTCGCCGACCTCGGACTGGAGGCGTAAGCGGCTTGGCGAACAGAATCAGGGTCCTGCCGGAATCGGTCCAGAACAAGATCGCGGCTGGCGAAGTGGTCGAAAGCCCCGCCTCGGTCGTGAAGGAGTTGGTGGAAAATGCCATCGACGCCGGCGCGACCGATGTTTCCGTTGAAATGGAGGAGGGCGGCGGCCGCCTTATCAGGGTGTCCGACGACGGCTGCGGCATGGACGAGGCCGATCTCGTCCTCTCCCTCGACCGCCACGCGACAAGCAAGATCCGCGAGGTCGAGGACATCTTTTCCGTCGCCAGCCTCGGGTTTCGCGGCGAGGCGCTGCCGTCCATCGCGTCCGTCAGCCGCATGACCCTCCTCAGCGCCGTCGACGGCGGCGAAGGGCGGGAGCTCGTCGCCGAGGCGGGCGAACGCACGCGCCTGTCCCCGGCGGCGGCGCGCAAGGGCACGCGCATCGAAGTGAGGGACATCTTTTTCAACACCCCGGCTCGTCGCAAGTTCCTGCGCGGCCCGGGGGCGGAAAACGCGCGCGCGGCGGCGGTAATGACCAGGATCTCCCTCGCCCACCCCCGCGTCGGCTTTCGGCTGCAAATCGACGGACGCATCTCCCTGGCGGCGCATCCGGCCGAAGGCTATATGCAGCGCATCGCCGACCTCCTCGGCAAGGGCAAGGGCGGGCGCTGGCTGCCGTTCACGACCGAGATCGCCGCCGGCGCGTCGGCGGAGGGCTTCCTCGCCGCGCCGCCGGAGAACAGGCACAACTCCACCGGCATATTCCTTTTCGTCAACAACCGCTGGTTTTCGGACAGCGGCATGGCGTACTCGATCCGCGAGGCGGCGCAGGGCGCGGTGATGAGCGGCAAGTACCCGGTGGGCGTCTTCTACATAACGGTCGACCCCGGGCGCGTGGACGTGAACGTCCATCCCGCCAAGCGCGAAGTCCGCTTCGACAACGCCGATCTGATCGCGCGCGGCCTCAGGCGGGGCGTGCGGACGGCGCTGGCCGAGTTCGGCGCCTCGCCAACCAGCCGCACGCTGTCGAGCCCCGTTCTCAAGGGCGGGTTCGCGCCGGCCGCCGCACCGCCTGAGGCGGCGGCGGCGGTGCGAACGAGGCTTCGGCAGCCTGCAGCTCCAGCGCCGGAACGGGAGACGTTTTCGCGCCGGAGCGGCAGATCGAACGATTTTTCGCGCGTCGACCTCGGCGCCGTCCGCGACGCCTTGCGGACAAACGACCGGAAGGACGCGCCGCCGGCCGCCGAACGCCGGCAACCGGCCGCCCCCGCCGGGAACGGCGACAACGCCGCCCCCAAACGGGCCACGGAGGAATTGCCGATCGGGTCGGCGGGAAAATATCGGCTTCTCGGACAGGCGGGCGGAAAATACATCGTCGTCGACAGTCCGGCGGGACTGATCATGATCGATCCGCACGCGTTGCATGAACGCTGGAATTACGACCGCCTGCGCGAACAGCGCGAGCGCGGGCGGTCGACGAGAAAGCTCCTCGTGCCGCTCGAATTGGCGCTCTCCCCCGTCGAGGCGGAGGCGGTGGTGGAGACGGCGCCGTCACTGGCTGAATTCGGCTTCGAAGTGCGGCTGCCGGAACCGAACCGGTTGACGGTCAGGGCGGCGCCGGCGTTTCTCGCGCCGTCCGATCTGGAGCAACTGCTCCGCCAGGTGCTGCTCGACATGGGCGGAATGCGGGCCGCGCTCGAGGTGCGCAGGGACAAACTTCTCGCCTCCCTCGCCTGCCGGTCGTCCGTGTTGCTGGGAAAAAATCTTCCCGACGAGGAGATCGACGCGTTATTGGACAAGTTTTATACGACGGGCCAGATGCCCACCTGTCCGCACGGCAGGCCGACGGCCATCTCCATTGCCTGGGAGGAGCTGGGAAGATTATTCGGCAGGTGAACGATAAGCGTCTTGCCATGGGACGCTGTTTTTTAATAATCGGTGGAAGTTGATTCCGCCTGTGCGCCCATCGCGGCCGAATCCGGGGACGGCGTCCCGAAGGGTGGTATGCCGGAGTGCGCCGGAAATTCGGTTTTCAATCACATAACCTGTGTGCGCACTTCAGGCTGCAAGTTTTAGAAGCCGAAATTTCAAGCGGCTTCGGTATAAATGCCAAGGAAGCGGTTTTATTTGGAAAGCCGGTCCCAATCGTGCGCGTTCTCGGGAGACAGGGGAAACGGTTCCCCGGAATCCCGCCGCGCCGGTCTGCTGAGGATGTTCAGATGAAGCAAAAAATTCCGTTCGTCGCGGTCGCGGTTTTCGTGTTTTCCCTGGCGTGCCCACCCGCCCATCCGGGCGATTCGGTGTCGGCGATTCTGGCCGCGCAATCCCTGCTCCCCGATGAGCCGGCCTGGGATGCCGCCCTGGCGCTCAAGCGCCTGGGCCCGCAGGCGGAGGCGGATATCGCCGCCGCCGCCGCCGACCCGGCACAGACCGTGCCGGCGCGGCTCGCCGCCGGAGCGGCGCTTCTGCAACTGGGAGCGCAGCGCGAAGGGGCGCTCGCCATTGAGACGGTGATTCTCGACGAGCTCGCCCCGCTCGAACGCAGGATCGAGGGCGCGCAGCTTCTCGGAAAATGGGGCGGCGAATACGCCACCGCCCGCCTCGGCCTCCTCATGGACGGCCCGGGCATTCCGGAACGGCTGCGGGTCGAACTCGCGTACAATCTCTGGAAGCTGTCGTCGCGGCCGCAGGCCTACGTGCTGCTCGAGGACATCCGCCTGCACGGGGCCAGCCCGCTCGCCCGCGCCGAGGCGCTTCTCGCCCTGGCGCAAACCGACCGCTTCCCCGCCCTCAAGGACGAGGTGCGCAAACTCGCCGAGGCGCCCGGCGCCATGGGCGAACGCGCCAACCATCTCCTGCTCATCAACGCGCGCCTCGACGACGAGATCCGCCGCGACGACTTCACCGTGAGGCTCATCTCCGAGGTGGTGCAGAAAGTCAGGGACTACTACGCCGTCGACGAGGAGGACAAGGAGCAGGTCAAACGCCTGCAGCCGAAAAACCTCGGCGAAACAAGCGCGCAGGCGCTCCTTTATTCCCTCGACCAGTTCAACGACTACCTCAACGAAGAGGATTCGGCCGAGTTCGAGGCCCAGCTCAAGGCCAATTACGGCGGCATCGGCGCCTGGGTCGGCATGCGCGACAACCGCTTCACCATTCTCACCCCGATGTACGACAAGCCCGCCTACCAGGCCGGCCTCAGGCCGATGGACGTGATCGACCGCGTCGACGACATGGACATCACGGAAATGAAGCAGAACGAAATCATCAAGATGCTCAAGGGCGAGCCGAATTCGATGGTGAACGTCCGCGTCCACCGTCGCGGCTGGAAGGAGCCGCGCACCGTCGCGGTCAAGCGCGAGATAATCCAGATCGACTCCGTTCTCCATCAGGTGCTTCCGGGCGACATCGGCTACATCAAGATCAACTCCTTCAACGAAGGCGACCCGTTCCGCCGGATCAAGAGCACGGCGGGACTGGTCAAGGACGCGCTCACCGAATTCAACCGCCTCGGAGTCAAGGGCGTGATTCTCGACCTCGCCAACAACCCCGGAGGGGTGATGGTGAGCGGCGTCGACGTGGCCAAACTGTTCATCGGCGACAGCAAGCTCATCGTCTCCAGCCGGGGCCGGCGCAACGATCGGCGCACCACCACCTACAAGGCCGGATTCGGGCGCCCCTTCTACCGCGCGCCGGCGGTCGTCGTCGTGAACGAAGGCACCGCCTCCGCCGCCGAAATCGTCGCCGGCGCCATGCGCGACCACAAACGGGCGCCGCTGGCCGGCAGAAAGACCTACGGCAAGGGATCGGTGCAGTCCCTGATGCCGGTGCGAACAACCCGCGACCGCGCCCGCATCAAGCTGACGGTGGCGAAATACTACCTCCCCAACGGCGAGACGATCCACCGCAAGGGCATCGAACCCGACCGCAAAGTGCCGGAACCCGACCTCTCCGTCGCCGAGGCGGAAGCGCGCTGGAAGATCCGCGACCAGCACGACGTCCAGTTCTGGCTCGAGGAAAACAACCGCTTCGAACGCCACGAGCGGACGTACAGGGATCTCCTCGAGTTCGACAACTTCAATCCGTCCCTGTATCCGGAATTCGATTCGCTGTATGAAACGCTCGTCGCCAAGTATCCGAAGGAGAAGATTGACCGCGAACTTGTGCGCAAGGAGATCCGCTACGGCATCGCGTCCTACCTCCGAGACTTCAAGGGCGAAAGCCAGTACGTCGACCTCGAGGAATCGGCCGAGCTTCAGGAAGCGGTCATGACCCTCGGCGAGTCGATCGGCGGCCTGCCGGACACCCCCCTCTTCGCTGCCATCGCCAAGGCGGCCATGGAGAACCGCGCCAAGCTGGCCGAGGAGGGGGACGACTTGGCTGAAGGTGAATAGCCGCCCGTTGGACAAAGACAGGAGCAAGATGGACACAACCACGGTCACCGAATACCAGGAGGCGATTCAGCGCCTCGACTCCTTCATGAACTTCGAGCGGAACCCGGCGGCCCTGTCGGCGGGCGGCTTCGGCACCGAACGCATGGCGAACCTGATGCGCCGCATCGGGTCGCCGCACCTGACGATGCCGGCCGTGCACATCGCCGGCACCAAGGGAAAGGGATCGACCGCGCACCTCGTCGCGGCCGCGCTCACGGCGTCGAAAATCATGGTCGGTCTCTACACTTCGCCGCACGTCAACGACCTGCGCGAGCGCATCGTCATCGGGCGGCGTCCGGTGAACGAGCGCCGGTTCGCCCTCGCGGCGCGGACCGCGCTCAAGGCGGCGGAGGACATGCGCGCCGACGGCCATGAACCCAGCTACTTCGAGGTCCTGACCGCGATCGCGTTCCAGTTTTTCCACAACGCCGGCGTCGAGGTCGTGGTCCTGGAAGCGGGGCTCGGCGGCAGGCTGGACGCGACGAACCTCCCCGACCTTCCGGTCCTCGCCACCGGCATTTCGTCGATCAGCCGCGACCATGAGGATATTCTCGGCGCCGACCTGCCGCTTATCGCGGCGGAAAAGGCGGGGATCATCCGCCGGAACGTGCCGGTCGCGACGTCCGTCACCGAGCCGGGCGCGCTCGACGTCATCATCAAAACGGCCGCGGCGATGGAATCGCCGCTCTTCCGCGTCGGCGAGGACGTCCGCTTTTCGCGCCGCGAAAACAGGCAGCCGCCCCCGCGCCCCGAACGCGGCCAGCGCATCGACTTCGAAACGTGGCGCGCACTCTACCCGGACGTCTCCCTCGGCCTCCTCGGCGACCACCAGGCCGAAAACGCCGCCCTCGCGTTGGCGCTGGTCGAACTGTTCATGGACGGCTCGAGCCGCGGCCCGCTGGACGGCGGCGCGCTCAGGAGCGGCTGGCGCAACCTGGCGATCCCCGCGCGCATGGAAATCCTCGGCGGCCGCCCGCGGCTGGTCGTCGACGGCGGCCACAACCCCTCCGCCGCCTGGGCGGTGGCGGAAGCGGTCGCCGGCGTCTTTCCCGCCGAACGCCGCGTCCTCGTGTTCGGCTCCGCCGCCGACAAGGATTCGCGCACCATGCTGCGGATCCTCGCGCCGCTTTTCGACAGGATCGTGTTCTCGGCCTACGACTCGCCGCGCGCGAAGACGGCGACGGAACTGATGGCCGAACTGGCGGAACTGGGCCGGGGAGACAAGGGAACGGCGGCCGAGTCGCCGGCGCGGGCGCTTGAACTGGCGCGCGGCCTCGTCCCGGACGATGGATTGATCCTCGCCTTCGGCAGCTTCTATCTGGCGGGCGAAGTGCGCTCGGCGGCGCTCGCCGCCGAGCGGGACTCGCCGGGGAAACCGGTTCCGTAAAGGGCGAATGCCCGTTTTTTCCACTGGCCACATATTCGAAGGATCGTCATGAACAAGCTAATCCGCGCCTCGCTCATTTCGGTGGCACCGCTTTTCGCCATCTTCGCCGTCCCCGCTTCCGCCGGCGAACTGCCCGACGGACTCTACGCCCGCCTCGATACGACGAAGGGCGTCATCGTCTGTCGGTTGTTTTTCGAAGAGGCGCCGTTGACGGTCGCGAACTTCGTCGGCCTCGCGGAGGGCAAACTCGAAACGTCGACGAAGAACGGTCAGCCGTTTTACGACGGCATAACCTTCCACCGGGTGATAGGCGATTTCATGATCCAGGGCGGCGATCCCACCGGATCCGGCAGCGGCGGCCCTGGTTACAGCTTCGAGGACGAGATCGTCCCCTCGCTTAAGCACGACTCTCCCGGCATCCTGTCCATGGCCAACGCCGGCCCGGACACGAACGGCAGCCAGTTCTTCATCACCCATGTTCCCACGCCGCACCTCGACGGCAAGCACGCCGTCTTCGGCAAGGTGGTGTCCGGACAGGACGTCGTCGACAAGATCGCCAAGGGCGACAAGATGGAGAAGGTGACGATCGTTCGCGTCGGCCCTGCGGCCGAAGCCTTCCGGATCGACCACGCCAGGTTCCAGCGGCTTCAGGCCGCGAACAAGGGGCGTCTCGCCAGGTTGACCGGGGAAGCGGATGAAAAGGAAGCGCAGTACGGCAAGGAAATCCGCGAACTCGAAAAGCGGGCGAAAACGACGGAGTCGGGCCTGAAATACGTCGTTCTCCGGGAAGGCGCCGGCGACAAGCCGCGTCCGGGTCAGACGATCCAGGCGCATTACACCGGCCGGTTCATGGATGGGCGCGTCTTCGACACCTCCAGGGAACGCGGCCCCTTCTCCTTCCCGGTCGGCAAGGGGAGAGTGATCCGGGGCTGGGACGAGGCGCTTCTCGACATGCGCGTCGGCGAAAAGCGGGCGTTGATTCTGCCGCCCGGGCTCGCCTATGGCAGGGAAGGCGCCGGCGAAGGCGTCATCCCGCCGAACGCGACCCTGTTTTTCGAGGTGGAACGGCTGAAATAGGGCATGCCATACCGCTCACGGCGGGAAGAATCGCGGCGAAACCGGGAGATCATGATTTTCCCGTTCGGTCCGCCGCCGTCTTTCGGCGCGGAATCGATCCGGCCGGCGCAGTCCATCGCCGAATTCATTGCATTCGCCATCGCGGCGGCGCTGCACAAAAAGATCGTGGACGGAGTCGACGCCGGGAAGGCGAGGGAATCGGTCCGCCTTGCCGCGGCGTGACCGCCGCCGCCGTCATCGACACCCATGAATGCCGCAGGCGTCCGAAGCCGGGCGTCTGCCGTTTTCATAACTTCTTGTCATATAATGGATACGACAATCACGGCAAAAATTGGGCCGTCACTCTCGCCAAAACGCGGAAAGACGGCTATACTTATGAATCGGCGGGTGGATTATTCTTGTTTCCGGAAAACCGGAACGAAAAGCTCCGGTGCGCCATAGCGCGCCGCCCCTCTTCCGGATGCGCCGGGCGCGGGAGAGAGCGCGAAAGCGTTCGCGCCGACAAGACGCCGGCGTTCACCGGCGCCTTTTGACCGGCGTTGCGGAGTACCGATGACAGCCCCCTTCGTGCATCTGCATGTTCACTCGCATTACTCGCCCCGCGACGGCGTCATGCTTGTCGACAAGATGGTCGCGCGCGCCAGGGAGCTCGAGCAGCCGGCCATCGCGCTGACCGACCACGGCGTCATGTACGGCGTCATCGACCTGTACAACACCGCCAAGGCGGCGGGCGTCAAACCGCTCGTCGGTTTCGAGGCGTACGTCGCCCCGGGCGACCGGCGCGACAAGAGCAAAAGCGAGCAGTACGCATACAACCATCTCACCCTTCTCGCCAGGAATTACGAAGGCTACCAGAACCTGTCCCGCCTGTGTTCGGAAGGCTTCCTCACCGGCTTCTACACCTATCCCCGCATCGACAAGGAAATCCTCCGCGAGTGGAGCGGCGGCGTGGTCGCCTTGTCCGGATGCCTTCGCGGGGAAATCCCGCAGACGCTTCTCGCCGGCAAGTTCGATCTCGCGGAAAAGGCGGCGCTCGAATACCGGGACATCTTCGGCGCCGGGCATTTTTTCCTCGAGATCATGGACAACGGCATACCGGAGCAGAAGCAGATTCTCGCGCCGATGCGGGAACTGTCCAACAGGACGGGCATTCCGCTCGTGGCGACGGCGGATTCGCACTATCTTCTTCCCGGACAGTCGGACATCCAGGACACCATGATCTGCATCAGCACCGGGAAGCTGCTCACGGACGCGCTGCGCATGCACGCCGACGGCAACGCGCACCTCAAATCCGGCGACGAGATGCTCGCCGCCCTGCCCGGCTTCGAGGACGCGGTCGAGAGGACGCTGGAGGTCGCCGACATCTGCAACCTCGTCCTGCCGACGGGCGAGTTCCATCTGCCGAGGCTGTCCATCCCGGACGGCATGACCGCGCCGGAGTACCTGGAAAAGCTGTGCGTCGAAGGCCTCAAGAAGCGGTACGCCGATCCGCTGCCGCCGGAAGTCAGGGCCCGCCTCGACAAGGAGAAGGAAGTCATCGTCAAGATGGGCTTCCCGGAGTATTTCCTTATCGTCTGGGACGTGGTCAAGTTCGCCCGCGAAAACGGCATACCGGTCGGTCCCGGGCGCGGTTCGGCTGCCGGGTCCATCGTCGCCTACGGCCTCGGGATCACGAACCTCGATCCCCTCAAGTACGACCTCTTCTTCGAGCGCTTCCTCAACGAAGGCCGGAACGAAATGCCGGACATCGACCTCGACTTCGACAAGGAGCGCCGCCAGGAGGTGGTGACCCACATTATTCAGACGCACGGCGCCGACCATTGCGCGAAGATCATCACCTTCGGCTGCCTGTCGTTGAAGTCGGGGATCCGCGACGTCGGGAGGGTGATGGGCGTGCCGCTGTCCCGCGTCGACGGCCTCGCCAAACTGGTGCCGGGCGACTTCAAGCCGGAAAAGGGGAGGACGCCGCTCGAGTCGGCGCTCGCCACCATCCCCGAACTCAAGGAGGAATATGACGCCGACCCGGAGGTGAAGAAGCTCTTGGACGGCGTCGGCGAACTTGAGGGCGTCATGCGCAACACCGGCGTCCACGCCGCGGGCGTTCTCGTCGCCGACCGGCCGATCACCGACTACGGGCCGCTGGCGGCGCGGGACGGCGAAGTCACCACCCAATACGAAATGAAGGCGCTGGAAAAGCTCGGACTGTGCAAGATCGACGTGCTTGGGCTGGAAACGCTGTCGCTTCTCAAGAACGCCGTCGCCATCGTCAAGCGAACGCGCGGCGTCGACGTCGACCTGGACGCCATCCCGCTCGACGACAAGCCGACCTTCGACATGCTTTCGCGCGGCGACTCCAAGGGCGTTTTCCAGTTCGAGTCGCGCGGCTTCCGTCAGCTGCTTTCCCGCCTCAAGCCGGACGTCTTCGAGGACCTGATCGCCGCCGTCGCCATCTACCGTCCCGGCCCCATGCAGTTCCTCGACAGCTTCATCAACCGCAAGAACGGCAGCGAACCGATCAGCTACCTGCATCCCCTGATGGAGCCGATCCTCAACAACACATACGGCCTCATCCTCTACCAGGAACAGGTCCAGGCGCTGGCGCAGGACCTGGCCGGGTTCACATTGTCCGAAGGCGACCTGATGCGGCGGGCGATGGGGAAGAAGGACGCCAAGCTGATGGCGTCCTACCGCGAGGTGTTTATCCGCCAGGGCGCGCCGACGATCGGCGCGGCGACGGCGGAGAAGGTCTTCGACCAGATCCAGGTCTTCGCCGGCTACGGCTTCAACAAATCGCATTCCGCCTGTTACGCGATGATCGCCTACCAGACCGCCTACCTCAAATGCCATTTCCCGAAGGAATACATGGCGGCCCTGCTGACGATCAGCCGGGGCGACTCGGACGACATCGTCACCTACATGACCGACGCCGAAGATGCGGGCATCAAGGTGCTGCCGGTGGACGTGAACAGGTCGGACGCGTTTTTCTCCGTGGAGGGGAACGCCGTCCGCTTCGGGCTCGCCGCCGTGAAGGGCCTCGGCGACGGCGCGGCGCAGGCGATCGAGAACGAGCGCCGGGAAAACGGCGAATTCACCGACCTCTTCGACTTCTGCGCCCGGGTCGACATGCGTTCCGTCAACAAGGGGGCGATGGAGGCGCTGGTGAAGGCGGGAGCGATGGACCGCTTCGGCGAGGGCCGGGCATCGCTCGCCGCCGGGCTCGAATCGGCGATCGGCGCCGGAACGGCGGAGCGCAAGGCGAAGGCGTCGGGACAAATGGGACTGTTCTCCAGCGCGCCTGGGGAAATCCCGAAGCCGGCCCTGCCCCGCGTCCCGGAATGGAGCGAGGAGCAAAAGCTCAAGTTCGAGAAGGCGGTGCTCGGCTTCTACTCGAGTTCGCATCCCCTCGCCGAGCACGCCGCCAAAATCAAGGTCTTCGCCACCGCCTCCATCCGCGACCTCGCCGACTTCGAGGACGGCTCGACCGTCGTCGTCGGCGGCCTTCTGACCCGCGTCCAGGCCAGGAACGACAAGAACAACAACCGGTACGCCGTCTTCGACATCGAGGATGTGGACGGCAAGGTCGGCGGCGTCGCGTTCGCCAGCGTCTATACCGATTGCCGCGAACTTCTCGTCCCGGACCGGACCGTGTTCCTCGTCGCGCGGGTGGACCGCTCGCGCGACCAGCTTTCCCTCAAGGTCGAGAAGGCGGTCGCGACCGAGTGCGCCGAGGAGGAACTGTCCACCAGGGTGGAACTGACGATCCCCGCGAGCGGCGTCGAGGAGGCGAAATACGGGGAACTCAAGCGCGCCGTCGCGGAAAACCCGGGCCGGGCGCGCCTCTTCTTCCGCATGGAATCGCCTCTGGGGATGGTCGAACTGCGCGCCGACGAACGCTACTCGGTGCGCCCGAGCCGGCAGTTCCTCGCCCGGGCGCGGGAACTGTTCGGCCGCGAATCGCTTCGTCTGGCGGGCAGGAGAAGCGGATGACCGGCGATTACGCCAAGGCGGTGATGGACGAGGCGTGGCACGGCAATGCCCGGGCGACGCGGATTTTCACCCGCCTGCTGGCGGCGAGCCTCATTCCCTTCGCAATCATTTTCGCCGTGATCCTCATCCTGGTGGGAAACGTCATCTACCGGGCGGCGGAGACGAGCGCGCAGCACGAAGTCGTGAACCTGTCGGAACGCATAGCCGGCCAGGTCAACGGCAGCATGTCCAACATCTCCGGCCTCATCGGCTTCACCGCCGGCCACATGGCGGGAATCGTCGGCGATTCGGACGAGGCGCGGCGATCGGCCACGGACCTGCTTTTCGCCCTCATGGAGGCGAACGAGGACATCTACAGCGCCTGGTTCGGCTTCGAGCCGGACGTGATGCGGCGGGGATCGCGCTACGCGCGGACCTTCAATAAAACCGCCGACGGCGGCCGCATGGAGGTTTTCGACGTCGGCGACGACGTGCTCGGCGACCCCGAACAGTCGCCGTGGTACAACGTCCCGCTGGCGTCGGGAGAACCGTACATCGACGCCGTCGACTACTGCGATTTCGGTGCGGGAAAAGGCGAGGAAATCATCGGCTCCATCGTCTACCCGGTCAAAGTCGACGGCGAGGTGGTCGGCTGCGTCGGCATGAACATCCTCTACGAGCGCTTTTTCAGGTTCATCGACGACTGGCGGTCGACGACGTCGCCGGAAGTCGTCATCATCGCCGAAACGGGGGCGGTCGTGTACTCCCGGAACTCCCGGAAGACGGGCGGCGATTTTTTCAGCGACTGCGGATTCACCGACGCCGACGCCGCCACGCTCAGGCAGGCGGCGGGCGAACGCGGCGTCGCCATGCGCCAGATCGCCTCGCCGCGGAGCGGCAAGCGGGCGCCGGTGTATTTATCCCCCGTTGACCTGCCGCTCACCGAGGAAATTTTCTATATCTACCTCGACATCGCCAACGAAGACCTGTATCGCGACGCCAACGCCTCGATCGGCATGATCGTCTGGGCGAGCGTCATCGGCCTCGCCTTTCTGATCGCCGGCGTGTACACCGCCACCCACCGCATCGTCCATCCCTTGCGCAGCCTTACCGAAAACGCCAACCGCGTCGCCAACGGCCAGCTCGACGTGCACTTCGACGACCTCGCCGAGCGGGGCGGCGCGCCGATCGAAATCATCACCCTCCAAAAATCCCTGAAGACCATGCTCGACGGCCTTCACCAGGGCCACGACCTGAAGGTCGCGGCCATCAAATCGGAGTACGAAAAACGCCAGATCGAGGAGGCGGCGGCGGAAAAGTCGCGTTTCTTCGCCAACATGTCGCACGAAATCCGGACGCCGATGAACGCCATCCTCGGCATGTCGGAAATCCTCCTCGAGGAGGACCTGGCGCCGAGGCAGAAGCGCTTCGCCTCGGACATCAAAAATTCGGCCGACTCGCTGCTCGCGATCATCAACGACGTCCTCGACCTGTCCCGGATCGAATCGGGGAATATGGAGCTGGTGAAGGTCCATTACGACCTGCACAATCTGGTGGAGAATATCCGCTCCGTCTGCAGCTTCCTCGCGAAGGAGAAGAGGCTCGCGTTCAACGTCGAGGTCGGGGAAGACGTGCCGCGCTTCCAGTACGGCGACGAAATCCGCCTGCGCCAGATCCTTCTCAATCTCCTCGGGAACGCGGTCAAGTTCACCGAAAAGGGGGCCGTCGACCTGAAGGTTCTCATGGACGTGGGCGGAATCCGCTTCGACGTCGTCGACACCGGCATCGGCATCCGCGAAGACGACCTCGACAGCCTGTTCGACGCATTCAAACAGGTTGACCTCAACAAGACGCGAAAGACCAAGGGCACCGGGCTCGGCCTCTCCATAAGCGAAAGCCTGGCGGAACTCATGGGCGGCAGGATAAGGGTGCACAGCGTCTACGGGAAGGGAACGACCTTCTCCCTCGTCATTCCCGTCGAGGCCGGCGATCCGGCGCTTGCCCGCGCCAACACCACCCGCGCCTCGGCGCGCGACCTCGACGCCTCGGCGAAGATCCTCGTCGTCGACGACAACCGCATGAACCTCGCCGTCGCGAAGGGGTTGCTGGGGCTGTACAAGGTGGAGTGCGACACCGCCATGTCCGGTCGCGAGGCGCTGGAGAAGATATCGGCAAACAACTACGACCTCATCTTCATGGATCACATGATGCCGGAGATGGACGGCGTGGAGACGACGAAGCGCATCCGGGCGCTGGAGGGGAAGCGCTCCGTGACGCCGGTCATCGCCCTGACGGCAAACGCCGTGCAGGGGGCGCGCGAACTGCTTCTCGCCTCCGGGATGAACGATTTCCTCTCGAAGCCGATCGAGCGTAACAAGCTCCATGCCATCCTCGAGCGCTGGATACCGGCGCATCGGCGCAGGAACACGACGGTGACCATCCCCAGCGCCGAGGCGTGGACCGAGCGCCTGCAGCGGGCCGCGGCGATCGAAGGACTTGACGTGCGCGAGGGATTGTCGGAATCGGGGCCGTCGCAGGCGGAGTACGAAAAGGCGCTCACGGCGACGGCGGCCGAATTGCCGGACCGGATCGAGGCGGTGGAAACGTTCCGCCAGGCGCGGAGCCGGGATCTTCTCATCGCCCAGCTTTCGGCGACGCGGATCGCCCTGTCGCACGTCGGGGCGGTGACGCTGTCGCGGATGGCGGCGGAACTCGAGGAAGCGATCAGCCGGGGCGACGAACCCGGCTTCGCGGAGCTCTTCCCGAAGTTCGTCGCCGCCGCGAACCATCTGCAAGGCCGTCTGTCGGAAATTTTCCCGCCCATGGCGTAGAAAATGCTTTTTGCGGCATATTCCATAAACCGGCCGTGTCGCGCCTCGCGGCGCCTCACCCGGCCGCCCCCTCATTTGAGGGCAAGAGGGGGGCGCGCGCCGCTTGGAGCCGCGGCGGCGACGAACGGTTGCGCCGCGCCGCGATTTCATTACGATATGTATTTCCACTTTTTACCGGTCGGCTTCGCAATCAGGAAACGGACAGCATGAAAACGGACGACGTCAGAAGCGAATTCCTCGATTTCTTCGCATCCAAGGGCGCCAGGATAGCCCCTTCGGATTCGCTTGTGCCGCACAACGATCCGACGCTTCTCTTCACCGGGGCGGGCATGAACCAGTTCAAGGATCAGTTCATGGGCCTGCGGATCGAGTACCGGTCGGCCACGACCTGCCAGAAATGCATCCGCACCGGCGACATCATGAACGTCGGCGTCACACCGGCGCACCATACGTTTTTCGAAATGCTGGGCAACTTCTCCTTCGGCGGCTACTTCAAGCGCGAGGCGATTACCTGGGCGTGGGAGTTCCTCACCGGGAACATGGCGATGGACCCGGAACGCCTCCAGGTCTCGGTGCACGATCCGGACGACGAGGCCTACGGCATATGGGAGAAGGAGGTCGGCCTGTCGCCGGACCGCATTCACCGCCTTGGCGATCACGACAACTTCTGGCCGGCCGACGCCCCAAAGCTCGGTCCCAACGGTCCCTGCGGCCCGTGCTCGGAAATCTTCTACGACCGCGGCGCCGAATACGGCTGCGGCCGGCCCGATTGCGGCATCACCTGCGACTGCCGGCGCTGGGTTGAAATATGGAACCTCGTCTTCACCCAGTTCAACCGCCAAGACGGCGGCGAACTCGTCCCGCTGCCGCAGAAGAACATCGACACCGGCATGGGTCTTGAACGCATGGCCGCCTGCCTCCAGAACGCGCCCACCAACATGGACATCGACATTTTCCAGCCGATCGTCCGCGCCATCGCGGGCGTGGCCGGCAAGACCTACGGAAGCGTCCGCGGGGACGACGTCCTCATGCGCCGCATCGCCGACCACGCCAGAGCGGTCACCTTCTGCATCGCGGACGGCGTCCTGCCGGCGAATTCGCATCGCGGATACGTCCTCAAGCGCCTCCTGCGCCGCGCGGTCGTCGACGGCCGCGGGCTCGGGATCCGCAAAAGCTTCCTTCACGAGCTGGTGCCGGTCGTGGGCGAGGCGATGGCCAAACCGTACCCGGACGTCAAGAACCGCGCCGCCGCCATCGCCGACGCCGTCCGTCTCGAGGAGGAGAAATTCTTCTCCACCCTCGATCGCGGCCTGGAACGGATCGACCAGGCGATCGCCGCCGTTCGCGCCGCCGGCGGGACGGTCTTCCCCGGCGCGGCCGCCTTCGAACTGTACGACACCTACGGCTTCCCCTACGAGCTCGCCGAGGAAGTCGTCGGCCGCGAAGGTCTCGCCGTCGACCGCTCCGGATTCGACTCCGCCATGGCCGAGGCCAAGGCGAGGGCGCGCGAGGGCGCGAAAATGAAGGGCGACGTCTTCGCGAAGGGACCGTTGCAGGACGTCAAGAAAATCACCTCCGGCACGGAATTCCTCGGCTACGGCACGCTCGCGGCCGAGGGCAAGGCGCTGGCGGTCGTCAAAGGCGGCGCGCTGGTGGACGAAGCGCCGGCCGGAAGCCAGGTGACGGTGGTGCTCGACCGCACTCCGTTCTACGGCGAATCCGGCGGCCAGGTCGGGGACTCCGGCCTGATCGTCGGCCCGGACAACCTGGTGATCCGCGTCGAGGACACGCAGAAGCTGGACGGCATCTTCCTCCACGGGGGCGAAGTGGAAAGCGGCGTCCTCAAGCCGGGAACCACGGTGAACGGGCGGGTCGACGGCGGCCGCAGGCTGGACATCATGCGCAACCACACGACGGTCCACCTTCTGCATTACGCGCTCCGCCAGGTCCTCGGCGACAAGGCGGAACAGAAGGGCTCCTACGTCGGGCCGGACCGCCTGCGCTTCGACTTCCAGCACGCCAGCGCGCTCACGCTCCAGGAGAAGGAGGAGATCGAGGAAATCGTCAACCGGCGCATTCTCGAGAACGCGCCCGTGGTGACGCGGATCATGCCCGTCGACGAGGCGCGCAAGGCCGGCGCCATCGCCCTGTTCGGCGAAAAATACGGCGACGAGGTCAGGGTCCTCTTCACCGGCGACTACTCGACAGAATTGTGCGGCGGCACCCACATGCGGGAAACCGCCCCCATCGGCAGCTTCCGTCTCGTTTCGGAGGAATCGATCTCGGCCGGCGTGCGCCGCATCGAGGGCGTTACCGGGATGGCGGCGTTCCGCCTGTCCCGCGATCAGGGCGAGCTTCTGGGCGACATCGGCCGCGAGCTCAGGACGCCGCCGCGAGAGGCGCGGGAACGCATCCGCCAGATGGCGGAACACCTGCGCGAACTTGAAAAAACGCTGGCGAAAATGCGGCTCGCCGCCGCGCGCGGCCGCGCCGCCGGCGCGGAGACGAAGGCGGTCGGAGACGCCACCCTGCTCGCCGCCGACGTCGGCGACAGCGGCGCGAAGGAAGTCGGCGAACTCGCCAGGGAGGCGCTCGCCCGCCTCGGCGATTCGGGCATCGCCATCCTCGCCGGCAGGGACGGCGACAAGGCGGCGCTGGCGGTGGCGGTGGGCAAGGCGCTGGCTCCCGCCCGGATCAAGGCCGGGGACATTGTCAAACGCCTGTCGGCGATCGTCGGCGGCGGAGGCGGGGGCAGACCGGACTTCGCCCAGGCCGGCGGCAGGGAGCCGGGGAAGATCGGCGAACTCGTGGCCGAAGCGCCGGACCTGGTGCGCGACCTCCTGGGGTAGACGCGAAGGGAGAGGGAGTCCCGGCATTATCCGCATCCCCCCCGCTCGGAGCGACGGATTGGCGACGGCGTTTCGCCCCGACAGAACCCCGGAAACGGGGAAGGATTCGCGCTCGCGAAAACGCGGCGGGAATTATTGACAAGCGGCGGCGATACGGGGATACTGTGGCAAGCCGAACGCGGAGCCGGTCCGGCAGATTTTCCGTTCAGAACGGCCCGAAACCGGGACCGGTTTCGGGCCGGTTGTCTTTTGCCCCGGTTGCGACGATGGAAGAAACGAAAGACGCGAAATTCTCTTTTGCCTTGTCGCTTCTCGGGGAGCGCAGGTATCTCGAGGCGCTGGATGCCTTTTCGGAGCTGGTGGCGTTGTCGCCGGAGATGACGGGGGCGTACGGCAACCGCGGCCTGTGCTATCTCGGCCTTGGGCTCGACCGCCAGGCGCGCAATGATTTTGAAACCGTCCTCCAGCTCGACCCCAACGACGCCATGGGACACGCCATGCTCGGGGAATTGACGCGTCTCGACGGCGATCCGGAGGAGACGCTCCGCCACGCCGTCGACGCGCTCGACATCGATCCCGACGAGCAGCAGGCGCTTTTCATCAGGGGATGGCTGTTCGCGCGGGCGGGACAGCACGCCGAGGCGGCGGAGGATTTCTCCCGTTATCTCGAACGCTCCGACGACAACGAGGACGTCCGCGACCTGCGGGACGCGTGTCTGGTCCTCGCGTCCGACAATCCGGTCGACGAATTCGGCGACGCGATCGACGTGCCCGAAAAGGTGGAGGAATACCTCGGCCGGCGCGGCTGGTCGTTCGACTGCAGGCCATACGAGGACTACGAGGCGCGCGGCATGCCCTGCCCCTACGCGCATTGCATACGAAATCGCCCCCCGCTCTCGCCGGAGGCCCCCGACGGCTGCCCCGTTTTCGGCTGCGCCTGTCCAGGGCGACGCGAGCAGGCGGCGTGGTGCCGTGAAAACCCGCGATACATCGACTGAAGGGATCACCGTGGCGGAAATTCGCTTGTCTTGTTACGCCGCTCCATGGGGCGGCGAGGGTTCGATCAAGGCCATCACCGACATCGCGGAATGCGGGTACGACGGACTGGAATTTCCCGCCGCCGTCGTGCAGCGCTTCGAGGACCGGCTGCACGTCTTCGAGGAGATCCTCGACACCACCGGCCTGAAGCTCTCGGGCCTGCTCCAGAACGTCAACCTGACGGATCCGGAAAAAGCGGACGAACAGGTCGAGCGCGCCGCCAACTCGGCCCGCTTCGCCGGCGCCACCGGCCAGGGAAACCTCATCATCTGCCACAGCGAACCGCTCGCCGAGCCGCTCGACGACGAGGGCTGGACCACGGCCGCCGCGATCATCGAGGAAATCGGCCATCGCTGCCGCGACTTCGGGATCAACCTCTGCTTCATGCCCAAAGCCCGGCACTTCGCCGACTCCGACCGCGACATCAGGCGCGTCCTCGCCATGACGAATCCCGAAGTCGTGCACCTCGCCGTCGATACGGCGGAATTGACCCTCTCCGAAATCGACCCGGCGAAAGCGATCAAAACCAACGCCAGCCGCCTCAAGGCCGTCCGCTTCCGGGACGTCTCCGGCTCGAAGCGGCGCGCCGAGACGACGAGTTCCCGCCCGGGCACGGCGCCCCAGTTCGGGCGCGGCGCGGCGAAGTTCGAGGCCGTCGCCAAGGCGCTTGTGGACATCAAGTACGACGGCTGGATCACGGTGGACATCTCCGGCGAGAGCGCCGTCCCCAAGGAGGCCGCCGCCGCCGGATACAGGTATGTTCTCAGGCGTTCCGGGCTGTACCCCTACTGATCCCTGGAGCATGGAATCCCATGAGCAGGCAAACCATACCGTCGCAATCCGGCGCCGCGCACCTCGCGTCAAACGAATGCCCATGGGAAACGGCGCGCTGCGCGCTCCAGCTCGCCGCGGCCGAAAACGCCCTCGGCCTGCGTTCGACCGTATTGACCGCGCCCGGTTCCTGGTGCGAAAAAAACGCCCCCTTCTTCGGGGTGACGGCGGCGCCGGCCGATTTCGGCTCGCCCATCAACCCACTGGCCTGGTCCAAACTTGGCGGCGCCGCCAAAAAGACCGGCCTCAAAACGCTTCACGCCCATGACCGGCGCTCCGTGCGCCTGATGCCGCGCGCCGCCTGGTTCGCGGGCGCGTCCGGCGCGGCGACGGCGTATTGGGGGGGAAAACCGGACGTCGGGCTCTTCGTCGGCAAGGCCGACGTCGTCTTCTGCCCGTCGGAAACGGTCCATTCCGCCGCCGGGGGAAAAAAGGCGCGGCTGCTCCAGGCCGGCGTCGATCTGGCAGCCCACAAGCGCGCCGCCGCCGAAAGGGACGCGAAACGAAAACAGGCGCGGGAGCGTTACTGTCCCGACAAGGAAAAACCGCTCTTCGTCGCCGCAATCGCCCCCTTCGAGGAAGAGGGCGGACTGCGGGGGCTTATCGAGGCGATGCCCGGGATCGTCGCCAAATTGCCGCAGACGCATCTTCTCTTGATGGGGGACGGCGCGCTCCACCCCGAACTGGCGCGCCTGGCGCGGGTGACCGCGCTCGACGACCACATCACCTTCCTTGACCCCGATCCCGACCTCGCCTCGCTGCTCGCTGCCTGCGACGTCTTTGCGGCGACGGCGACGGGCGACGCCTCCGGATTGGCGCTGCGCGAAGCCATGGCGGCAGGCAAAGCGGTCGCCGCCGTCGACTCCGGCTGCCACGCCGAACTTATAGAGGCGGAAAAGACGGGAATCGTCTATCCGGCGCGAGACGCCGAGGCGCTGGCGAAGAGCGTTCTCGACCTGCTGGAAAACCGGAACCGCCGCGATCACCTCGGCAGGATGGCGGCGGCGAAGGCGGCCAAAGCGTTCGACCTGACGAAAACCGCGGCCGAAACGGCCGCGGCGTATGAAGAGCTGTCAAAAAATGCGAAATAGCCCTGGACGTTTTATACCGTCCACGGTCCTGAGTCGTAATTCCCTCAACCGCGCGCGGCCATGAAATGGCCGAGGGAAACGGGTGTGGAACAGGGCGCCCCATCCTCCATTCCCATAATTCCGGGCCGCGCCCGATATATTCGGAACGCGTAGCGGACGCCGGCCGTCACGGACGCGGCGCGGCGTCCGCCCGCCATCGGGCTGTCGGCGATTTATCGGCGAGATATTCGATCTTTCCCTTCATGCCGCCATTCCTTCGGTCGTCGTCACGCACCAGCCGCGAGGTCGGCGAACACTTCGCCCATGCCGCGAATGTGCGGCCCGCCGTGCGAACGGTACAGAGAGGTGTCAAGCGTGCTGTCCTTCGGCCGCCGGTCGCCGCCGCCGGAAACGCCGGCGTCGACCACCAGCCCCGGATCGCAGCCGAAATGCCTGGCGACGGCGCGGACGAAATCGGCCTTGGTCTGGCTTTCGCCGGCGGCGATATGGATGACGCCGGAAAGTTTTTTCTCGACGCAAAAAGCGATTCCGACGGCCGCATCGTCGGCGAGCGTGAAATGCCTGACCAGCGTGTTTTCGACCGGGAGCGCCTTGCCAGCCCTCAACTTTTCGACAAATCCCTTCACCGGGCTTCTCGCGTCTTCGGGGTCGGCGCTCCACAAAGCCGGGACGCGCGTCACCAGGCAGCCGTCCACCGCCCTCGCCGCGAACTCGCCGGCGAGCTTGGTCCGTCCGTAGACGTTGATGGGCTGCGGGCGGCACTCCTCGCGGTACGGCGGCGTGGTGCCGGGAAAAACGTAGTCCGTTGAAACGTGGACCAGCGTCGCGCCGGCCTCGCGACAGGCGGCGGCGATGTATTCGACCGCGACCGCGTTCACCCGGTAGGCGCGGGCGGGATCGGCGAGACATTCCTCCGGGTCGCGGATGGCGGCGGAATGGACGACGTGCGTGAAGCCGCCGTCGACAATCGTCCTCCGAACCTCGTCGGCGTTTTCGATGTCGAGCGCCACCGAGGCGCCGCCTTTGCCGCTGGCGCGGTGTCCCGCCGGCACGACGTCGGCGAAGCGCGCCGCCTCGCGCGCGATGCGGCTGCCCAGCAATCCCGTGCCGCCGGTGACCAGTATCTTCATTTCCTCCCCCTTTCGCGCATCCTTCACGCGCCGCGATACGACCAGGTTCCCGCGGGGAACGCCTCCGCTCCGTCCGCCGGGCGGACAAAGCCGGCCTCCTCCAATCCTTCCCCCAGGCGATAGCCGCCGCCGGCGACGGCGAGGCGTATCCCGGCGGCGCCGTCCCGCCGAAGGCCGCTTGCGAGTTCCGACAGCATCCAGACGAACAACCCGGTGCAGCGCCAGCCGCGGCCGATCGCCAGAGCGCGCACCACGGCCGCATCCGGCGTATCCATTACCCATGCCGCGCCGGACAGCGCGCCCTTGATCCACATTCCCCAGGCGCGGCACCCCTTGAGCAGTTCGACCGAAGCGTCGAGTCCGAACGACTCGCTGTCCGGGTCGTCGCCGCGTTCGCTGTCGGCAAGCGCCAACGCGAGCGGCATGTCCGCCGGCTCGAGCCGCTTCATCTCGAGAAACAAGGTCGCGGTCACGCGCGCCTCCGTCCACCGTCGGTCCGCCGGCCGGCGTTCCCGGCAAACAGCTTGAAATGACAGGCAAAAAATACGAGAATTCGCACTTTCACCGTTTTCATTGTAGAAGAAGAACAGCCGAACGCAAGTCTTTCGTTTACCGCCACCGGACGCACGCCATGCTCGAAGTCAGACCGTTTTCCCGCCAGGACCAGCGCTTCCAGGCCATTCTCTCCCGCGACCTCGCGATGGACGGGGAGATCGGCCGGAGAACCGCCGCCATCGTCGACTCCATTCGCCGCGACGGCGGCGACGCGCTCCTCCGCCACATCCGCGCCCATGACTGCGATTTCGATAGCCTCGACGACATCGTCGCGACGCCCGGGGAGTTCGATGCGGCGCGCAGCCAGGTCGCCGACCGCTTCCTGGCCGCCATCACCCTGGCACGGGTCAACATCCGCAAATTCCACGAATACCAGCGCCGGCAGGGCTACGTCCACGACGACGGCGACGGCGTCAGGCTCGCGAAGCGCGTGGTGCCGATCGCCAGGGTCGGCGTCTACTGTCCGGCCGGCACCGCGCCGTTGTTTTCGTCCCTGCTCATGAACGTCGTCCCGGCCCAGATCGCCGGCGTCGGCGAAATCGTCGCCGCGATTCCCCCGCGCCGGGACGGCAGCCTCGACCCGCACATGCTCGCCGCCGCCAGGCTGCTTGGCGTCGACGTCGTGTACAAAATGGGGGGAGCGCAGGCGATCGCCGCCCTGGCGTACGGCGCCGGGCCGGTCAAGCCGGTGGACAAGATCGTCGGACCGGGCAACGCCTACGTCGCGGCCGCCAAGCGGATGGTGTTCGGGCGGGTCGGGATCGACTCGGTGGCGGGGCCGTCGGAGATCGTGATCATCGCCGACCACACCGCCAACGCCAGGTTCATCGCCGCCGACCTTCTGTCGCAGGTCGAACACGGCAGCGGCTTCGAGGCCGGAGTCGTGCTCGCCACCGACCGCATCGTCGCCGAAGCGGTGCGGATCGAGGTTGCGCGCATGCTCGAAAAGCTCGAACGCGCCGAAACCATCGGGAAGGCGTTTACGCGGTACGGCGCGATTTTCGTCTGCAAGGACCTGGAAGAGGCGGTCGGCGCGGCCAACCTGATCGCGCCGGAACATCTCGAGCTCCAGACCCAGGACGACGGCGCCCTCCTCCCCGACATCGAAAACGCCGGAGCGGTGTTCGTCGGCCCATGGTCGACCGAGCCGGTGGGCGACTACTTCGCCGGCACCAACCACGTTCTGCCCACCGGCGGCGCGGCGCGTTACTCGTCGAGCCTCGGGGTGGCCGATTTCGTCAAGGAAATGTCGGTGATCGAATACAGCGCCGCCAGATTGCGGAAAACCGGCCGCCACATCATGTTTATGGCCGAAGCCGAAGGGCTTACCGCCCACGCCAAGGCGGTCGAGACGCGCCTCGAGCAGCTCGAGGGGAAATAGCGCCGACGAAATGAAGTCAACGCTTCACGTAGACGGTAGGCTGGGCGTAATCGAAGTGGTGTTTGATGCCGGAGAGGCTCTCGGAGTGGCCGATGAAGAGATGGCCGCCGGGGCCGAGCTGGTTGTAAAAACGGTTGACCAGCTGCTCCTGCGTCTCCCGGTCGAAATAGATCATCACGTTTCGGCAGAAGATGAAGCTGAACTTGTTCCTGAACGGCCAGTCCGCGAACAGATTGAGGTAGCGGAAGGTGACGAGGTTGCGCAACGCCGGCTTCACCCGGCAGGCGGGCTTTCCCTTGGCGCCCATGACCGGATCGAAGTAGCGTTTGACGTTCGCCTGCGACACGCCCTTGAGACGCTCCTCCGCATAGACGCCGCGTTGTCCATGGCCGACGACCTCGGTGTCGATGTCGGTCGCCAGGAGCTTGATGTCCCACCTCGCCGGGTCATGGATGTTTTCGAGAAGCGTGATGCCGGTGGAGTACACCTCCTCGCCGGTGGAACATCCCGCCGACCAGCCGCGCAGCATTATCTTCCCGCCCCGCATCGCGGGCGGCGACGCCCCGAGCGCCGGCAGGAAGGTGTTGGCGAGGTATTGGAAGTGCTGGTTCTCGCGGAAGAACGAAGTGAGGTTGGTGGAGATCGCGTTCATCACCTCCGACAGCGCTTCGCCGGTGGCGTCGTTCTGCATCCATTGATAATAGTCCCGGAAGCCCTCCATCTTGCGTTGCCGGATGACTTTGCCGAAGCGGGCGCGTACGAGTTCGCGCTTATTTTCGCCAAGCGAAATGCGCGCATGCTGGTATACGTATTTGCGTATCTTGTTGAAAATGTCGTCCGTGAGGTCGTCGCCGCCTGTGCTCATCGCCTGACTCCAAGCCCTCTCGTTTTTATTGTCTGTTCAGGAACCAAAACCGCTTTTGGGCCATTTCGCCAATCGGCGCGTTTGGGTCGAAAATACCTAACAGAATCGCTCACCATCCGGAACGCTCCGCAGCGACGCGCCGCCGACCGCCGCGAGGCCCGCCTGGGCGGCGGCCGCCTGCTCCCGCCGGCGGGCGAGGTCGAGCGACAGCACCGCGAGGCTGCTCACGAGTTCGACGTTTTCCACCGCGATCGAGGCGGGGAGATCGAGCTTCACCGGTGTGAAGTTCCAAATGCCCAAAAGACCGCTCTCCACCATGACCAGCGCCGCATCCTGAGCAGCCGACGCCGGCACGGTGAGGATGCCCATGGCGACGCCCACCTCTTTGGCCAGGGCGGGCATCTCCCGAAGATGGCGCACCGGCCGGCCGTGGATCGAATCGCCGATCCGCTCCTCGGCCACGTCGAATGCGGCGACGATCCGCAAGCCGAAATTGCCGAAATTTTCGTAGCCGATCAGCGCTCTGCCGAGACTGCCGGCGCCGACCAGAAATGCGTCCGTGATGCGGTCCCAGGACAGGAATTTTTCGATCGCCCCGATGAGCGCCTCGAGATTGTAGCCGATTCTCGGCTTGCCGGCGATGCCGGTGAGCGCGAGGTCCTTCCGGACCTGCGTGGAATCGAGGTCGAGCTCGGACGCGATCCGGGTGCAGGATACGCGGTCGCCGCCTTCGGTCCGCAGTTGGCGCAAAAGACGGAGATATCCGGGAAGCCGCCTGATGCTCGGCTGGGGAAACGCCTTCTTCACCGGATTACGCATGCTCGCCCCCCCTGCCCCCAAAATGTATTGGCGCTTCGCAAAAAAAACAGCATCCACCTGAATGCGGGAAAGTCCGGGCGGGCGATCGGCGCCAACATGGCCGGAAGGAACCGCACCGGAAACGACCGCGCCCATGCTGTTGATCTTGAAAACGTCGATCGTATCCTTTTCCAGCCGGGTATGGACGGCGATGCCGGTGGCCGCCCCACCCCGCGTACCGGCGGAGCCGGTCGGGGACGTTGGAAAAATCCGTATTCCCCGCCGGAAAAGCGCCTGGGCGGGAATGCGCAGGCTCGAGGGAAGATCCCGCCGTAACGAAGCGTCGCCGCGACGCCGCCGAGAAAACGCGCCGCCATGACGGCCAACGGCGGATACGGATAAAACCTGCGTCCGCGCCCGCGCCGCGGTTTTCCCGTTTCGTCTTGTCCGAAGCGGATTTTTCCGTCGTCCCGACGCCCGGATCAGGCATCGCTTCGCCGTCCGCCATAGCCGTCCCGCCGTATCGCGTTCCCGGTTGCCGCGATTTCGGCAATATTGTATGCCAATATACTTTACCTTATCGGTAACAACTTTACAACGCATTTGTCACGGCATGGTTACACGTCGGCAAGCGATCCCACACCCGGCGTATCCAACCGCTTGCGGACGTCGCCGCCGCCTATGGCGGCGGCGTGAACCGCCTTGGCGACCGCTTCCGGGACCCGGCGATCGAAGGGATGCGGTATGACGTGGTCCGGCGACAAACCATCCGCTTCGGCGATGGCGGCGATCGCCCGCGAGGCGGCGATGTTCATCTCATGCGTGATCCGCTTCGCCCCGGCGTCGAGCGCGCCCCGGAAGATGCCCGGGAAGGCGATGACGTTGTTGATCTGGTTGGGGTAGTCGGACCTGCCGGTGGCCATGACCCTGACATGGGGGCCGGCGGCCTCCGGGTTGATCTCGGGATCCGGGTTCGACATGGCGAAAACGATGGGATCCCTCGCCATGGTCCTGATGTGCTCGACCGTCACCGTGTCGGGTCCGGAAAGGCCGACGAAGACGTCGGCGCCGCGCATGGCGTCGGCGAGTCCGCCCTGGATTTTTCCCGGGTTGGTGACGGCGGCGAAATGCCGCTGGGCGGGATTCAATCCCGGCTTGCCGTCGAAAAGAATGCCGGAGCGGTTGACGCCGACGATGTTCCGAATGCCGGCGGAAAGGAAAAGCTTCGCGCACGCCGTACCGGCCGCGCCGACTCCCTGGAAGACGACCGTCAGGTCCTCGAGCCGCTTCCCGACCACCTTCGCCGCGTTCACCAACCCCGCGAGCGTCACCACGGCCGTTCCGTGCTGGTCGTCGTGGAACACGGGAATCTCGACCCGCTCCTGCAGCTTTTTCTCTATCTCGAAGCAGCGCGGCGCCGAGATGTCTTCGAGATTGATGCCGCCGAACGACGGGGCGACGAGCGCCGCCGTCTCGACGATCGCGTCCACGTCCTGGGTGGCGAGGACGATGGGGAAGGCGTCGACGCCGCCGAAGGTTTTGAAGAGAAGCGCTTTCCCTTCCATGACCGGCAACGCCGCCTCCGGCCCGAGATTGCCGAGTCCAAGGATGGCGGAGCCGTCCGATATGACCGCGACCATGTTCTGCCGTTGGGTGAGAACGAATGAGCGCTGAACATCGTTGGCGATCGAGCGGCAGATGCGGGCGACGCCGGGGGTGTATTGACGGGAAAGATCGCGCGCGTCCAGGAGCGGTTCCGCGCCGGCGACGCGGAGCTTGCCGCCGCGATGTCCGAAATAGGTGTCGTCGTCCACCCGCTCGATAGCGACGCCTTCGACCGCGCGCAACGCGGCGAGGGTGGTTTGCTGATGTTCGAGGCTGCCGCAGAAGAAGGTGACGGCGCGCTGGCGCGCTTCACCGGCCTCCGGCCTGACGACCTGGTCGATCGTCGCGCCGGCGTTCGCGGCGGCCGCCGCGAGAAGGCCGAGGCCGTCGACCGCGTCCGGCCACGAGACGCGGAGAGTAAAGGAAAAACCCGGACCGGGGATGCGTTTCATGGGAAATCCTCGCTTCGACTTTCGACTGTGCTTAATCGACCGACAAATACGTGTCCGAATCGAGCATGCGTTCAAAATGGCGCGACAACTCGGCTGACTGGTCGAGGGTCAAGGCGCCGCCGCGCAGCGCCTCCTCCACCCGGTCGCGCAATTTCGAGTTGATGCCGTCCCTGGTGAACTGAACGTAGGCGAGAGCTTCCATGACGGTGTCGCCGCCGATCGTCTTGTCGATGACGTAGCCGCCGTCGGTGGAAGAAACGTGGACGACCGTCGTGTCGCCGAACAGGTTGTGCAGATCGCCGAGGATCTCCTGGTAGGCGCCGACCAGAAAGATGCCGATGTAATACGGCTCGCCGCGCCTGATGGGATGCAGCGGCAGCGTGTGGCGGACGTCGCGCAGATCGACGAACTGGTCGATCACGCCGTCGGAGTCGCAGGTGATGTCGGCGAGGACGGCGTTGACGGACGGCTTTTCGTCGAGACGGCACAGCGGCATGACCGGGAAGAGCTGACGGATCGCCCAATGGTCGGGGATCGACTGGAAGACGGAGAAATTGCAGAAATAGGTCGACGCGAGGATGGACTCGAGGCCGGCGAGATCGTCGGGGACGTAATCGAGTTTGCGCACATGGCGGACGATCTTGTGGCAGGCGGCCCTGAAGCCCGTCTCCACCCCGGCCCGCGCCTCGAGCGACAGGTGCCCGTGATTGAACAGGGTCAACGCGTCCTGGCGCGCCTGTTTGGCGTCGTGGTACGCCTCCTGGAAGTTCTTCGCCGTGATTCCCTCGACGATCTCGTCCATCCGCGCCAAAACCTCGTCCGGCTTTTTCGGCGCCGGCAGCGGATTGAGTCCGTTTTCGATTTCCGACGAGGAGATCGCCTCCACGACCAAAAGCGAGTGGTGCGCCACCAGCGCCCGCCCCGCCTCGATGACGATGTGCGGATGCGTCAGTGAGGCTTCCTTGCAGGCGTTCACGACCGCGTCGATGATGTCGGCGGCGTATTCGCCCGGGCCGTAGTTGGCCGAGGAGGGGAAATTGGTTCTCGAGCCGTCGTAGTCGACGGCCATGCCGCCGCCGACGTCGATGTAGTTGATGGGAGCGCCGAGCCGCCGGACTTCCGCGAAGATGCAGCACGCCTCGCGCGCCGCCTGCTTGAAGCGCTGGATGTCCGTGATCTGACTGCCGACGTGCATGTGCAGAAGCTGCAGCCGGCCGAGCATGCGCCGCCGCCGGAGGATCGCGATCGCCTCGAGAATGTCGCGCGCCTGCAACCCGAATTTCGACTTGTCCCCGGACGACGACTCCCACTGGCCCCTGCCTCGGCTGGACAGCTTCATCCGCGCGCCCAGGAGCGGTTCGACCTTGAGCGCCCTGGCGCGGTCGAGAATGAGCGGGAGCTCGGCCAGCTTTTCGACGACGAGGAATATCTTGTGCCCGAGCTTCTGCGCCAGAAGCGCGGAGTCGACGTATTCGCGATCCTTGAAGCCGTTGCAGACGATGATGGACTCCGGATCGCGGTGGTGGGCGATGGCGATGAGGAGTTCCGGCTTCGATCCCGCCTCGAGCCCGTGGTGAAACTCGGAGCCGATCGCGACCACATCCTCGACGACGTGGCGGTGCTGGTTGACCTTGATGGGATACACGGGCCGGAAGCTTCCCCCGTAGGCGTGGTCCTCCATCGCCTTCCTGAAGGCGCCGTGAATGACGTTGAAGCGGTGGCGGAGAACGTCCCGGAAGCGGATCAGAACCGGCAGTTCGAGACCGCGCATCCGTATTTCATCGGTGAGCGCCTTGAGGTCGATCCTGGTTCCGCCGGCGCACATGGCGGCGTTGCCGTTGCCGCCGATGGTGAAAATATCCCCGCCCCAGCGGTCGATGCCGTACAGGTCGGCGGCGTCGTCGAGGCCCCAGCGGTCCAGGGGGTTGTTTTTGCGCTTTTGCATGCGCGGGCGTTTTTCGCTCATGGCGTCTCCAAACAATAGCGCCCCGCGCCGGGCGCGGGTCAAACGGGATACCGTAAGGTATCCGGAGGGGACGACATTGCAAGGCAAAAAAGCCGGCCGCCGGCGGTCAGGAATTTCTTCGCGCCAGGCCGCGGCGGAAAAACTCGGGCGTCGGCGCCTCGATCGCCAGGGCGACGCCGTCGACGGGATTGGCGAGGGTGAGCCTGGCGGCGTGAAGCGCCAGTCTGGGCGCGCGGCTTTTCCCGTAGCGGGAGTCGCCGACGATCGGGCAGCCGATCGCTGCGAGGTGGACGCGGATCTGGTGCCTGCGGCCGGTGCCGAGCCGCACCCCGACAAGCGAGCGCCCCCCCTTCGTCCGGGCGGTGCGGTAGAAGGTCTCCGCCGGCGTGCCGCCGCCGCGTTCGTCCACGCGCACGAACAAGCCCTTGTCCTCCCAGAGCGGGAAGTCGATCCTGCCCTCGCGTGGATCGGGGACGCCGTCCACAAGCGCCAGGTACTCCTTGACGCAGGCATGCCACTCCCCGGCCAGCCGCCGCTTGAGTTCGAGCGACCTGGCGAACAGGAGGACGCCGGAGGCGTCGCGGTCGAGGCGATGCGCGACATGCAGGTCGTTACGCCGATCGGGAAACGCGACGCCGAGCCAGTCGCGCATTATCCGTACAGCCGTTTCCCTGCGCTCCCGCTCGCTGGCGACGGAGAGAAGCCCGGACGGTTTGTCGATCGCGAGCAGGCGGTCGTCGAAATAGAGGAGCGGCAGCGGCGGTTCGCCGAGTCCGGGCGGAAGGGCGAGCCCGGGCGCGCGGCCGGCCAGCTCGATCTTGTCGCCGGCGCGGAGTTCGGTCGCGCCGGAGCGGCGCTGGACGCCGTTCACCAGGATCCGCCCCTCGCGCAGGCGTCCCTTGATCGTGGACGGCCTCCATTCGGGAAGCATGTCCCGGAGAAAATCCAGCAGGCGGACTTCGCCCGGAGCGGTGAAAATCGGCATGGCGTCGAATCCTCCCGGTCCGCGCCGGAGCGGTCAGTGCTCGAGGCCGAGCTTCTTGACCTTGTACCTGATCGAACGGAAGCTGATCCCGAGCAGTTCGGCGGCGCGGGTCAGATTGTAGCCGGTCCTTTCCAGCGCTTCCTTGATGTAGGCCGCCTCGATGTCCTGAAGGGCGTGTTCGAGATCGAACCCGCCGTCGTCCAGCGCGGGAAGGGTCGGACCGGCGGCCTCTGCCCCGACCCGCTCCGCTTCCGCCTCCATTTTCCAGAACGGGGCGATATTTTCGACGCCGACCGTGTTGCCCTCGGCGAGCGAGACGGCGCGCTGCACCACGTTTTGGAGTTCGCGGACGTTTCCCGGCCAGCTATGGTGCATGAGCGCCTCCATCGCCCGGGGATCGAAGCCCTTGAGATCCTTGTGAAAGCGCTCCGAATAGACGGCGAGGAAGTGTCCGGCGAGAAGCGGGATGTCGTCGCTGCGGGCGCGCAGGGGCGGGATGCGGATGGGAATGACGTTGAGCCGGTAATACAGGTCGGGACGGAATGAGCCGGCTTCCATCATCTCCCGGAGGTCGCGGTTGGTGGCGGTGACGAAGCGGGCGTCGGTGCGCAACGCCTTCTCGCCGCCGACCGGGACGAAGGTGCGCGTCTCCAGCGCCCGCAGGAGCCGCACCTGGGTGGAAAGGGTCATTTCGCCGACTTCGTCGAGGAAGAAGGTGCCGTTGTGGGCGAGTTCCAGCAAGCCGCGCTTGTCCGCGACCGCGCCCGTGAACGAGCCGCGCACATGCCCGAACAGCTCGCTTTCGAGGAGCGTTTCCGAAAAGCCGCCGCAATTCACGGCGATGAACGGCCCCGCCCGCCTCGGCGATTGGGAATGAAGAAGCCCGGCGACCAATTCCTTGCCGGTGCCGCTTTCGCCCTCGATCACCACCGTGCTGTCCGTCGGGGCCACCCGGCGGACGAGATCGAGGATCCCCTTGATGGCCGGACTCGAGCCGATGAAGCGTATCGCGCCGCGGTCGCCGTCCTCGTTTTTCGTCGCCGCCTTGAACTCGATCGCCCTTTTCGCCATGCCGCGAAGGTCGTCGTTGTCGAACGGCTTCTTGATGTAATCGAAGGCCCCGAGGCGCATCGCCTCGACGGCGATGTCCCAAGTCGAGAAGGCGGTCATGATCACAATGGGCGTTTCCGGGTCCAGTTCCTTGAGCCGGTCGAGAAGTTCGAGTCCGTCCATGCCGGGCATGCGCACGTCCTGGATGACGAGATCGTGGCGTCCGGCTTCGAATTTGGCGAGGGCGCTCTTTCCGTCCTCGGCGGTGTCGACGCGATGGCCGTCCTTCGACAGGGCGATCGGCACGACCGTGCGCAGGCCGGGATCGTCGTCGACGAAAAGTATGTCCGCCCCGTGTTTGGAGTGGTCGGTCATGATATCCTATTCCTTGTAACGATGAATGCGGGTCACGCTCCGTCGGGCGGTCCTGCCCTTGACGAACGAATCCTGCGCCGTCAAGGGCAGCCAGACGGTGAACTCGGCGCCGCCGGAGGGACGGTTGGCGGCCATGATGGTCCCGCCGTGCGCTTCGACCTGTTTGCGCGCCAGGGCCAGCCCCATCCCGGTTCCGCCCCGGCGGCGCGAATAGAACGGCTGAAAAACGTCCGGGAGATCGTCCGGGTCGATCCCCGGCCCGTTGTCGGCGAAGACGACGCTCACCCCCGGCAACAGGTGGAAAACCGACCGGCGCATGCCGATTTCAAGCGCCGGATCGTCGCCGCGCGCCAACTGCAGGGCGTTCAGGCCGAGATTGAGAAAAACCTCCTTCAGGCGGTCGGCGTCGCAGATGACCTCCGGATCCTCCCCGACGTCCAGTTCGACCCGCACCATGAACGCCTCGTCGCGCCGCACCAGAAGCGCCCTCACCTCGCGCAATATCTCGCCGATGTGGGTCGGCGCCAGGCTCAGCGGTTCGTCGCGCGAAAAGGAGAGGAAGCGGGTGATGATGCCGTCGAGGCGGTCGGATTCCGAAAGCACGAGGTCGGCGAGCACCCGCTCCTGGCTGTCTCCCGGGAACGACGCCATCAGTTCCTGCACGGCGCTTCGCACCGAGGCGAGGGGATTGCGGATCTCGTGCGCGAGTCCGGCCGCCATCATCGAAATCGCCGAGAAGCGTTCGACGCTCTTCTCGGCGGCGGCCATGCGCAGGCGCGGCGACAGGTCGATCACCAGCAGGAACAGGCCGATGCGCCTGGGGCCGCCGTCGAGGGATAGGCGCGTCGCGCGGATCTCCGCCGGCGGCCGTCCGGAGGCGTCGTCGGCCTCGGTGGTGAGGATGAACGATTCCCCCGCCTTTCCCGCGACAAGCCCGGCGAGCGGCGAGCGGTTGCTCGCCGTCCCGAACATGCCCATCGACAGGCCGTCGAGGTCGACGGCCGCGTCGGCCTCCGGAAACAGCCGGTCGAATTCGGCGTTGCGGTACATTATCCGGCCGCGATGGTCGACGAAGGCCACGCCTTCGCCCATGTTGCCGAGAATGGCGGAATTGAGGCGCTGCTCGAGGGTGAGGCTGTCGCCGACCACGCCGGCGAGGTAGGCGACGATGAAAAAGAGGAGCGCCAGGAGAAGCATGTCCGACACGGCGGCGGAAAACCCGACGTCGCGCATCATGGCGGCGAACTCGCGCGGCAGCGGCCCGGGCGCGGATTCCTGCTGATTGGCGAGGATGTGCACCGCGCCGACGGCGGCGAGGCCCAGGGTGGCGACGGACGGGAAGAGCGCCGTATAACGGCGCGGCAGCCACAGGGAGGCGATGACGAGGATGAGGAGGTAGTAGGTGACGAACAGCGACCGGAAGCCGCCGCTCGCCAGCACGACGCAGGTGATGGCGGCGATGTCCGACACGAACAGGGCGGCCATGAAAAGATTCATGCGCCCGCCGCTCGTCATCAGCGGGATAAGGGAGATGTTGACCGCGAGCACGACGAACAGCGCCCCCGCGACCACTTTGGGGCCGTAGAGCCCGCTGTCGCCGTGAAAGAAGAGGCGTTGGATGATGAAGCCGATCGCCATCAGGTAGAGGAGGGACCGCACCACCACCAGCGCCCTGAATTTCAGGATCTGTCCGGTCGAACCGTGGACGATCATCCTCCTCCCCTCAGCGCCGGCGGCCGACGGAATTCTGGATCTCGAAAATCGGGACGAAAATGGCGATGACGATGCCGCCCACCAGCACGCCCATGACGCCGATCATCACCGGCTCAATGACGGAGGTGAGCGACTCCACCGCCGCGTCGACCTGTTCGTCGTAGAAGTCGGCGACTTTTTCGAGAAGCGTCTCCAGCGCGCCGGTGCGTTCGCCCACCTGGATCATGCGCACCACCATCGGCGGGAACACCGACGACAGGGCAAGCGGGCTGGCCAGGGGTTCGCCCTGACGGACGCCCTCGCGCGCCGCCAGCACGGCCTCCTCGACGACGCCGTTGCCGGCGGAGGTGGCGACGATTTCGAGCGACTCGAGCATCGGCACGCCGGACTGGAGCATGGTGGAGAACGTCCGCGCGAAGCGCGACAACGCCACCTTCTGGACGAGTTCGCCGAAGACGGGCATTTTGACGTAGAAGGCGTCCCAAAGGTACCGGCCGCGCATGGATTTTCGCGACATGACGACGAAGGCGGCAAACCCGCCGATAAGGGCGAGAATGACGTACCAGTAGGAGGTCATGGCGCTCGAGATGAACATGACGATTCGCGTAGGCAGCGGCAGATCGACGCCCATCTTTTCAAAAATCTCGACGAACTGGGGAACGATGTAGATCAAGAGGAAGGCGGTGATGCCAAGCACCATGAGAATGGAGATGGCCGGGTACATCATCGCCGACTTGATCTTCCGCTTCAGGGATTCGCTCTTCTCGATGTAGCCGGCAAGGCGCTTGAGGATGATGTCCAGGTCGCCGGACCGTTCGCCGGCGCGAATGAGGTTCACGTACAGCGGCGTGAACACCTTCGGGAACTTGCCCAGCGCCGACGAAAGATCGGTGCCGGAACGAACGTCGTTTTTGACGTCGTTGATGACCATCTTGAAGCCGGGATCGTCGGTCTGTTCGTGCAGGATGTCGAGAATTTCCACCACCGCGAGGCCGGCCTCGACCATGGTCGAGAACTGGCGGGTGAAGATCATCAGGTCGTTGGACCTGGCGCGCGGCTTGGTCTTGGACAATTGGATATTGAAGTCGAAGAGGCCCTTCTTCGCCTGCGCGATGGACAAAACGGTCAAACGGCTGCGCCGCAACACCTGGACGGCCGCGGCCTGGTTGTTGGCCTCGATCTCCGATTCGACGCGGGCGCCCGACTGGTCTCTGGCGACATACTTGAACTTGGCCATGTGCTCTCCTATTTATGCTGTGCGCAGTATATCAACGCCATCCGCGCGTCGCGAGGCCCTGCCCCCCCTCGCGCGACTGGTGGTGCATCACTTCGATGAGTTCCGCCATTTCGTCGAGGCGGCTGGTGTTGTTCATTGCCGTCTCCCCGGTGATCTTGCCGGCCCGGACAAGGTCGAGAAGCGACGTGTTCATGGTCACCATCCCGTCCTTGGCTCCGGTCTGAATGGCGGAATATATCTGGTGGATCTTGTCGTCGCGTATGTTCGCCCTGATGCCGGGGGTGGGAATCAATATCTCCAGCGCCGCGACGCGGCCGGAACCGTTGGCCGCCATGAGAAGCTGCTGGGAGATGACGCCCTCGAGCACGAAGGACAACTGCGTCCTGACCTGCGCCTGCTGGCCGGCCGGGAAAATGTCGATGATGCGGTTGATCGTCTGCACGGCGTCTGAGGTGTGCAGCGTGGCGAGCGTGAGGTGGCCCGTCTCCGCCAACTCCAGTCCGAGCTGCACCGTCTCCATGTCGCGCATCTCGCCGACGAGCACGGTGTCCGGGTCCTGGCGCAGGACGTGCTTGAGCGCGGCGGCGAAATTATGGGTGTCGGGGCCGACCTCGCGCTGATTCACGAGGCAGCGCTTGTTGCGGTGGAGAAACTCGATCGGGTCCTCGATCGTGATGATGTGGCCGTCCTCGTTCGTGTTGATGTAATCGACCATCGCCGCGAGGGTGGTGGACTTGCCCGAGCCGGTGGCGCCGGTGACCAGCACCAGCCCCTTCGGCAGGGTGCAAAGCCGTTCGAAAATCGCCGTCGGCATGCCGAGCTGCTTGAAGGTGGCGATCTCGAAGGGAATGGTGCGCAATGCCGCGCCGACGGCGCTGCGCTGATAGAAGACGTTCACCCTGAAACGGCCGACCCCCGACAGCCCGAAGGCGGTGTCGAGTTCCTTCTCCCGCTCGAACCTGGCGATCTGATCGGAATTGAGGATGGCGTAGATCAGCTTCTGCGACTCCTCGGGCGGAAGCGGCGGCAGGTCGAGCGGCCGAAGCACGCCGTTCATGCGAATGCGGGGCGGGCTCCCGGCCGTGATGTGGAGGTCGGAGCCGCGGTTCGCCGCCAGGGTTCTGAGAAGGTCTTCGAGCGTCGCCATTCACGTCAGGCCTTGATATAGTTGTAGATGTTTTCGTAGTCCTTCGCCGGATTCTTCCAGGAGTAATTGTAGCGCATGCCGTTTCTGGCCAGGCGGTTGAAGGCGGGCGGATTGTCGTACCACAGCCTGATGGCGCGCTTGAGTCCGTAGTCGAGGCTTTCCGGGGTCGCGTCGCGGAAGCTGAAGCCGTTGGCGTTGTTCAGGCCCTTCCCCGAGTTCTCCAGATCGAAGACGGTGTCGACGAGGCCGCCGGTCTCGCGGACGACGGGCACGGCGCCGTAGCGTAGCGCGATCATCTGGGTCAGGCCGCAGGGCTCGTACAGGCTGGGAACGAGGAAGATGTCGCTGCCGGCGTAGATGAGGCGGGAAAGATCCTCGTGGTAGCCGATGTAGAGGTTGACGTCGTGATTGTCCTTGAGCTCATGCTGGAGGCGGAGGAAATCGGCGTTGACTTTCGGATCGGGGGCGCTTCCGAGAAGGACATATTGTCCCTGCTCCTCGATGGTGGCGAAAATGGCCCGCTTGATCAGGTCGAGGCCCTTCTGGTGCGTCAACCTGGTCACGACGGACACGATCGGCTTCCACGCGTCCCACAGACCCAGCCATTCGCGCAGCGCCGTCTTGTTCTTGTACTTTTCGAAGAAGTCGTCGCCGATGGAATAGCGCGCCGCGATCTTCTGGTCGGTCTGCGGGTTCCAGGCTTCGTAATCGAGGCCGTTGAGGACGCCGCCGACCTTGGCGGCGTTCTTGGCGATGGTGTTCTGGAGCCCGCGGCCGCCGACGACGGTCTTGAGTTCGCCGGCGTAGGTGGGGCTGACGGTGGTGACGAAGTTCGAATAGACGATCCCCGCCTTCATCATGTTTATGCAGTTGTGGCGGGCGTCGTCCTGCATGCGGTCCATGCGCAGGTAGTTGCGGACGTCGAGTCCGACCATGCCCAGCAGCTTGTCGCCGAAGCCGCACAGGCCCTGGCATTCGTTGTTGTGGATGGTGTAGACGACGCGCGAATTGTTCCAGCCCATCTTTCCGTAGATGTCCCAGAGCATGGCGGGGACAAGCCCGGTCGTCCAGTCGTGGCAGTGGATGATGTCGGGGCGGCGCCCGCTCTTGAAGAGGAACTCGAGCGCCTGGCGGCTGAAATACGCGAAGCGGTAGAGGTCGTCGTCGAAGCCGTAGATCGACGGCCTGTTCGAATAGATGCCGCCGGTGATGAAATTGACCTTCAGGCCTTCGACCCACCCCTGGTACACCTTCTCGGATCGCCATTCGTTGAAGTGCGGACTCCACAGTTCGCCGTAAATTTCGTGAAGATCGTGGATGGTGTCGTAGCGCATGCAGGAATACATCGGCGCGATCACCTCGACCTCGTGGCCGCGATTCATCAGTTCGCGCCCCAGACCCTGGACGACGTCGCCGAGGCCGCCCACCTTGGCGGTGGGAGCGACTTCCGGAGCGATCATGACGATGTACAACCTTTTCTCCTTGGGGAGGACCCGGGTGGTTCGATATTCCGGCATGCTCCACCCGTCGCCGGAATCGTCTTCCCCGAAATACTCCTCCGCGACGGCCGCGGCCGGGTCGTCCTCGAAAGTCACCGGCGCCTTGGCGCTCACCGTCCCGAAAACCCCGTGCCCGGCGGGGAGATTTTCCTCCGGAATGTCCGCCTCCGAAGCGGCGCCGCCCGGATAGCCGAGGCGCGGCACGCCCTCGAAATAGGCCGGATCAACCTCGAGCGCCGGCGGCGGCGCGTAAGCGGGCAGAGAATCGGGATCGACGACCTGGATCGGCTCCGACCCCTCCCGAATCGCGACCGGTTCGGCCGTGACGTCGGAAAGCCGGCCATCCTCCCGCGCCGCATCGGCGGCGGCCCCGGAAACGGCAACCGCGCCGCCCAACGGCGGCAAGCCGCGTATTTCCGGCGTATCCGGCGTCTTGGGAACGGGCGGCGCCGACGCGGCGCGGATAACCGCGCTCCTTCCGGAGCGGGAAAGCCGTGCCCGCCTCGCCTTCGCCTCGGCCCTGCGCTTATGCTCTTTTTTCGACGCCATGATTCACTCCCGCCTTGTTGGATCGGGACGCCGGCTTGATTATCGCCATGGAACAGCTTAATAATGCGCAGCGAACAAGCCGGGGTCAAGGACTTTTAGGCTCCTCCGCGCCCTGTTTGGTTGGAACCTGAAAACCACGCGGTGAATTTACGCCATTTTCGTGGAACAACTTATTCCAATCACAGTCGCAGTACAGCAGCGTTCCGGCGGCGACGCCCAGCGGCATCAAAAGAAGCCCGACGAAGGGGACGAAAAAGAGGATCTGCATGACGGCGCCGAAACCGACGATCTTCCGGATATTCCCCTTGGCGAGCAGTTTTTTGTGCTTCGGGCGCAAATAGTTCCTCGCCATCGCCGAGTCGATGAAGCCGAAACCGGAAAAATACGCGCCCACGAGAAACAGGGGCGCAAATCCGATCACCGGCACCAGCAAAAACGGCAGGGAAAACACGGAGTACACCAATTGTTTGCACGCGGTCGCGATCGAGTCCCAGACGCTCAGCAGCGAGGCGCGCGCGGTCAACCGGAACGGAAGGTCCGGACTTTTCGCCGTTCCCGTGTACACGGCCTCGATCTTCTCCGACAGCAGATCATTCAGGGGAGAAGCGAGGATCATGCCGACGGCCGTGAAGCTGAAGTACGCGATCGCCAGCGCCGCCAATCCCGCCGCCGCCTTCACGATCCAGCCCGCCCAGTTGACCGCCGCCGAGAGCCAGCGGCCGGCCGGCCCCCAGAAGTCCCAGGCGACGGCGCCGATTTCCCAGCGGCCCAGAAGCCAGAAAAGAAGCGCCAGAGCCAGCGCGTACAACAGGATGTTCAGGAGGAGCGGCAGCGCGGCGTATCGCTTCACGCCGCCGTTGGCGAGCAGAAATCGGAGCCCGCGCAACGGCAGCGCGGCTCCGGCGAAGAAGCCTCCGGTCGACGGCGCCGGCAAGTCCTTGCCCATGTAACGAGGCTCCCCTTCGCGTTCCGCCTCCTTGCGCGCATCCCCGGGAGACAACCGCCCCGAACCGTCTCTGGCGCGGTTCGGGGCGGTTGTCCGACGCGAGGCCGCGCCTACCCGTCCGCCATCCTGCGGAAGTCCATGTCGTCGAACGCGAAAATGCAGTCCGCCGTTTCAAGCGTGCAGAGATAGGTCATATCGATACGGTCGTTTTCTATCTGGCGCAGAAGCTCCCGCGTCCTCGCCGCGTGGACAGTGATGCGGAGTTCCGAATAGCGCACCGCCTGTCCAGTCTCGATGAGGAACCCCCAGTCCGAGGAAATCGCCAGGAAGAGCTCGCGCACAGCCTGGTTGAGGGCGCGGACCAGGATCGGATCCTCGGTGTTCCTGTGCTTGTTCGCCAGCGTCTTCACCTGCTGCGAGAGCCGGTACATGTGGCGGTAGACCCAGCAATTGGGCTGGTAGCTGCGTCCGTCCACCCAGGTCTGGAAATAATCCTTCTTGCCCCACGAACTCGCGCCCGGCATCATGCGCTGGTGGCGCTTTTGCTCGCCGAGGTATTCGGACGGCGTGACCGGACGGACCTCGACCTGATCGTAAAGCAGCTTGCGGAACACGGACTCGATCCACAGCGGCCCCTCTTCCCACCAGTGGCCGAACAGTTCCGCGTCATAGGCCGAAACAACCATCGACTTGTGGTTCGTCGAGCGCTGGACATGGTGCGCCTTGGCGCCGCGATAATAGGCGAACTGGCCGGCCTGCTCGTGAACTGTGCCTTCGGCCCACATGGGGTTGTAATAATCCTTGTCGCCGAGGCTGCCGCCTTTCCTGGTGATGCGGTAATACTTGATGCCGGTGTTGCGGCGCACGTTCGCGGTCTGGAAATACTCGGGGAGATAGTCCCATTCCGCCTCGTAGCCGAGGTCACGATACCATTCCTTGTAATTCGGGTGCCCGGGATATCCGCCTTCGCGCGACCACACGGAGGAGCGCGTCTCTTCGTCGATGCCGAAGAAGGCGACGCCGGCGGGGGAGATCACCGGGGCGTCGGTGCCGAAGAACGACTTGGTGTCGCCCTGGTCGATGCCGGCGGCGCTCATCAGCGTCCACTTGATGCCGTTGTCGGCGAGAAGCTTGTCAATGCCGGGGGTGAAGGCGTTTTCGGGCAGCCAGAAACCGCGCGGCGGGCGGCCGAAGACGCGCTCGTACTGCTTGACGCCGGTGGCGATCTGGGCGTTGGCGGCTTCCGGGACATGTTTGAAGAGGGGCAGGATCATGTGCGTGGCGGCGCAGGTGATGACCTCGATCTTCCCCATGTTCTGGAAGTCGCGGTAGCCGCGCGTCAGGTCGCCTTCGTAGGCGTCGAAAACGGTTTTGGCGATCCAGAAGCGGTGCAGGGTCTGTTCGATCGTGTCGTACCAGGGCTTCCCCTTCGAGTTGTCCCGCTCCCTGGTGGCGAGGGCGATCAATTCGTCGATATGCCGCGAGGCGCGCTTCTGGAGAAGGGGCGTCTGCATCATCGACAGCAACGACGGCGTCAACGACAAGGTGACGCGGAAATCGACCTTGTCCTTTTCGAGCCGCCAGAACATGTTGAGAAGCTGGGTGTACACCGACGCCACCGCTTCCATGAACCACTGTTCCTCGAGGGGAACGTCGTATTCCGGATGATGGACGAACGGCAAATGCTGGTGGAGGACAAGCGACCAGTAGCCGCGTTCGTCGGGCGCGTAGTGGGTGCGGTTTTTCCAGTAATTGTACTGGTTGATGCGCCATTCCGACTGCCCGACCTCGAGGATGACGTTGTTCGGATCGACCTCGATGTCCGCCCAGTCCGCGTACTTCTGCCGGTTCGTCGCGGAATCCCTCGGCGCGAAGGCGCTGTTGGAACGGGCGACGACCTCGAAATACTCGGTCCCCTCGGCGCGGTAGCCGATTTCGGCGACGTAGTCGTTGTCCGGCTTCACCTTGACCCAATACTCGTTCTTGTCGTTGAGCCAGTCGTCGACCTCGAACATCGAGTGCGCGTTGAAGCCGCTGAATTCTATGCCCGTGACCTGATAGACGCGGAGGATCAGCCGGTTCTTTTCGAAGAAATCGTCGCCGAACTTCGTTTTCAACCCTTCGCGCGTGCTATCCCCCACCTCCCAGACGGCGAACATGGACTCCGGGTCGCGGGGAATGAGGTAGAGATATGTCTCGTTGTACAGCGGATCGAGATACGGCACTTCCTTGAGAAGGTCGAGGTTGATTTTGACCCGCACTCCCTCTTCGCCGGGGATCGCTTCGCCGGGCCGGAGGCCGTCGTCCTCCTTCGCCGCTTTTTGGACGCCGGTGTTCGCCGACACCCTGCCGCCGGAACGGATGACGTCCTTCTTTTCGCCCGTTTCCTTGAGGGATTTGAGCCGGCCGGAAACGCCGGCCTTGAGGACGGCGCCGTTTTCGGGCGCGCCCGGCCGCTCTTCGACGGCCCCGGACGCGGCCGGTCGTTCGGCCGCCGCTTCGGGAACGTCCGTCTTGTCGGGACGGTTTTCGTCCATGCCCTGTTCCAGGCCTTTGGCCATGTCGTTCCCCCTTGTCATTGGATGTGGGAATGCGGACTCGCCCGCGCGGCATACAGAATAGGGCATGACGCAAACGAACGCAAGCGAACGTCGTTGATTTCCGTGAAAGCGCACAGCGTTTGTCGATGGAAGACTCGGTTGCGTTCGCCGCCCCGCGCCGCGCGGGACGGGTTCGGAAAGCGATGCGCCGCGGACTTCGCGCCGCCATGCTCATTGCATCGACGCGGGATCGATGTCGAGGGTCGTTTTGACGCCGCCCTGCTCGCCCGGGATTATCCTCGCGGCGGAAAGCCATTGGGAAAGCCCGACGTGGTCCGGCGCGAACAGCATGATGTGCCGGCGGTATACGCCCCGAAGGCGCTCGATTTCGCACGGCGCGGGACCGAGCAGGCGCAGGCCGCCCTTGAGTTCCGCCTTCGCCGCGGCGCCGACCCGCCTCGCCTCCTCCTCCACCGCGCCGCGCTTTTCGCCCGAAAAAACCAGCCTTGCCAAGCGCCCGAACGGCGGATAGCCGCCGCGCCGGCGGTCCGGCAGTTCCGTTTCGATAAAGCCGCCGTAATTCCGTTCCACGGCGAACCGCACCGCCGGGTGTTCCGGCTGGAACGCCTGGACGACCGCGAGCCCGGGTTTCTCCGCCCTGCCCGCCCGGCCGATCACCTGGGTGACGAGTTGGAAGGTCCGTTCCGACGCGCGGAAATCGGTCAGCCCCAACGCGCCGTCCGCCATGAGGACGCCCACCAGGGTGACGTTCGGGAAATCGAGCCCCTTGGCGACCATCTGCGTGCCGAGAAGAATGTCGTATTCGCCGCGCGCGAAGGCGGCGAGAGCGTCCTTGTGCGCGTCCTTCGCCCCCATGCTGTCCGAATCCATCCTGAGAAGCCGCGCCCTGGGGAACAACGACCCGAGCGCATCTTCGGCCCGCTCCGTCCCGGCGCCGCCGAACCGGAGCGCCCTCGCCCCGCAGGCGGGGCACGTGTCCGGAACGGAAAGCGTCCTCCCGCAATAGCCGCAACGCATCACCCCTTCGCCGCGGTGGTGGGTCATGGCGATGTCGCAGTCCGGGCATTCCATGGCGTCGCCGCAGGCGGCGCAGCGGACGATCGTATGAAAGCCGCGCCGGTTGAGGAAAAGGATGGCCTGCCCGCGTCTGGCGAGGCAGTCCCCGAGCGCGCGTTCAAGATCGCGCGATATCAGGACCGGCCGCTTGACGTCCGCCCATTCCCGCCGAAGGTCGACGACCTTCACCTCGGGCGGTCTCGCGCCGCCGGCCCGGGTGGGCATGGCGACGATCCGGTGTTTGCCGGAAAGGGCGTTGGCCCAGCTTTCCAGGGACGGCGTCGCCGAGCCGAGCACCGCCACGGCGCCCGACAGCGAGGCGCGCACCAGCGCCAGGTCGCGCGCGTGATAGCGCGGATCGTTGTCCTGCTTGTAGGTGCGCTCGTGCTCCTCGTCGACGATCACGATTCCGAGGTCGCGAACCGGCGCGAACAAGGCCGACCGCGCCCCGACGGCGAGCTTCAATTCCCCCGACCGCAACCGCCGCCAATGCTCCGCCCGCTCCCCCTCGGCCAGATGCGAGTGCAGCACCGCGAGGCCGCCGAACCGGGATTCGAACCTGGCGACCGTCTGCGGGGTGAGGCTGATTTCCGGCACCAGCGCAAGCGCGCCCCGTCCCGCCTCCACCGCCCTGGCGATCAGCCGCATATACACTTCCGTCTTGCCGCTGCCGGTGGCGCCGTGGAGGAGGAACGAGGCGAAGGCGCCGCCGTCCATCGCCGCGCCGATGGTCCGCACCGCGTCCGCCTGCTCCGGCGACATCGTGACGCCGCCGTCCCGGTCGAGGACGCGCGTCGTTCCCGCCTCGGGGGCGGAGAAGGAGACAAACCCCTTTTTCGCGAGCTGCGCCAGCACCGGCGGCGAAAGGGACGCGGGCGCGCCCCCGGCATCCGGCCTGAGTGGGGCGCCGGAGTTCTCGCCGAACCATTCCGCGAGGGCGCAAAGCGCTTCAGCCTGACGGGGCGCTTTTCGGCGGTAGCGCTCCGCCTCCGCCGCGAGCGCCTCCGGCGGCGCGAGGGCGCGCAACTCCCGCGCCGCCCGCATCGCGCGGCCGCGCTTGACGCCGGCGGGAACGGCGGCGGCCAGAACCGTTCCCCAACCGGTCCGGTACTACTTCGCCGCCCATTTCGTCAGTTCGAGGATGTCCGGCGGAATGCGTTCCGACTCCGGGGAGACGGAGGAAAGCTCCCTGACGAGCTTCGGATCGATTGGCGGGATCGGGGAAACGGACACGACGACGCCCCTGATGGAGCGCCTGCCGAACGGCGCCTCCACCCGGTCGCCGGGTGCGACGGGAAGCATGAAGGCGTCCGGTATCCGGTAATGGAACACCTTGGTCACCGGAGCCTCCACCACAACCCCGGCGTACAACGGTCTGTCGGAATTGGACACTGACGTCACCCCAGAAGCGCCGCCCGCCCGGGCAGGAAGCCGCCCGGGCGCACCTTGGCCGCAAGCTCCGCCTGGTCGAGGCTGAAAAGGGGCGAAATCTCGATCGCGATCGTCTCGCCGTAACGCCCGGCGCGGCCGGGGACGTCGATCCCCGCCGCCGCCAGCCATTCTCCGAAGTAGTTGGACAGAAGCTGGCGCGACGACGCGACCGAATCGACGCCGACCGCGTTCTTCACCGGGGCGAATTCGTGCTCGCGCTTGACCTCGAGGTTGACCGACTTCCCGGCGAAGGGGATGGCGTCGAAAACAAAGGTCTCGAACTTGACGGCGTTCTCCTTCTCCGGCCGCACGATCTTTTCGCCGTCGTGGTATTGAACCTTCTTTCTGGCCTGGTGCCACGGCAGAAGGGCGCCGCCGCCGACCCGCTCCACGAAATCGACGTTGATGACGTGGATGGCGATCGACCCGGCCCAGAACTTGAGCCGCCCGGACCGGTCGCGCGCGTTCATGGTCTCGGCGTCGAGGTCGGAATACTCCACCACCGCGTCCCTGCCCCCGAGGCGGCAGACAATGCCGATCTTTTCGTCGGGCGCGTTCTTCTCGAGCACCTTCGACGACATCTCCGCGCCGCCCCGGACGTGCCAGCCGAGAAACCCGGGATCGGCTATGGTGACGAGGGGGTTGTCGACCTGGAAATAGCTGATGTATTCGACGCCCCTGGAGCGCATGTCGGCGATCGCCCCGCTCGAGAGCAGGCCGGAAAGCGAACCGCCGTGCCCGTTCGGGTTCATCGCCAGCCTGGGCGGCGAGGCAAGCATGAGTTTGCCGCCGAAATCCAGGGACGGCACCATGCCCTGCATGAAAAAGAACACCGAATCGCGGTCGAGGCCGAGCCAGTCGTTTTCCTCGAAATACGCCTTCGTCGCCGGATCGTTTTCGAGGCTGGTCATGATGTACCACGGGATCGTCCTGCCGTAGCGCTTCGACCTGGCCTTGATCTGCTCGGCGTGCCACTGGAAAAGCGTCTTGCCGCTCACGGGACCCAGCGGATAGCAGCCTTTCGGCCCGGGAAAACCGAGGCGCGTCCCCTGCCCGCCGGCGACGAGGAACGCCGCCGCCTTGCCCGCCCGGAGGATGTCCTCGCCGACGGCGATCGCCTCGCGGTTCCGTTTTCCCTCGTCATGGTTGCGGGGAAGCTCCACCACCGGCGCCGGCTCGAGGGACGACAGGTCGACAGACGACCCGCCGCTTGAAAACTCCGACCGGCGCGCCCGTATCCAGGCGAAATCGACCGAGGCGCAATCGGCGAGGAGTTGGTCCCGCTCGTCGCCGGCCAAGGCGTTCCAATGCGCGAACACATGCCCCTGCCCGTTCGCCTCGAACGTTCTCCGCATCGTCTCGTAATCTGCCATGGGAATATCCTCCCGGGTCCGCCGCGGCGGAATACGTTTGCCAAAACCGGACTTCCATTATAATACCGGAAGAGGAAGGGATGACACAAGGAAACAACCAATGCCCGAATCGCGACGCCCGGCGGCGATAAAGAAAACGCTCAACTGGAAGACCAACCTCGTCGGCCTCGGCGCCGGCAGGTTCGTCTTCGCTTTCGCCGTGAGCGGCCTGGCGTCGGTGCTCGTCGTCATCCTCGGCCGCCTGACCTCGCCCGCCCGCAAGGGAACGGTGTTCGGCTGGTCCGTGACCGTGCGGTCGCTCGGCTGGATGTTCGCCCCGATCGCCGGGGCGTGGGCGGTCGGCGCTTTCGGCTGGAACCGCGCCTTCTACATCGAGGCGGCGGTGTGCTTCCTCCTCGTTCCCTGCTTTGTCTATCTCGGCAGGCGCCATAAGGTCGCCTACCCGCCGGAAATCGACGATCCGCCGTCCATGGCGGAAGTGGCGCGGAGCAGCGCATCGACGCCGCACCTCCACGGCCGGGTGACGGACTGAATATTTCGCACACCCCATTTTTTGAAAGGATACGGCATGAAGAAAATCACGATCGGCGGCGAAGTGCCTGCTTCGGAAATCGCGCTCGGCTTTTGGCGTCTCGCGGAAATGTCGGTCGCCGACGCGTCCAGACTCGTCAAGACCGCCCTCGACGAGGGCATCGACTTCTTCGACCACGCCGACGTCTACGGCGCGGGCAAGAGCGAAACGATGTTCGCCAAGGCGGCGGGATTCACTCCGTCGCGGCGCGAGAAAGTCGTTCTCCAGTCGAAATGCGGCATCCGCCTCGAGGACGGAACCTATTTCGATTTCTCCCGCGACCACATCGTTTCCGCCGCCGAGGCCATCCTCAGGCGCCTGGACACGGAATACCTCGACATCCTCCTTCTCCACCGCCCCGACGCCCTCGTCGAACCGGAGGAAGTCGCGGAAGCGTTCGCCACGCTCCACGCCGCCGGCAAGGTGCGTTACTTCGGCGTCAGCAACCAGCGCCCCAACCAGATGGAGCTGCTGCGCAAATGCTGCAACCACAAAATCGTCGCCAACCAGCTCCAGTTCAGCATCACCAACAGCGGCATGGTCGACTCCGGACTCGCCACCAACATGGAGTTCGCCCAGTCCGTGAACCACGACGGCGACGTCCTCGACTACTGCCGCCTGCACAATATCACCATCCAGGCCTGGTCCCCGTTCCAGTACGGCGACTTCAAGGGCTCTTTCCTCGGCAACCGCGAGCTCTATCCCGGACTCAACGACGTCATCGACAAGCTGGCCAGGGAAAAGGGCGTGACCAATACCGCCATCGCCGCCGCCTGGATACTCCGCCATCCGGCGAGGATCCAGGTTATCGTCGGCACCTCGAAGCCGCAAAGGGTGAAGGACGCCTGCGCCGCGTCCGGGATCGAACTCACCCGGCCGGAATGGTACGCGCTCTGGAAGGCGGCGGGGAATACGCTGCCGTAAATGGCGGCCGCCGGTTCTTGACTCGACGCCCGCCGCCCGCTATAATCGCGGCCCGAAATGGCGAAAATGGGGGATGGGGGTTGCCCTGTACCACATCCGGTTCCCTTGGCCATTTCATGGGCGCGCACAGTCGGGGGAATCGCAACCCCCGGCCGTGGACGAGATATGTTTCGGCCCTGGAGGCGTCGTCGTCATGGATGTGGTGAGCACGCGGAGCGGGGCGCGGCGGATACCGGCTTTGCAGGCCGTCCTGGAAGGCATCGCCGGCGACGGCGGCCTGTTCGTGCCTGTCGAATTCCCCCGCCTCGACTCCGGGGCGCTGTTGCGCGACCACCGCGCGGGATACGCGCACGTGGCGACCGCCGTTCTCGACGCGTTCTTCGACGTCGGGCGCTCAACGCTCCATCCGCTCGTTTCCGCGGCCTACGCCGGCTTCGGCGACGATGCGGTCGCGCCGTTGCGCGCGCTCGGCGACGGGACGCGCGTCATGGAGCTGTTCCACGGACCCACCCTCGCCTTCAAGGACATGGCGCTGCAGATACTGCCCCGGCTGTTTCGCGTCGCCCTCGAAAAATTCGACCGGAAGGACGACGCGCTCATCCTGACCGCCACCTCCGGCGACACAGGCAAGGCGGCGCTCGAGGGCTTCAGGAACGTGCCGCGCACCGCCGTCTATGTGTTCTATCCCGAGGACGGCGTCGCCGAAATGCAGCGCCTGCAGATGGCGACGCAACGCGGCGGCAACGTCGGGGTCTGCGCCGTAAAGGGGAATTTCGACGACGCCCAGGCCGGCGTCAAGCGCCTGTTCGCCGACAGGGCCTTCGCCGCCGAGGCCGGGCGGGCGGGCAAGTTCCTCTCCTCCGCCAATTCGATAAACATCGGGCGCCTTGTCCCGCAGATCGCCTACTATTGCAACGCCTACGCGAAGCTGGTCGACGACGGCGTCGTGCGTTACGGCGACGGCGTCAATTTCGCCGTACCGACCGGCAATTTCGGCAACATCCTTGCCGCGCACTACGCCAAGGCGATGGGTTTGCCCGTCGCCAGGCTGATCTGCGCCTCCAACAGCAACAACGTCCTCACCGACTTTTTCAACCAAGGCCGATACGACGCCAGGCGGACGTTCCACAAGACCATGTCGCCGTCGATGGATATCCTGGCGTCGAGCAACCTCGAGCGCCTGCTCCACGAAATTTGCGGCCGCGACCACGACGTGGTGCGCGGATGGATGCGCGCCCTGTCGGAAAAGGGCGTCTTCGACATCCCCGCCGCCGCTCGCGAAAAATTGTCCGGCGAGTTTTACGCCGACTTCTGCGACGAGGGGGAAACGGCGGCGGCGATCAGGCGCACCTACGAGACCGACGGCTACCTCATCGACCCGCACACCGCCGTCGGCGTCCGCGTCCATCAGAAGTACCGCGAGCGCACCGGAGACGACGCGCCGACCGTGGTCGCGTCGACGGCGAATCCCTACAAGTTCACTCCGGACGTTCTCGCATCCCTCACGGGCGAAACGGAGGACGACGCCTTCGAGGCGGCGGCGAAGCTGGCGGAATACACCGGCGGCGCAGTCCCGGAATGCATCGCCGAACTGAAGCGCCTCCCCGTCCTGCACGACCGGGTCGCGGAAAAGGACCGGTTGGACGAAGCGGCGCGGAATTTTCTCCTGAAAATTTCATGACCCCGCCCCGCGTCCGCGGACGGAACCGCGCCCTCCTTGCGACAGAGGTCTTCGCGGACGAAGGCCTTTTTCAATTGCCGGGCGCGGCGGCCCCTTTTTTGAATCCGCTTTCGTTCTTGTCCGAACTGCACATCCTCGGGAATTTCCGGCCGGTATAATCCGGCCTTTACCGATCTCCCAGTATTTCCTCGGCGAGGGCGCGGTCGCGAAGGCCGGCAAGGACGGAGCGCGCCTGGTTTCTTTCGCGTTCGCCAACCTCCTCCCCCGACAACAAAAGCTTCGCCGCCTCCACCCGGGCGGCGTCCGCGCATTCCTCCGCCTCGGGATATGCGGCGAACGCCTCCGCATAGGCTCTAAGCGCGTCGTCGCGCCTCCCCTGGGCGCTGTAGACGCGGGCGGCGGCGAGTACGATCCGGGCCATGTCGAGGCGTTCCCGTTCGGACTCGCCGTCGGACAGGAATTCGCGCGCCTCGTCAAGGCGGTCGAGGGCCTGGGCGTATTCCCCGCCGGTCCTGAGCGCGTCGGCGGCGAGGATGAGCATGGCGCGGCGCAGCGGCGCCGGCGCCCGCGAATCGGAGGCTGCGCGCATGGCGAGTTCGACGGCCGTCCGCCACCCGTCCGGACCCTCCCCAAGCCAACTGTCGATGAGTTCCCGGAGAATGCCCTCCGCCCACGGCCCGGAGAGGTTCGAATAGGCGGTGCGTTCCAGAAGGTCGCGCGCCCGGCGTCTGAGCGTCCCGGGATCGACGTCCGGCGCCGCCTCCGCCGGGCGTTCAAGCGCGAGTCCGGCCGCCTTCCGCGCAGCGACGAGCGGCCGGCCGGGCGTCTCCGGCGGCAGGCTGGGCGACCCGGGATCTGCGGCGAAAAGGAAGTAGGCGTACGCGCGCGGGTAATCGCCCGACTCCTCGGCGAGCCCGCCGGCGAGAAGCGCCGTATCCGCGTCCGCCGCGGCGAAGACGGCGACGCGTTCGACGGCGTCGCCGAGATCGTCGCCGCCGAGTTCGAGGCGGGCCCGCGCCCAGTGCCTGGCGCTGTTGACGCGAAGAATTCGCGGCGCCTCCGAGTCGTTCATCAGGCGAAGATAGCCGGCGGCCGCTTCCCGCCATTCGCCAAGCAACTCCAGCGCGTGCGCGCGCGACCAGCGCGCGCGCATGACGGCGGAGCTGACCCGGCGGGCGTTGCGGATGATCCGGTTGAAGGGGGCGAGCGACGCCTCGAGCCGGCGGCGCGCCTCCATCCGCCAGTCCATCGCGTTTCCCGTCCGCCTCCCGGACGGCCAGCGCTCGGCGAGACGGAGAAGGAATTCGCCGCTCTCCAGGTTGACGACGCCCTGATCGAGAAGGTCGGCCCCGTCGTCGAGTCCGCCGGCGGCGGCGCGGTAGCTCATGGCCGCGAGAGTGAAGCGCCCCAGCGCGCGCTCGATGCCCTCCGCGTCCGGCTCGTCCGCCTCCAGGATGCGTTCGGCGCGGGCGCGGGCGAGCGCGTGGAATGCTTCGCCCTCCCGGGAGAGAAGCGATCCCTCGGTGATGCCGGGCGGACGGCGGCTTCGCAGATGGCGTATCACGCCGAGGGCGATCTCGAGATCGCCCTCCCCCGCGCCGCCCCAGGCGTGCGCGCTTTCCGCCGCCAGGGCGAGCCGAAAGCCGGCGTCGGCGCCTCCCCCGGGCGCGAGCGCCCCGCCAAGGGCCGCGAGCAGCTGTTCCGACGCCGACCGGCGCCAGTCGTCGAGGCCGCGGGGCGCTTCCTCGCCGCCCGCGCGGAGCAGTTCCGCGTCCGACGAGAGGGAGACCGGCCCCCCGGCCTTCCCGAGCCCGAGGCGCGTTTCCATGGCGGCGAATTCCGACTCCAGCAGGGACGAAAACGCAAGGTCCCGGCGATACAGCCGCGACGTCTCGTGGTCGAACGCGAGCGCGGTCCCGAAATCCCCCAGCGCCCGAGCCGCGCGCGCGGCGGTGATCGCGGCGGACAGGCGCAGGTCCCGGTCGCCTGTCGACGGCAGCGCCGCCCGGGTGGAAAGCGGGAGGGCCTGGCCGTAATGGCCAAGCGCCATCTGCGCCGCCCCGGCGAGATGATATGCCGTCCGGGGAGAGCCGGAGTCGTTCAAGAGCGGCTGGAGCGCGGAAAGCGCCTCGCGCGGCGAACCCATGTCGAGCAGCGTCGACGCCATGAGCACGCGGGCCTGATCGAGCCGCGTTCCCCGGGGCGCGTCGTCGAGCGCATCCCGGAACGCCTGGACAGCCTCGACGAGAAGCGGCTGCCTCGCGTCCGCTTCGAGGTTCGCGGCAAGTTCGCGCAGGACGACGGCAAGCCCGAGCCTGCCGTCGCGAAGCGCGTCCGGTGCGGGATTTTCATCGGCGAGAAGCAGCCTGTACCATTCGGCCGCGTCGCGAAGCTGCCCGAGCCGTTCGGCGGCGAGCGCGCGGTAAAGGGTCGCGCGCGCGCGCAAATCGTCCTTCACCGCTTCGGTCGCGAGAAAGACGTCCGCCTCGGCGAGCGCTTCGCGGGCGAGATCCGGCTCGCGGCGGGCCAGGCGCAGCGCGATCAGGTCGAGCTCCAGCTCCTTCCGCCCGCGGCCGACCGGAAACGCCCGTCTGGCGCGGGCGAGTTCGTCGATGGCGCGGTCGAGCAGCCGCCGGCGCTCGTCGCGATCGTGGCGGGAGCCGGGGTAGGGAAGGTCCTCGGCCATGAGCCGCAGGCATTCGGAAAGGCGCCGCGCGGCTTCGCCCTCCATGTTTTCGGGAAGGGAAACGCCGCCGACCCGGCCGTACATGGCGACGGCGCTGCCGTACTCGCCGGCCTGCTGGAACGCGCGCCCGGCCCAGAAGGCGCTCTCGACGGCGCGCTTCGGTTCCGCGAGGCGATAGCGGTTTTGCGAAAGAAGGACGAATTCGCCCGCGACGTCGAGGAAGCCGCCGTTGTCCCGGGCGACGCCGAGGCGGGCCCGTTCGAGGAGGAACCGCGCCTCCTCGCGGCGCGAGAGAGCTTCGTTGCCGAGCCGTTCGCCGTCGACGCCCGGAATCAGGGCCGGATCATCGAGGACGCTCCGCGCGACCGGCAGCGCGTCCCGGTGGAACTCTCCCTCGACGAGGCGGCGGGCGACGCCGAGGCGGGCGTCGACGGCGGCGAAGTTCGTCTCGGCGGCGACGGCGGGCGACGTCCCGCGGGCGCCCAGCGCGAGCGCGAGAAAAAGGCGGATGAAAAAAACGCTGATCCGGCGCATGGCGTGTCCCGCCCCGAACGGTTCAGTCGCGCCGCGCTTCCGGCGCAAGATACGGATCGACGGCGGCCCGGAGCGCGTCCGGGAGCGCGCGCGGCCGGCCGTTTTCGCCCACGCAGGCGAGTTCGACCCTGGCGACCACGAGCGGCTTCGCCTCGCCGGGGCGGCACATGTCGGTCACGATCGCGAGGGTGGCGTGGGTCATTTTCGCGATGCGGCTGCGGCACACGAGTTCGTCGTCGTAGGAGGCGAAGCCGTAATACCTGACTTCGCAACTGCGGACCGGAAAAAAGCTGCCCGAGCGTTCGAATTCCCGGTACGGATGGCCGACGTCGCGCAAAAATTCGGTGCGCGCGCGTTCGGCGATGACCAGATAATTGGCGTAATAGACGCGATCCATGCGGTCCGTGTCGGCGTAGGAGATCCGATAGCGGCATTCGTGGATTCTCGGCATCCGGCGATTCCTCGCGTGTTCCATAGGGCGGACGAGGGTCTTCCTCATACAGAAAAAGCGGGGCGGATCGATAAGCCGGCTTTTGTCGCGGATGGCTATTTATCTGGGACGGACGTCGCCGTCCGCCTCGAGCACGCTACCCGGGACTTATGGCGGAACAGGCGGTTCCGCGCCGGGCCGAAGCCCGGACTCGCCCCCTATTTGCGCTTGCACCGGAAGGACAGTCGCCGTGCCGTTTGCGTTTCCGCAAACGCGGTGGGCTCTTACCCCGCCGTTTCACCCTTACCGCGGCGAGCCGCGGCGGTTTGTTTTCTGTTGCCTGTCCCTGGAGTCGCCTCCGGCGGGCGTTACCCGCATTCCTGCCTTGTGGTGGCCGGACTTTCCTCCGGGCGCCGAAGCGCCCGGCAGCCATCTGATCCGCCCCGCAAAACCCTCGCGCCGCATTATCTCCGGACGCAGCCGCTTTTGCAACCGCGCATCAGCAGTAAACGTCGCGTTTGCCGGCGCGCACTTCGTCGACCATGCGCTTGGTCATGTCGCGTATTTCAGGCTCCAGCCTGGGCATGACCGAATTGATCAGTTCCTCCCCGAGCGTTTTCGTCTCCGGCGAGGCATAGTCGGAGAGGTATTCCTGGAAGGTGCTGAAGGCATTGGGGTCGCAGTGATGGCGGATTTCGCCCGGCTTCGCCAGGTCCATGAAATCCTTGCCGGTGCGGCCAAGGCGGTAGCAGCCGGTGCAGAACGAGGGAACGTAGCCGAGGCGCGCGACATCGCGGATGACCTCGTCCAGCGAGCGCTGGTCGCCGAGAGAAAACTGCGCCTCCGTGTCCTCCTGGAGGCCCGCTTCCGAGTAGCCGCCCGGATTGGTGCGGCTGCCGCCGGAAATCTGGCTGACGCCGAGCGCGAACAATTCGCGCCGCAGGTTGGCCGTCTCGCGCGTCGACATGATGATCCCCGTGTAGGGGACGGTGAGGCGCAGAATCGCGACGATCTTGCGGAAGTCGATGTCCGACACCGCGGCGGGTGGATGTTCGGCCAGGTTCGACCCGACCGCCGGCTCGATCCGGGGCACGCTGATCGTGTGCGGACCGACGCCGAAGACCTCCTCGAGATGGCGGATGTGCTGGAGCATGGCGAGCAGTTCGTAATTCCAGTTGAACAGCCCGAAAAGAACGCCGATGCCGCAGTCGTCGATGCCCGAGCGCATGGCGCGGTCGAAGGCGGTGACGCGCCAGCCGTAGTCGATCTTCTTGCCGGCGACGTGAACCTTGTGATAGGTGTCCCTGTGGTACGTCTCCTGGAAAAGCTGGTACGTCCCGATCCCCGTTTCCTTGAGACGCTTGAATTCGTATTCCGTGAGCGGGGCGACGTTGGCGTTGACGCGGCGGATTTCGCCCGGCCCCGACTTGACGGAATAAATCGTCTTGACGGAGTCGAGGACGTACTGGAAGCCTTCCTGGCTCGGATACGCTTCGCCGGCGACGAGGAGGATGCGCTTGTGCCCCCGGTTGATGAGGATCTCCGTCTCGCGGGCGATCTCCTCTTGCGTGAGGGCGCGGCGCTTCACTTCCTTGTTCCGCGCCCGGAAGGCGCAGTACAGGCATTCGTTGCCGCAGAGGTTCGAAATGTACAGCGGCGCGAAAATGACCATGCGCCGGCCGTAAATGGCGTCCTTCACCTTGCTCGCCGCCTCGAACATCTCCTTGAGGAGGTCGGGGTCGGACACCATCATCAGGGCGGCGGCCTCGTCCATGGCGATGCCTTTAAGCTCAAGCGCCTTGGCGAGGATCTCCCTCACCCTTTCCGGCTCGGCGCGACGGTTGGCCGAGAGGATTTCCTCGATCTCGCGATCCTTGATGAAATCCGACGAATCCTTGTTGTCCATGGACATGCGAATCCCCTTTCCTCGAGGTGGAGCGTTTGCCTCGCATCGAGAAAGCGTCGATCCTCCGTTGCGCCTCCCTCCCGGCGCATTTTCGCCAAAACAACGCGAAAACGCGCCCGCCGGTCGCCGCGCCCCGGCTGAACGCTTTCAAAATGCAAATGCAACACGCTCCGGTGGACGGCGTTCGCCGCGCGGTCGTGGCAGGCCGTGCGCGGCAAATGCCAACCCCGGAGGACCGAATCCCCCGGGGCATCAGGCGTATCGTGCTGGATGTATCGGAACCGGATTCCTCGTATGCCCTTGTTCGCGCAAGCCGCCCGGGTCAGCGCCGGCGGCGCTTCCGGCGTTTTTTTCCCGGGGGCGGCGCCTGCCCGGGTTGCGGTGACGCAGGTTCGTCGTCCCCTTTCGCGACCGGGTAGATGTCCGTCGGCATGCTGGCGAAGTGGGTGAACGAATCCGATTTCAGCAATTTCGCGACTTCCCGCTCCGCCTCGGCGCAGGTGGCCGCCGACGAGCAGGCGAACTGAAGATGGCGGCAGGTCTTGAAAGCGCCCTGCCAGACGACGGTCGGGGGGTCGCCGCGATGGAACCAGCGCAGTTGCCAGCCGGGCGAGTCGGGATTGCACTGTCCGCGAACGGCGAAGCCGTCCGGCGCGAACAGGGTGGGTTTGCTGATCGTGAGCATCTGCCAAACGCCTCCTCGACGCGCGGCGCGTCGCTACAGGCTTCCGGAGCCGCCCCACTCGTTCCAGTAGGTCTGGCAGTCCTGGACGCCCTTCAACGCGGTGGCGTTGTTCTTGTCGATTTCGTCAAGGATGGCCTTCTGGGCGCGGTGGGAGTTGATGAGTTCCGCCAGGGCGAGGTCGCGCTTGTCGATCTGGTGGTACAGCATCGCCTTGCGCAGATACAGGCCGCCGAGCAGCGCGCGAGGGCCGATTTCGCCCGGATTCGACTTGGCGCGTTCGTTGGCGCGCTCCACCCCCTTGTTGATCACGAGGAGGCAGTTCTCCGCGAACAGTTCGGCGCGCTGGCGGTTTTCGGGGCCGAGTTTGATGTAGCTGATGGCGTTCGAATACAGTTTGCGGCTCGCGCCCTCGGCCGCCATCGCCTCGCCGTAGACGGCTTCGCTGTCGTTGGGGGCGCGGCGCAGACAGTCGCCGAGCTGTTCGAGTGATTTCTTGTAATGGTCGTGCGCCAGCGAGAACGTGGCCGCGGCCTGCTCCCGCTGGCCCATGTTCATCTCTTCCATCATCTTGCGCCACAGTTCATGGCCGCGATGCAGATTGGCGAAGCCCTGTCCGCGCACGGCGTAGTAGTCGTTCGGATCGAACCGGATCGCGCGCTCGTAGCAATCGAGCGCCTGCGGCAGTTCAAGCAGATTGTAATGGCAATCGCCCAGCCAGCGCCAGGCGGGGGCGTTCCCCGGGTTGGAGGATGTTTCGGCGAGCAGGAGGGGCTTGGCCTCCGTGAACCTGCTTTCCTTCACCATCGCCACGGCGTTCTCGAACTGCGGGCTGCCGCCCGGCGCGGCGGACGCCGGGGGAGGCGGCACGAACGCGGACGGCTGCGCCTGGAACGACGGCGGCGACGCGAACGGGTCGCTGTCCGGAGCGGGAGCCGGCGCGGGCCACGAGTAGGGATCGCCGTATGCCGACGCCGGCGGCGCATAGGGATCGCCGTACGTCGGCGCGTTATACACCGGCGGGGCGGGCTGGGGGGCCGGGTACCCGCCCTGATAGGTGTTGTCGTAGGTGACGTTGGTGCCGGGATAGACGTATCCGGGTTGATATGGAGAGGACGGCGGCGGCGAATTCGGGAGCGTATACGGTTCGGAGGTGAAACCGCCCTGCGGTTGCGCATAGGGATCCTGATACGCGCCCGGCGCCTGCCGCGGCGGATACTGTTGCTGTTGCGTCTGCCACGAAACGTCGGGGCCGGCGAACTGCGGATTGAAGGCGTTGTAGTCGTCGTCGCCCCACATGTCGTCCGGGGTCACCGGAGGCGGCTGGTCGCCGCCGCGCCGGGACCTCGACGCGGAGCGCGGCGGAGCCGGCTCGTCCCTTTCGTCCTCGCGATTCCGGTTGCGCCACCACCCGCCCTTCCACCACGGCACGTCGCCGTCGGCGGCGACGTTTTCGCCGTCGCCGCGAAACATGCCGCCCTTCCACCACGGAATCTTCCGGTCTGCGCTTTCCGGCTCTTCGACCGGCGCCGGCCTGGCGGACTGTTGGTTCGCCACTTCCGAGGTCGGCGTCGGGAAAGCCCTGGAGTCCGCGAAACCGGCGGCCGTGGATCGCGGCGCCGAGTACGAACCGGACGAGTACGGACCGGGAGGGGCGAAGGCGGTTTGCGGCGCCTGATGCAGCGCCGGGGCGGCGACAGCCGGCCGGGGCGCGGGATAGGAAGCGGGAATCGCGGCGGTGTCGGGGGAAGCCCGGCGCGGCGCGGGCGCGAAATGCTGCGCGCCGCCCGGCCACGGCACCTGGCGGTTTTCGACGGATATCGGAGGAGAAGCGTACAGCGTTTCTTCGCGGACGGTCAGGTTGTTGACCACTTCGTCGGGATGGACCGTCCCCCTATAGGCCCTGATTTCGCCGGTCGCGGCGTCCATGCCGAAATGCGTGTCGAGATACACCGTATTGTCGCGTCCGGGAACGGGACAGAATTTCGCGCCCGGGGGACAGTAGTACGGGTCGCCGGGGTTGCCGGACTGCGCTGTTTGCGCGGGGGAGGCTGCCCAGAGGATGTTGGCTGACGCCGGCACGAGGGCGAAAAGCAACAGAAGGTTTCTGGTCACGATCAATCCCTTTGCGATGACGGGCGAACGCCGAAACGCGCCCATTCGATTGGTACGCCGTATCCGTCGCGGTCGTGACGGGGCCAAGCTCCCGACTGCGGACCGAGGAATGCAATTCTCCCTGTTTCATCGACATTTCGGGCGCGGATCTTGACGCTTGTAAGGGGCGGCGCATGCCCCGCGGCTCGAAAGACCGGCATCAACGGGCAACCATGCCGACTCCAACCCGAAAAAATACTACGCTATTTTCATCCGCTAATCAAGGCATAACCGGCGAAAAGCGTCTCCATCCCGGGGTTCCGCGATTCGCGGCGGCCAAGCGCCGCCCGACGGACGGACACCGAGTACAGTCGGATCGGCGCGCGACGGCGGGGAAACGGGCGGGGCGAACGGCGCCCGCCGGAATCGTGTATGCCGGGCGCGGCCCGAAATCGTGGACATGGGGAGGAGGGGCGCCCCGTGTCCACTTGAATGACCCCGCGCTGGACCTTGACATTGCGGCAATGAATTCATACCATTATATGGGGTGGCCTCGAACGCCGAGGAACGAATGCATGATAAATGCGTGAGTCCCGCGATCCGGCGCAGGCGACGGCAAAGAATATAGAAAGCTGTCGCGGAATGCGGAATGTCCTCTTGGGTTCCGCGTTTTTCCCGGCGGTTTCCGACCAATGTTGAAGCCCCGACCGGACGCCGCGGAATGGCCACGGTCATCTAGGAGCGTAATCCGATGCGGATCCGGCTGTCGGTCGCGGCGCTGCTGCTGGTCATTTCCCTGCTTTCCGGTTGCGTCGAGCGCGCGCTCGTCATCACGAGCGAACCTTCCGGCGCCGACGTCACCGTCAATCAGCAGTGGAAAGGCAAAACCCCTTACGTCGTGCCGTTCAAACACTACGGCGTCTACGACATCTGGATCGAACACCCCGGCCACGAGGAAAACGGCAGGATGGTGAAGTTCTATCCGTTGCACGCCAGTGAACCGGTCAAAGCGCCGGGCTATCAATACGCGGGCGCCGATTTCGTCAGCGAAGTCCTTCTCCCCACCACGCTCCGCGACCAACACAATCTCCATTACGTGCTCGAGCGCGTCGACCAGGCGGACTCGATCGAAGACGTGCTCGCGCGCGCCGATCAGCTCCGCGAAGCCAGCCGCGTGCGCACGGAAATGCGCTACGCCAAGGACGAAGAGCGCGGCCGCCGTCCAGCCGCCCGATCAGGACAATCCGGTCGCCCCCAGGCGCAGGCAGACGAATACGACGCCGATTACGGCTATTTGCCGGAATCGGAGGTCCCCCCCCCCACGAATCTGCCGGTTTTTCTTCCCTGAGGCGTCTCGCCAACGCCGCAGGTCGAGTGTCGAGCGTACCGGGCGCGGCCCGCAATTGTGGAAATGGGGATGGGGGCGCCCTGTTCCGCATCTGTATCCCCTGGCCATTTCCTGGCCTTGTCGACCCATGGCCGGCCGCCCTTCGGGTTCCGGCCTGCCGTATGCGCCAGGAGTCGGCTTCAGGCGATCCGGGCGCTTGACCTCGCGTTTATCATACGCCGAACCGTAATGATTTATTCGGAAATGGAAATCAACCATTCCGGGGAAAATGCGGGAATGGGGATATGGTGTTTCCCCCGGCCTCCGTGCAAGGCCGGGGATCCGGAGGGTGCGGGGGCCGCAACGATTTTTTACGTATGGCTTTTGCCTTTTTTGGGAGGATTGGCCATGGACTTTGCGAAGCTGGCCGAAGAACGGTATTCCGTGCGCAAGTTCACCGATCAAGCTGTTGAAAAGGAAGCGCTGGAAAGCATTCTCAGGGCGGGGAGGATAGCGCCGACGGCGGCGAACAGGCAGCCGCAGCGCATCCTGGTCGTGAACGACGCGGAAGGGATGGAAAAACTCGGGAAATGCACGAAGTACAAATTCGGCCAGACGGCGGCATTCATCGTCTGCGCCGACGAATCGGCGGCCTGGGTGCGGTCGTTCGACGGGGACAACAGCGGCGCGGTGGACGCCGCCATCGTCACCGCCCACATGATGCTTCAGGCGGCGGATCTCGGCCTCGGCACCACCTGGATCGGCAATTTCGATCCCGCGAAGGTGGCGGTGGAATTCAATCTTCCGGACGGAGTCAAGCCGGTCGCCATCCTGCCCCTGGGCCACCCCGCGGCGGATGCGGAAAAAAGCCCGAAACACTTCGACAAACTGCCGCCCGAACAGGTTGTCTTTTACGGCTCGTTCCCGCCGGCGTAGCCCCGTACGGGGGCGACCCGGCTATTCTTCGCGAACCGCTTCCCACGGCCGCCCGGGCATCTCGTCCCACGCGACCTCGGCAAGGCCGTAGCGCGGCCGGGGATGCGGTTCGCGAAGCGGATAGCCGGTCGGCATGAGGGCGACGGGGAAGTTGTTTTTCGCGTCCAGACCCAACGCCGCGGCCGCCTTTTCCCTGTCGAACAACATCACCCAGCACGCACCCAGCCCGAGCGCCGCCGCGGCGAGGGCGTAATGTTCGCCGGCGATCATGCAATCGGCGGCGATGCGCGCGCTTCTCGCCGTCTTCGTCTCGTTCGCGTTCCCGTATTTGTCTTCGAGAATGGCGAGGGCGTCGCCGGAAATCGCGCCGGCGTCGCCAAGCTCTTTCGCGCGGCGCAGCCTCTTCCGGTCGACGCCCAGGTCGCCGAGAAGGGCGAGGATCACGGGCGCGTTGCGCAGGCACGGCTGATTGAACCCGGCCTCGGCCAGCGCCGCCCGCCTCTCCGGAGACTGGACGACGAGAAAACGCCAGGGCTGGGCGTTCGTGCCGCTTGGCGCCAGGCGGGCGGCGTCCAGGCATTCCTCGATAAGCCGGCGCGGCACCTCCTTGTCGCTGAATTCGCGAATCGAGCGTCTGCGTTTCACAACATCGAAGAATTCCATTGCGCATATCCTTCCCGAACCCCGATCCTCCATGCCTTATTGGACTTCACCGCTTTTGACAAGCGGAAGATAGTGGTCCGGTTCATGGAGAATTTGTGATATACTTGCGCGAACGAATGGGAAAGGAACCGCCATGAACCGGATCATGTCCGCCGCGGCCGGCGAAACGCCGTTCGACCTGGTGCTGAAAAACGCGCAGTTCGTCAACGTCCACACGGAGGAAATCTACCTCGCCGACATCGGCGTCGTCGACGACCGCATCGCGCGCGTCACGCAGCCCGGCGAAGCCGGCCTGACCGGCGCGGAGGAATACGACTGCGCCGGCAGGTTCGCCGTCCCCGGCCTCATCGACACCCACGTTCATATCGAAAGCGGCATGATGACGCCGGCGAATTTCGCCCGCACCGTCATCCCCCACGGCACCACCACCGTCCTCGCCGATCCGCACGAGTTCTGCAATGTCCTCGGCGTCGAGGGGATGGAATATTGCGCCGGGGCGACGGAAAACATCCGCCTTCGCGTCTTCCTCGCCGCGCCGTCGTGCGTGCCTTCCGTGGTGGGCGTCGAAAGCGGCAAAATGGTCTTCAACGCCCCCGAAATCGCGGCCATGCTCGACATGCCCAAAACCCTCGCCCTCGGCGAAGTGATGGATTACCCGGGCGTCATCAATCAGAACCCGCGCATGACGGCGATCGTCGCCGAAGCCCGGAAGCGGCATAAACTTATTCAAGGCCACGTGATAGGCGTCCCGTCCGGCCAGCTTTCCGCGTACATGGCCGCCGGAATCGAATCGGACCATGAATCGCGCGGACTGGAGGAGGTGGTGACCAGGCTGCGCGCCGGCATGGTCGTCGAATGCCGCCATGGATCAAGCGCGCAGAACATTGCGGTGGAGGCGGAGGCGCTCGCGCTCCTGAATTACCCCGTCAACGCCACCCTGTGCACGGACGACCGCGAACCGGACGACCTCCTGCATGAAGGCCATATCGACGAGGCGATCCGCCAGGCGATCAAGGGAGGAGTGCCGTCCGTCAAGGCGGTGCAGATGGCGACCAGGAACGCGGCCCTGTTCCTCGGCCTTCGCGATCGCGGTTCGCTGAAGCCGGGAAGCCTCGCCGACATCGCGCTCGTCGACGGCCTGGAGTCGTTTTCGGTCTCCGCCGTCTTCATCGGCGGCGTTCTCTGCGCGGAGAAGGGAGCGCTCGTCGTCGACATCGACGCCGTTCCCTCCGCCATCGAACAGCGCAACACCATGAACATAAAGGGGGAATTGGAACGCGGGAATTTCCGCATCCCGGCGAAGGGCGAGTCCGTCCTCCTGAATTGCCTGTCCTTCCTCGACGGCGACCCGTTCGTCACCACGCTCAAAGAGGCCCGTTTCCCGGTCATCGACGGCTGCGCCGACATTTCGGCTGTCCCGGGATTCGTGACCATGGCCGTCATCGAGCGGCACAACCGGACCGGCAACATCGGCATCGCTCCGGCGGAGAACATCGGCCTCGAGCGCGGCGCGATCGCCGGCACGGTCACGCACGATTCGCACAACCTCTTCGTGTTCGGCGCGAACGTCGACGACATGCTCGTCGCGGCGCGCCGCCTCGTCGAGACGGGAGGCGGCTTCGCGGCCGCCGACGGCGGGAGGATAGTCGGGGAAATCCGCCTGCCGGTATGCGGGCTTGTCTCCCTCAAGCCAGCGGCGGAAATCGCGCAAGAAGCGGCGGCGATGAAAACCGTTCTCAACGGGCTCGGCATACACAACCCGTCCCCGGTCCATTTCCTCACCTGGTTCTGCCTCGCCGTCCTGCCGGAAGCGCGCCTCACCGACAGGGGCCTCATCGACACCCTGGCGCAAAAGCCGATTCCGTTATACGCGGATGCGGGAAGCTGAGGACCCCGTCACCCCCGTCCACGGTTCGTTGTCGTGATTCCCCCAACTGTGCGCAGCCATGAAATGGCTGGCGCATTTTTGTTGCGAATTCGGTACATGAATCGAAAACGCCGGGCATGCATTAAAATGGCTACGCTTTCTCTTCCGTCGCCAGCCGTTCAACGTCCGCCGCCGGCCATCCTGTCAAGTCGGCTATCTGGGACAAGGGCATTTTCGCCCGCAACATCCGGCGGGCAACTTCGATTTTACCTTCCGCCCTGCCTTCCGCTTTGCCTTCCGCCCTACCGGCCGCCTCGCCTTCCTCCCGGCTTTGCCGCATGCGCGCGGCGTTATCCCATTGCCACTTGTCCCGCGCCTCCGCCCGCAACCTGGCCTTTTCATCGGCGGACAACTCCATGAGTTTTGCGACAGCCTCGGCCATGGCGCCTCCTTTCCTCGCCAGAGACGCGAAATCATCACGCGTCTTCGACGACAAAAATGCCAACCA
>JAIRTL010000079.1 GCA_031254915.1 Planctomycetota bacterium
GAGGATATACATCATCTCGCCGGGGTCGTGGCCGGGGACCTCGACGGCGCGCCATGGCATGCCGGCCATGGCGAACGCTTCTCCATCGGCGAGGATCCTGTCCGCCTGCGGTGCGGAGACGGGGTCGCCCATATAGACGCTCAGATTGAGCCTGGGATCGACCGCCCGCCTCGCCGTCTCCACCGAACAAGCCAGAATCGCGCCAGGCCACAAAGCGAGAAGCGCTTCCGCTCCGCCGATGTGGTCGGCGTGGGCATGGGTGAGAAACGCCGCGTCGAGCCGAAGGCCGAGGCGGCGGATAGCGGCGTCGATGAAGTCCGCGTCGCCTCCCGGATCGACGACGACGCACGGAGCGGCGTTCGTTTCCGGCGAGACGCCGCCGGACCCGGCATGCACAATGTAGCAGCAGGCCGCCAGTTTGCCCACTTCCAGATGGGCGATGCGCGGTTCCGTCTTCCCGGCCATGCCTAACCCATCACCATGGCGGTCAGCGTTTCCAGCGCATTTTGCATGTCGGCGAGGTTGGCGCGCTCGCCATCGGAATGCGCGCCGTACATGCCGCAGCCGAGGACGGCGGTGGGAAGATTGCGGCGGTTGAGGATATTCGCGTCCGATCCGCCCTGGGCGGTGATGATGCCGGGCGTCTGGCCGGCCTTTTCGACAGCGCTCACAAGAAGCCGGACCGGCGCGGAGGACTCGTCCAGACGGTAGCCTTCGTACGAGACTTCCACGTCAACATCGACGCTGGAACTGATGGGCGCCTCGGTGCCGGTGGCGACGGAGTCGCCGAAACCTCCACCATCCTTCCCAAAGGCGAAAATGCGGTTTTCGCGCACAGTGCCCTCGATAATGCCGATGATTCTGTGTACGTGGAAGTCGAGGACATCCTTGCGGTGGGAGCGAATTTCGTATTCGGCGTAGGCGCTGCCGGGGATGACGTTGATGGCCGCGCCGGCGCGGATGATGCCGATGTTCGAGGTGGTGTAGGGGTCGAGCCTGCCGATGGGAAGCCTGGCGATCGTCTTGGCCAGCACATGCGCGGCGTTGATGCGTCGTTCCGGCGCGGCGGCGTGCCCGGCAACGCCGTTGAACTCCATGCGAAACGCCACCTTGGTGGGGGCGGCGACGACGATTTCGTCCGGTCGGGAATAATCGAGCACAACGCCCGCGTCGAAACCGGCGAACAGGTCGGGATCGAGCTCGGCTGCGCCGAGGCATTCGATTTCCTCGGCGACGGTGAAGGCGAACAGAAGGTCGCCATGCCTCGCCTCCCGGCCGCGCAGCCTGCCGAGAAGCTCCAGAAGAATGGCGACGCCGGACTTGTCGTCGGCGCCGAGAATGCCTCCGCCGTCGCGGCTTACCCAGTTGCCGTCGACGACCGGCACGGCCGCCGGATCGCCCTTCTTTTCCACCGTGTCGATATGCGCGGCCATCAGGATCCTCGGGCCGGATCCGGAGCCCGGCACTTTGACGACAAGATTGCCGCAATTGCCGCCGATCGCCTCGCCGGCGCCGTCCTCGAGCGGTTCGAAGCCCAGCGCCCTGATCTTGCGGGCCACCACCTTCGCCACCTCCCTTTCCGACAGGGAGGGCGAGGGAACGCGAACCAGGTCGAAGAACGTATCGTGTAAAGATCTTTCATAATCCGGCATCGTGTTTGCTCCAATAGGCTGCCCACGGGGTTTTCGCGTCCGTCCGGCCCCTCTTCCATGGTTGTGGCCTGGCGGCCGCCCGAAAACGCGAGACGGGGATAAATCATCTCCGAAAACACGCCAACGGCCGAAACCGCATCCTGCCTTGAATGAGATAATGAAAAGAGTTATCATAACTATTTTCCTTTTCGTCGCCAAGGGAAACCAGCCTGCCCTTCTTGGCGACATCGAAGCGGCGTTTTCGATGTCTTTTTCCCCCGGGGAAAGCCTGGACCGAAGGAAGATGCCAGCGACAGAACCAGGGCAATCGACGCCGTCATGAATCGGAGAGCCGAATGATCCCGGTTCCCTTCCGGAACCAGGAAGGCGGCAAGCGCGGTCTTTTCCCCCTGAAAGGACATTTTCATTTTTAGGAGCCGGCCATGAGAGCGACACGCCTCGCCCGACTGGTGTTTCCCTGCGCCCTCGCCGCCGTCGCGGCGGTCGCGGCCGACATTCCGCTGAAAAACAGCCTTGGCATTCCCATTTCCGGAGTGTACGCCATGGCTCCCGGCCACGACCCGTGGGAAATAGCCGGCGCGGTGGAAAAGGACGCTTCGACGAGGGTGAATTCCGAGGCGCTTCGCACGTCGCTACGGATCGTCGTCAAGCTGACCGACGCCGCCGCTATTCAGTTTTTCTGTTCCGGATATCTCGAATCGAGCGACGAACTCGACATCCGCCTTGAACCGGTGCGGAAGGGGTCGCCCGATTTGGTCCCGCGGCTGTATGTGCGCGAGGGCGAAGGGACCTGCGTCGCGGCGGCGGGGTATCCGTTCAATCTGCTCCTTGATTCCATGGAGGCCGGGCTCATCGACACAAGGATGATGGAATTCCTCGACCCCCTCGACCTCTTCCAGACATCCGGCGTCTTCGCGATAGCGCTCGCCAACGCGTCTTGGGACATCCCGGTCGCGGGGGCGGATTTTAACGACGAGCGGACTCTGGAGTCCATCAGGCTGGAGACGGCTTTCGTCGGTGAAACGGTGGTCGAACTGATTTTCGAGCTCCATTCCTGCCGGTTCACGCCGCTGACGCTCGAGTTGTTTGGGCATAAGACATACGCCTTCACGGAGGAAGCGGCGCAAACCGTTGCCGGCGCTGAACTGGAAGCAGGACAGGCGGACAAAGAAGAGGCTTGGGACCGGCTCGTCACCCGCCTCACCGAGGTTGATCTCGAAGAGCTGGCCGACGTCGACCCGGTCATGCGCTTTACGTTTGAAAACCTGATTTTCGAAGGCGAAGCAAGCTTTGATTTCTCCGAAACGACCGCGATGCTCCACATTGCCCAAAAGAAGCCGGAGTATACTGTTCACGGTCCGGAGTTGTGATCCCCTCAACCGTGCGCTGCCTCGCGTTATCGATGCGCCGTCTCGGCGGATTGCACCGCGCCCCCAAGAAAACGCTTTTTACTTGCCGAAAGCCGTGATCTGGGGCAGAATCGCCAATCGTCGGCATTGTTTACCGTTACGATATTCTTTGTAGGCGCGCCCCGAAGATTCGGGACACCGGTTCCTCCACGCCCCGACTTACGGCGCGGCGTCCGTTCATTGGGCGTTTTTATGAGTGACTGCTTCTTCGCTTTTGCGCGTATGCCTGGAGCGGTAATGTCTGGAAACGCAAGGCGGAGCCGATCATTTTCGATGCCGCTTTAACGGGATGGAATGATCTTCGAAGCGCAGCCTTCCATCCGGGGGTCAATATGTCCATGAACGCTGTCTGTAAAGTCGGTCTGGTCGGCGCGGGCGTCGTTGGGGGCGGCGTCGCGGAGACGATCCTGGCCCGGGCCGGACTTCTAGCCCGCCGTTCGGGCGTTCACATCGACCTCGTCAAGGTCGCCGACAAGGACCAGCCGCGCGCCTACGCCGCCGGCGTTCCCAAGGACAGGGTGGTTGACGATTTCCGGGCCGTTGTGGACGATCCGGAAATCCGGATAGTCGCGGAACTCATGGGCGGCACCGGCGTCGCCTGCGACGTCGTCATGTCGGCCCTCGCGGCGGGAAAACACGTCGTCACCGCCAACAAGGCGCTCCTGGCCGAACGCGGCAGGGACATCTTCGCCAAGGCGCGCGACAAGAACCTGGTCGTCGCCTTCGAGGCTGCGGTGGCTGGCGGCATTCCGCTGCTTCTCGCGCTCCGGGACGGCCTTGTGGCCAACCGCATGCAATCGCTTCTCGGCATTGTCAACGGCACCTGCAACTATATTCTTACCGAAATGACGGGGAAAAACCTCCCGTTCGAAGGCGCGCTCAAGGAGGCGCAGCGTCTGGGCTTCGCCGAGGCCGATCCCTCCGGCGACGTCGACGGCAAGGATTCCGGGCACAAATTGGCGCTGCTTTCCGCGCTCGCCTTTGAAACGTGGATCGACTTCTCCAGGCTGCACATCGAAGGAATCAAGAATATCCGCGACATCGACATCCGCATCGCGTCGAACCTCGGCTATACGCCGAAGCTTCTTGGTGTGATCCGTGCCGAGCCGCGCCCGTCGTCATCCGAGGAAGGAGGCCGGGGCGAAGTGGCGGAAAACGGCCGCCTGTTCCTCTCCGTCCACCCGGCGCTTCTGCGCACCTCGCATCCGCTCGCCGCCGTCTCGGGCAGCATGAACGCGGTCGAGACTGAAGGCGACGCGGTGATGGAAAGCATGTTCTACGGCCGGGGTGCCGGCCGCTATCCAACCGCATCCGCCGTCGTGTCGGACATCGTCGCAGTGGCGAAGTCCGTCGTTTTCGGCGGACCAGGCCCGGCGTGGTTCCCGCCGGAGAAAAACGCCTACCGGATAGCGCCTTTCACCGACTACCAGGCCAGGTATTATCTCCGGTTCGTCATCCGCGACAAACCCGGCGTCCTCGGGACGCTCGCGACCGTGCTCGGCGCGCGGAACGTCTCCATCGCCGCCATGCACCAGTTCGAGGCCGACCGTTTCGACGGCCTGGCCTCGGTGTGCCTGATAACCCACAGCGCCCGGGAAGGCAACCTTTCCCAGGCCATCAACGACATATCGGCGCTGGACATTCTGCACGAGCCGCCGGTTTTGATCAGGATAGAGGGCTGACGACCGGCCCGCAACCGGCGTGCCGCGCCGCCGCTCTCGCACCGTCATACGATGGGAGGATCTGGCATGGCCGAACCTGAAAACGCTCCGCGCGCCTCTCGCTTCTCGCGCTTCTTTTCCTGGCTGGCGCGGTCCATCCAACAGCCGGGGTGGCGGCGCTGGGTCGTTTTCGCCGGCGCTGTGGCGCTGTTTGTCATTCTCGTCGCCTTCCTGCGGCGCGGCTCCGACTTCCGGCGCGACCCCTCGATCCTCATCCCCAGGGACATCGGCGTCTATCTCGAGACGCGCAACCTCGGCGAACTGCTGAAGCACGCCGCCGAATCGACCCTGTGGAACGAAGACCGCCGGGCATCGGAGGAGGAGCAGTGGAACCATCTTCAGGCGTTCTTCTCCGGCCTGATCGGCGATCAGGTCCACGGCCTGGGTTCGCGCCTGCCGCTGTCGTGGTTCGGAAGCTCGCGCCGCGCCGCCTTCGCCTGGATGGACGGCGAGGACGATCTGCCGGAAACGTGGGCGCTGTATCTCGACGTACCCTATCCGGTCGGCGCGCTGGCGGAACTTCGAAGCGAACCCGGCATCAAGCTTGAAACGCAGAATGAAACGCCGAATTTTTTCCTTGTTTCCGGAAACGATGAACGTCCGCTCACCGTCCGCGCCTTCGGTTCGTGGCTGATCATCGCCTCCGACGCCGCCCTGCCCCTTTACGCCGAGGAATCGGCAAACCGACCCTCCCACTCCCTGTCGCTGAGCGGCCTTCTCCCGGAGTGGCGGGATAAAACCTCGATTCGCGGCGTTCTCAATCCTTCCGAGACGGCCAGGCGTTTCCTCGGGAAAACCCCGCTCGCACCGATCGCCGTCTGGATGCGCGATAGCGCGCGGTGCCAGTTGTCGGCGGCGCTCGACGCTTCCGGCGCCATCGAAACGCGCCTCGCTCCGGTCGAAATGCCGCCGGCGGCGCCCGCCAACGTGATCTGGTCCTTCTTGAAGCTTGTCCTGTGGATTTTGGCCGTATTGTGCCTCTTCGTCGCGGTGACGGTGCTTCTGGTCATGCTCGGTTGGGGTGCCTGGTTTAAGGCGCTGATGGTTTGGGCAGGCATAACGCCCGCCGGCGAGCCGGCGAAGGTCGACCCGTCCGCCGCGTTCCGGGAAGACGCTGGCGCGCCCGACGCTCAGATTGAGGAGAAGGAAGAGGTGGAAGAAGAGCCGGCGTCGGACGACGGCGCCGAAATGGCGACTGCAATCGATTATGGGGAAGAACTGGAAGGGACCGAAGAACCGGTGGAAACGTTTCCGGAAATTCAGGACGAACCACCCGCTCCGGAAGTCGGTCATCTGCCGCCAGCGGGGGAAAAACCGGACGCGTCGATCGACGCGGAGAAACTGAAGCCTTCGCCGAAGCGCGCGGCGACGAAACCGCGCCTCCGCCGGAACCCGCCAAAAAAGAAAGCGACGAACGCGGATTCCGGAACCGCGTCGACGCCGAAACCTAGACGCCGCCCGCCGCGCAGGAAATCCGACTCGTAAGGTTGGACTTCCGTCTCGCGCCGGCGGCGTTACGGAACACAAGCGACCGGGACGAAATCACGCTTCGTACGGGAGTTCCCATGGGAACCAGACACGATTGGCGGATCTTTTCGCCGGAAGCATGGGTGTCGTGATAATGCTTGTCCCAACTGATTTCAATTATTCTCGTCTCGCTTGACCGGGAGAACGCACACGAAAACCGCCACCCGCATATTATGGATGAGGGCCAACCCTAAGCGCGCGCCGCATCCGCTGTCAACCCACTTTCTCCTCCTTTTCCTCGCATCGGCATTCGTCGCCCTTCCCTCCGGATCGGGAGATCGCGTCGGCATCCCTCTTCCGGAGGCGACGTTAGACCAAAAGTCCATCCTCCGCGAACTCCATCAGGCGGCGCCGTCCGGTTATGACGGACCGATACCGTGGATGCTGGAACGCTGGACGCTCGATCTCGCGGCGGAACTCGCGCCGGAGCCGACAGGTCCCGGCAACGCCGCCGCCCACTTTCGCCGGCTGGAGAACCTGTACGCGTTCGAGAAGGATCTGCTGGCGCGGGGCGAAGAGGTCTCCGGCGTCAACGAGCTGCTTGCCGCTGCGCGTTGCCGGGAATGCCGGCTTGTCCCCGATTTCTATCCGCCGTTCGACAACGCGGGTGCGCGCACTCCCGACTTCGTCGTGCTCCGGACCTACCTGGGAGCGCTTCTCCTGCGCGCCGGCGAACTGGAAAAAGCTGGCGAAAGGGAAGCGGCAAGGACGGCTTACGAAGCGGCCGTCACCTGTGGCGTGCACTTGGCGCGCGACGGAAGCAATACCGTCGTCGCCATGACGGGAATCATATTTCAGTTGCGGGCGGTACGCGAATACGGGCAATTTCTCGATCGCGCCGGCATGCACGAAGCGGCCGGCCGCGCGCGGCGGATCGGCGAAAGCCTCACGGAACTGTTGCGTCTGTTTTACTGGAAAGCGAACCACGCGCTTGGAATGCTTGAAGGATTCGACTCGCTGCCGGCTGCGGTCGAGATCGCCCTCATGGACAAGGATCCAGCCTGGCGGGCGCAGGCGGTGCTGCGGCTGGGCGTTTTTCGACACGGCGCGCCGGACGGCGCGGGCGGCATTGTCGTCGACCCGGAATGGCGTCGAACCGCCGAGAAAGCGCTCGAACAGGCGGCGGCGGAAGACCCCGACCAGTCTATCCGGAAACTCGCGACTTGGTCGGTGCTGCATGTCCGCCCCGAAAGCGGCGACAAGCGGGCGGTCTTGGGAGAATAAAAAACGGGACCGGCTGACAAGCCGGTCCCGGAGGCGTCGTGCAGAGACTTTCGGACACAATCATTGGAAGCGTTACAACCACCAGGCAAACTCAAAACTGCCCGTACAACATTGGTGAAGCCCAAACACACACCGCTGTCGCTTCATCACGCGAGTTCCTCAATGGAACTTCATCAAACAGAACCCAAGTTCAGACTACAAACCCGGCAGGCGGAATTGGTTCGACTTATCCGACAACCACAAACCGATTTCGAACCCTCTTTGCCATTCCGTCGCCAATGCTGCGAACTTCAACCACCGAATGCCCGAACACCTTGCACGCCACCACATCTGGGGCAACCACCCCGGACAACGACCACAATCCCACTTCACACCGGGAAGCATGACAACATAGACAAAAGCAATACAAATGAACAGCCGCCCGGCAACATCCACAATCCGGCTCGTCACAAATCCAAGGACCGTCCGCCGGGAAAACCCACCAGCGAAAAATGGCCGTCGGTTTTACCTCCTGTCGAACGGTAGAAGCGGCCCCAAGATCCGCAACCTAGCCGTACTTCCGGGGAACCAGATGCCAGATGTTTTTTTCACCCCTATTATCCAATATTATAATAGCGTTTCATAATTTACTTGTCAACAACATTTTCCGATCATTCGGCCTTTTTTCACCCCGCATGCCACCGCGAAGCCAGTCTATTCTCATCTTTTGCAATTTCAACAGATTACGGAGCGGAGTTTGGTTTCGACCGCGGGAAGGCTAAAAAACCTTCCAGTCTCTTTTTTGGAGGAAATCGGACCAACCGCCGCCCGATTTCTTCCAAAGAACTTGCCGCTTGCGGGGCAAAGGGTCGATTTTTCATCGGACCGGGCGATACCGCCGACCGTGCAATAATTCCCGGCGTAACATGGAACCCAGGAAACGTCTGTAGATCACTCCGGCGTATTCCCGGAGAATACGTTACGCATCGGCGTGCTCGGTCCATGCGCGACCACGGTCTCCAGTCCGGGAATCGCCGTGACCAGCTGGTTAGCCACCCACGGCAACACAAGCGTTTCGGAAAAATCATGACCAAGTTCGATGACGCCGATTTTCCGGTCAAGTAATACTTCCAGATCATGATACCCGATTTCGCCGACGACCAAGGCGTCTATGGGCAAGCGTGACAGCGCGTCCGCCTCGACTCCCCCGCCCGCCCAGGTCGCGACGCATTCCACTTCCGTCTCGGCGTCCCCGGCCATCCTGGTCGATGTCGATCCCGTGGCCTCGGCGAGTCGCGACGCGAGGGAGCGAAGCGTCGTCGGCGTATCGAGACGACCGGTCCGGCCAAGACCGTATTCCCGCGCCGACCGGCGCAGAGGGTACACGTCGTATGCCACCTCCTCGTAGGGATGCGCAGCCTTCAACGCCTGCAGCGCTTGCGGCAGCGAGAATTCGCCGATCACCGTCTCCAGACGGCATTCGTCCGCCTCCTCCAATTTTCCCGGCGTCCCGAGGAACGGGTTGGTGTCGGCGCCGCCCTTGAACGTTCCGACGCCGCATACACGGAAGGTACAGTCCGAATACCCCCCTATCGCACCGGCGCCGGCGGCGCACATCGCCTCGCGAACCGCCTCCACGTGCGTCGCCGGCACGAAAACGGCCAGCTTGACAAGCGGCTCCGACACAGCGGGCAACGCGATGGCGGGATCCTTGATGCCGGCAGCAGCAGCGAGAAGGTCGTTGGTGCCGCCCGGCGCAAGGTCGAGATTGGTGTGGGCGCAATACAGCGCGATTCCGGAACGCGCCAGCATCCAGGCGCGCCGGCCGGAAGCGTCCACGGTCGCAAGCGTTTTCAAACCGCGATAAAAACGCGGATGGTGCGAGACGATCATATCGGCCCGCGCCGCCTCGGCTTCGCCGATCACCCCCAGCGTAGCGTCGAGAGTGACCAGCACCCTGGCGACAGGCTGCTCCGGATCACCGGCGGCGAGCCCGACAGGATCGCCTTCAAGAGCCAAAGTCGGCGCCGCCAGCCGCTCCATCGCGCTCACGACATCCCTGACCCGAATCATTTCTGCGCCCCTCGTGAAAGAGCAACATGCGCGTCATGAACGGCATGCGCGGCTGGTTTATGAAAGAAATCAATGGTACAGGCACCCCGTCGTCCGCGTCAAGCGTGGCCGTCCGCTTTTAATTCTCGATTTGTTTTCCGATCTCGCGTCAGATATTGTTGGGCAAAGGACAGGCACCCTCTATAAATTGTTAGCGCCTTGAAATTGTGATTTCCCGGACTGTGCGCGGCAAGCAATGCGCCCGTGGAGCGAATGTGGAATTGGATTACCCCCCCAACCCCCAGGTTCACAATTTCAAGGCGCTAACAGTTATATATTGGGAAAGCATCTTGTTTGCTCTTTGCCAATCGGCAGAATTAAATGACCCTGCGTCCGCTACCGCCGGGCGACGCGGCCACGAGACGACGCCATTGCCTCGGCACGACCGTGAACGGTACAATGTCAATCTGAAATCGCGGACCGTAAACGAGGTTATCCCCAATCATGCCGCAGCGGTGGCGAAGATGCTCGATGAACTGGTCGGCATCGGATTGAAAACCGGCAAGCGGAGCGCGGTTGCCTGCGAAACACGCGGCGGCGTCCCACTCGGGGCGCCGCCGCCAAAACTGACGTGAAGGATGGAGAGAGTTTGGTGCAACATCATCGACTCACGCCGTAAAGAATCCCGCCATTCCCAACCGGAATGGTTGTTATACTGGAGTGGGTTGGGAATTCAGTTTTTCAATCTCGTAACCTGTGTGCGCACTTCCATCTACAAATTTAAAAAGCCGAAATTCCAAGTGGCTTCGGTATATTCACTGAAGTTTTGCAAAATTGGGCCTTCAAATCGCCGAATGCCCAATTTGCAAAAATCGCAACCTTTGCGGCGGCTCGGGCGTTTTGATTTTTGCAAAATGGCGATTGATTGGTGTACTCGCCATTTTGCAAACTTCAGTCTTTCATGCCGAATTTTCTGAGCAGGAAATCAACCGATGCGCCATTGATGATGTCGCCCAGATCCTCGTGGCCGACTTTCGAATTGACCATGAGATGCGCTTCAATCCCCTCGCGAGCCAGGGCGTCGAACAAGCGTTTCGATTGTGCCTGCGGCACCCGGTGATCGCGCGCGCCGTTGCCGATGAAGATGGGCGGATCGTCGGGAGAAACATGGAAAAGCGGGCTTCCCAGTTTGACCAGCGCGATCTGCTTCTCATACGCGGGATCCGTTTTCCCGATATGCGCCACCACGTCGCCCAATCCCTTACCCTTGTCCAAGCCGAAGAGCCGGGAGCGGGAAGACGTCGGGGCATCCACCAAATCGTAGGCGTCCTTGCCGGTGATCAGCCACGGCGAGTCGTAGATGTCGGCGGCCAGACGGGTGAAATCCGTCATGCCGAAATAATCGACGCAAGCCATAACCCGACTTGAATAGCCAAGATTTCCGCCGGTATCGCCCTCCAACTCCTTCACATCCCCCGTCAGTGCCGCCAGAAGGGCAAGATGGGCGCCGGCGGATGTTCCCGCGATGGCGATTCTTTCCGGATCGATGCCGTACTTCTTCGCATTCGCCTTGAGAAATCGTATCGCTCCCTTGACGTCGTTGATCTGGGCGGGGAAAACGGCATCCATGCTCAACCGGTAGCCGATGGTCGCTATGGCCGCGCCCCGATCCCGCATGGCGAACCAGGCATGATAATTGCCGTTCGGTTCATCGCCCCGCAACTCCCTGGCGATCGTATAATCGCCTTCCATCCATGCCCCGCCGTGGACAAACACCAGGATCGGGCTGTTGCCGGAGGGGGCCGTCGGGGAGTAGATGTTCATCTTCAATACGACGGGACGGCCATCGCTTGCGGGAACAGTCGCATACTCCACATCGGCAAAGGTGGGAGCGACCTCCAGAGGAATGCCGGGGCGTTCGCCGGCGACACCCGCGCCGGGCCGGAAAGTCAATATTGCGAGGCAAAACACCAAAAGAGCGCACATTATTCGCGGATTTTTCCCATACATTCGTCTCTCCTCGAAACCTGCCCCCATGACAGGTACGGATGCGGTGAATCGTATCATAAAATCCGGGAAGGCGTCGGCCATGGCAAAAAACGGTCTTTTCCGCGTTATATCTGAAGCTTTGCAAAATTGATCTTGGCCTTTGAAATACGTACAATTTTAGTCAGAGTAACCAGGCAGACGACCGCTCGCTCTATGCCGCGCATGCAATTTGGCCGGCGTCGTTTTTGCGAGGAAATCGCGCAAAATCCGGCGACTGCGCAAAAAAGGCACATAAAAAATGCAATATTATGCTGTGCCGGCAGTTACCGCACCGACCTGTGCATGGTGCCGGTTTTCTAAACTTGGAACGCATCAAAGAACGCTAACAGGCGATTATTGATCATCGCGAGCGCGATGAGAGATATTTTCCACCTATTAGCATCCAATTTGCAAAACTCCAGTTACTTATAAATCTCGTAAAACACGCCGTTGCCGCCGTCGAGGATCAACTCCGACCCGAGCGCCAGCGAGGTCGCAAGGTCGCGCCGGGCGTTGGCCAGGCCGAAGTACTCGTCGGAAAGATACCGGACCTTGGTCGTATCCTGGTTTTCATAGCTTTCGGCGATCAGCCTGCCGTCTTCCGCCCTGTAGCCGATGGGAGCTCTCGGCGTGAAGGAGGCGGCCGGCGCAGACACCATCTGCGTCATTCCATTCTCGCCGTAGTCGTCGAAAACGGGGGCGAAATCCCGTTCCAGCGCTTCGCACTCCACCGCGCACAACGGGCGGCCGGGAAGGTCGGGCGTGACGTAATTGCCGATGAGATAGGCCTGATTCGCGAACAGGGGACCGACTCCGGCGCGGCCCCTGGCGAGGGCGAGCCCGCCATCCGCGACCATGACTTCGGGCGCCGGCGCGCCGCCGACGGCATAGAGATCGGGATTGTGCGCATTCACCGCAAGCATGGTCCCGGGCTGCACCGCGACTTCGCGGTCGCCAAGAACTATGCGCAGACTGTCCGTGACCTGCGACGGAACGCTCACAGCCAGTTCGCCGCGCTCGATATCGAGGCCGCTTTCCGTGGCGCGCACGACCGCGCCCGGACGGAGGAGGATATTGGCGCCATCGTCGAAATCGATAATCGCCGTCGACTCGGTGGAACGGAACGCCATGCCCGGCGAGACCCTGGTCAAGATCGATTCATCCATCGGACGCCAGCCGGAACCGTCGTCCAATTCCATGCCGAGACCGACCGCCGTCTTCGGCAGCAGTCGCGAGGCGAACGCGGCCAGAACCGGCGCGGCGGGGACGGCGGGGATGATGCCGACGTTTTCCGTTGCGTCGGAGGCGGATATCGCGACAGGTTCGACCTTCAGATTTTCGAAAACGACCACTTCGGGCACTGCGGACGCGGCGGCCGAAGTGATCGGTTGCGATGCTGAAGAACCGTCCCGGAAGTCTACGGGACCAAGCCACACGACGAACAGCACCGCCGCCGCCGCGGCCAAGCCGGAGGCCACGGCCGAGAAGATGGAACGGCGACGAATCGTCTGTTTGTAAATAATGCGCGTCTTCTGCCTGTGTTTAAGGTTTTCCAACAGGCGCGTTTCGAATTCGCGGCGGGGTTGGACCGGATCATAGGAAGTGGAGAGAAGTTCCTGAATGACTGTCTCGTTTTTGGTGTCGACAAGGCTGCGCTGACGGTCCTTCAGGTCGAGGATAAGGGATGCCTTGAAATCGAGATTGGGTTCGCAGGGCTCGTAGGCGCCAGTCAGGAATGCCGACCAGTTTTCCTCGCTGCCGATGTCGCGGCTCTCTTCGTCGTCTTCGAGTTCCTGTGCTTCTTCGACGCTTTCGGCGTATTCGCGCACCTTGGCCCTGAGTTCGTCGAGGAGCGACTGCCGGAACGCCCTACCCGCTTCGACCTTCTCATAGCAACGCGACAGAAGGACGCCCCACTGTTCGTCGCGTTTATCCGCATCTTCGATCATCAACATTCTCCACCAGGATGTCCGCTGACTCGCGCGGACGGCGAATGCACGTTTTCAAACCGGTCGCGTCGGTGCACAGGAAAACCGGGACGGCTCAGAACCCCAATTCCGCGGCCGGAACCTGGGCCATGCCTTTGAACGCGTCCCTGAAAGCGATCCTCGCCCGCGTCAGCTGACTTTCGACCGCCTTCTCCGTCTTATGCACCGACTTCGATATGTCGCGCACGGACAAATTGGAGATGTACTTCATCTCCAGAAGTTTCGAATAATCCTGGGGGATGGACCCCATGACGGAACCGACGAGATCGCGCAGGTATTCGCTCTCCAGAGCCGATTCCGGCATATTGCCCTTGTCCATGTCGGCGAACAGGTTTTCGAGTTCGCCGTCCACCATGCTCCACGATTTTTCGTATTCGTGCGGCCGGGTCATAAGGGCGTTGTTGGAACGGATACGGTTGCGGGACAGGGTGATAAGCCAGGATTCGACGGATCCTCTGGACGGATTGTATTGGTCCGCCTTTTCGACCGCTTCCATAAACGTGTCGTGAATGACTTCTTCCGCATGGTGGTGATCCCGGCCGACGCGGTAGAACACGAAGCGGTAAAGCCTCGAGAAGTAAATCTCGTAAAATTCCTCAAGCGCCTTTTCGTCGCCCTTGGCGATGCGCGCAAGCAATTTGGCCCCGTCGCCTCGATCGCGTTTGACCGACGCATGGGGCATGTCGTCTATCGTGTCGCTGTCAAGTATGCGATTCATAATCCCCATCCAATCCGGCTTCTCGAACAGGCCGCATTCAATCCCCGGTATCGCCGCCACCGCGGCGGGCCTGTTCATTTAGGTATAACCCGGCAACTTGGTTATGCTTTAAGTTATTGTCAACCAGCCTGCTCCATCCTTCATTATTCGGCGTTTTTGCGGACGTCAGTCTTTATCGAAAACAAACCGCTTCGCGTATAACATTTTAATTAACAACATATTACGAACTGTTTGGCAATTTCGCCAAATGGCCGTTTTCACCGGATCCGAGGGCACGACGGACAAAACGACATCCCGATCCCGCGCCGGCATTTCCCACCATGTCTTGTTTTCACGGAAGTTGCATACACGCCGTCAGACGCGGAACGCTTCGCCGGGCAGAAGTCCCGCGTCTCCCCGCCGTCCTTGAAGAAGGCTTGTCCGTTCACGGCGATGCGCATAACCCCTCCAAGTGGAATGTGGTCGTGTTGCCGACCAGGATAGGGAAAAGAGGCAAACGCGACATCAGGCGATTCGGGGGACAAAAAGGCGGCGCTTCATTGGAGCGCTATTTCAGGCGAGGCGGAGTCAAACCGTTGTCGGGCGCGTATACGCCAAAACGATCCCCAATTCCCGGATCTTCTCCGCTACACGCGGAGAAACGAGCGCCCGAAGCTCCATTTCCCTGGCGGAATCGATCCACGACGCGCCCATCGCGTCCTCATCGCCGGCCAGTCCCGGATGCACCATGACTTCCGACAAACCGTCCGGCAACCGGTCGAGCAGTCGAAGCCAGTGGATTTCGTCCATGCCGCCGATATGGAGTTGCCCGAGAAGGCGGTCCGGCTTTCCGGGCGGTCCGATTCCCGAGAGGAACGTTGTGCCGACGCGCATCGCGGACGCGAGGAAGGTGCGCCTCGCTCCGGGCCAGCCCATCGTCTTGAGCGACCACCATACCGGTTCCTCCAGATTCCTGATCCGGGGAATGCCGTATTCGGCGGCGAGTCGAACGGCGAGCGCATACAATGGCTTCCGCCAGGCATGATGCTTTTCAAAATCAAGGTGGGCGGGACGGACGCCGGCATCGAGTATTTTTTGCATCTGGAGGCGATATTCATGTTCGGCATCGGCAAGAAAAGCGGGTGTATGCATGCGGAAACGGAACGGCCTGAACGCCCCGCCCGCGTCGACCAGCGTCGGTACGTCGCCGGCTTCGGAAAGCGGTCTTCCCCTGACGATATTCAGGTGGACGCCGACGCCGAGCCTCGGCGTTCCCCGCACCTTGGCGACAGCGTCATCGAAAGCGGGGGCGTTGCCGAGCAGGGACGCGCTCGTGAGAATCCCCTCGCGATGCGCGAGCAGGACGCCGTCGTTCACGGAACGGGAGAGTCCGAGGTCGTCAGCGTTGACAAGCAGGCGGCGCCCGGTCATGGCTGCACGCTTCCAAACAAGCCGGCCCGCGATTCCCCGGATCAGCGCCGGTCGAAGAGGCTGGGCTGGCGGGTGAGAACGTCCTCCGGTTTGAGGGCGACGCCAAGGCGGAAGAGGATCCGCTCGACCGCCCTTCCCTCGAGTCCATCCGAGAACCACTCCTTCGGGACTGTATTGATGGCTGAAATCACCGTCGCATGGCTTCTGCCGCCGAAATAGCGGCCAAGTTCGGCATAGCCGCCGCTGACGAGGCGGCGACACAGCACCATCGCCGTCTGCCTCGCCTTCCTGAGCAACGCGACCCGGCCGCGGCCGGTCAACGCCTCGGGGGAAATGCCGTATTCGTCGGCGACCGCCTGGACAATGTCGGCGCAGGCCAGCGGACCTTTGCCGCCGCGCGGCGCCGCGACCTCCAGGGCCATCCTGATGCACCCCGTCGTCGGCCGCATACCGCCGAATTCGATAAGCGCGGCCAGGCGCTGGACCGTGCCTTCGAGACGGCGGACATTGCCGTCCAACTCCCGGGCAAGCATTGCGACGGCGGATTCCGGGAGCTCTATGCCGCGCTCGCGCATCTTGCGGTCGACGAGAAGCCGACGTGTCGCTTCATCGGGAAGAGACAGTTTGTCGACGAACCCGGCGCCGAGCCGGTCCCGCAATTTCGCGTCCACGCCCTCGAGTTCCGACGGCGGCGGGATGGCGCCGAAAATCGCCTGCTTGCCGGCGGCGGCGAGTTCGTCGAGAATGCCGAGCAACTCGGCCTGCGAACCGATCTTCTTGCCTGTTCCCAAGGCTTGGAGTTCATCGACGACGAGCACGTCGCAGCGCCGGTAGTGGTCGTGGAATTCCTTCATGCGCCCGTTGGTGGCGGCGACGGAAAAGTCGGTGACGAAGCGGTCGGCGGTGACATAGACGATGGCGTCTTCGGGACGGCGTTCGCGCAGGCTATGGCAAATCGCCTGGAGGAGATGCGTCTTCCCTACGCCATGCTGGCCGCAAAAGTACAGCGGATTGTATTCGCCGGGCGCCTCCACCGCGCGAAGACCGACTGCGTTCGAAAGCCGGTTCGATGCGCCGGCGACTAGGGACTCGAAGGTGAAGTCCGGGTTCAGCCGCTCGTGACGAGGCCAAGACGGTTCGGACCGGACCGGCCGCTGGGGGGCGGCGGGGACGGTGAGGCTGATTTCCACCG
>JAIRTL010000049.1 GCA_031254915.1 Planctomycetota bacterium
CTACAGCCCGTACCTGGGCGAGGTCGAGTCGGACTATTACGACGAACAGCCGTTCATCTCCGAGGTCGGTCCCTGACGGCGATCCGGCGGCGGCATTGCGGAAACGCAACCGGGCGGGCAATGGCCCGCCCGGTTGCTTTGGGTTGGATTCCCGGCGCCGATCGCCGCCCCGGATCTTCGATTGAGGGTAAATACGTCAAAAATTCCGAAGACGCCGCCGCTTGGGGAGCAAGGGGTTGATTTTTCGTCAGGCCGGGCGATGCCGCCGACCGCGCGGCGGCGCATTGTATCTTTGCGCTTGCGCATCGTCGATCCTTCGTTGCGTTATCGCCCTTCGGGCATCGTTGATTCGCTCCGAATACGTGCCGTCAAACCATCCGGATCACGTTCCAATGCCTTCCCGTATCGTTGCGGCGATGGGAAAAGAAGTCGTCGCGCATGGAGTGGGTGCAGCAGTCCAGCGCGAAAATCCGGTTCCGCCGCAAGCCCGCCCGTTCGAGTTGGTTCCGCGTCAGCGCCCAGAGGTCGACCGAGCGTGACGCCGGGTCGAACCAGGGGGCGAAATCTCCGGGCCACTCGTCGGCGAAATTGACGAATTCCGACGCGGTCGGTCCGAGACTCGGGCCACGCACCGCCAGAAGATCCGTCGGCGGGCAGGAAAAACGCTCGCACAGCCGCTCCACGGCGGTCGTGGGGAAGGATGCGGCGTTGCCGCGCCAGCCGACATGGAGCGCCGCCACGGCGCGTCCGTCCCGCCGCGCGATCAGGATCGGCTGGCAATCCGCCGTTTTAACGACCAGCGCCAAGCCTGTTTCGCGCGTATACAGCCCGTCCGCCTCCCCGACGGCGGGCGCGTCCGGGGGAGTCTCCGCCGCCTTGACGATTCCGTCGCCATGGACATGGCGGAGCTCGGCGATGCGGGACAGCCCGAAGCGGCGCATGAATTCGAGCCGATTGCGGACCGCGTCCCCCTTCCGCCCGAAGTCGCCGTCCAGGGACAGGTCGCCGGCGGCCCGGGTCGAGAACAGGCAGCGCACATTCGGCAGGCCGGGAAAATGGAACGGCAGGGCAAAAGCGGCCGATGGCGTCATGCCCGCATCTCCAGGCTTTTGACCGGCGTCACGAAAGCCCACGCCACAAGCGCGAGGAACATGACGCAGGCGAAGATGATTTTCGCCGTGACGAGGCCGGGGTGATGCATTTGGCTGAAGCCGCCCTCTATCAACCCGGCGATGAAAAGCAGGAGCGCGGCGCCGAGAACGAGCGCCAGGCAGTCCCGACGCGCCGTTTCCCGGTTTTCCCCCCATCCCGCGATTTCCGCCCGCGCCAGCATGAAGCCGGCGCCGGCGGCGATGATGATGGCGGGGAGTTCCAGCGCGCCGTGCGGTCCCACCCAGGAAAGGAAAAAGCCCAGCACTCCGTCCGAATGGTACATCATCGCCGTGCAGCCGAGTATGAGCCCGTTATAGAAAAGGATGATGATCGTGCCGACGCCGAAGGTAAGCCCCAGGGCGAGACAGGTCACGGCGACGGATGTGTTGTGGAAAAAGAGAAAGAGGGAAAAGCCGGCGTGGTTGCCCAGGGTCGTTTCGGCGGATTCCCGCGTCGCCGCGTCCTGCGAGGGCGACTGATCGAGGATGTGGGGAAAGGCGGCCAACAGCGTTTGCGCCGATTCGGGGCTGGTCCGCGACAACACGGCGCCGAGGGCGCCGCCGCCGAGGAAAACGGCGAGCGCGAGCGCGACCATCCCGAATTCCCTGCGCATCGCGGCGGGGAAGCCGAAGGCGAGCAGCCGGAAAAGCCGCGCCGCCCGGTCCGCCCCGGCGGAGGGCGTCACCCGGGCGTGGGCGGCGGCGACCAGCGATTCGAGCCGGTCGAGGAGGGCGGGATCGCCGGTGCGGGTCTGCAGATAACTGAGGTCCGACGCCGAGAGGCGGTAGAGGCGGTACAGTTCGTCCGTCGCGTCGCCATCGAGCCTGTCCGCATCCGCGCGCTCGATCAATTCCTCGAGTCGGCGCCAGCGGCTTCTTCTGTCGCGGTGAAAATCGGACAGCCTGGCCATTACGCTTCCTCCGGGGCGGTCGCCGCCGGCGTCAGCCGGGCGGACAAGGAGAAAATCACCCGCGTCGCGATCTTACCCGTTCCGCCGGGATTTATCAACCCGGGGGCGGCAATCCGCCCGGTCGCCGGCTCGTAGTATGCGTGACGTCGGGAAGCTTCGCGAAGAATCGGCGAAACCGCTTGACAACCAGCTTCGCCTTGGATATAATGCTAATAGTTATTAATAAAAAATGGTTATTAATATGGTCGCGCGATTGGAAGCCGCTTTCCAGGAATTATGCAAAAAAAACCGCTGGCGGCGCACCGCGCAGCGGCGCGCCGTGGTGGAATACCTGTTTGGCAACACGGACCACCCCACAGTGGAAGCGGCGTGGATGGAATTGCGCAAAAAACTCCCGGAGTTGTCGCTGGACAGCGTCTATCGGATCCTCGACGAATTGGCGGAAGCCGGCCACATCCGCCGCTTCGAAAACTGCCGCGTTATTCGCTACGATCCGGAGACGAAGCCGCACGGGCATTTTTTCTGCCGGCGCTGCGGCAGGATGTACGACTTTTTCACCGACGCCGCCGACGGGGCGGGCGAGGCGTGCGCCGAATTGGGCGACGTCTCAACGGTGGAGCTTCATGTCAACGGCATTTGCAACGCCTGCCTCCGCACGGAAGGCGGTTGAACTTTTTTCCCACCATTTGGAGGAACAGCATGAGCATGGACAAGAACTCGAAAACGGCCGCGAATCTCGCGTATGCCTTCGCCGGCGAATCCCAGGCCCGCAACAAGTACACCTATTTCGCGCAGGTCGCCCGCGAAGAGGGCTTCGAGCAGATCGCGGCATTCTTCGAAGCCACCGCCAACAACGAAAAGGAGCACGCCAAGCTCTGGTTCGCCGCCCTTGGCGGCATCGGCGACACCAGGGCCAACCTGAAGGCGGCCGCCGCCGGCGAGCACGGGGAATGGACCGACATGTACAAGAAGTTCGCGGAAGAGGCGGAAGCGGAAGGCCACGGCGATATCGCGCGCCAGTTCCGCCGCGTCGGCGAGATCGAGAAGCGCCACGAGGAGCGCTACCTCAAGCTGCTGGAGAACGTCGAGAAGGGCGTCCAGTTCCAGAAGCCGGGCGAAGAGAAGCGCTGGGAATGCCGCAACTGCGGTCACGTTTTCGTCGGCGAAAAAGCGCCCGAGATGTGCCCGACCTGCAGGATGAAGAAGGCGTACTTCGAGATCGAGGCGCTGAATTATTGAAGCCGGCGATGCCGTCTTCGGTTCGATGAATGGCGCGGCGGGCCGGGTCGGGAGTTTGTTCCCGCCCGCCGTTTTGCTCTCCGGGACCGGCGCAAGGACGGATGATGCCGTTTTGGGAGTCCGGGATCCGAGGCGAATCGATTCCGGCTTTCAAGCGCGCAATCTCATGCAAGGCGTTCATGGCGTTTTGCGAAAAGGAACTTGCAATCATCGTCCCCGCCAATACCCCGGCCGCAACCACGACGCGGCCGATTTCCAGCCTCTGACGATTCTCGAAACGTCGGCATGGAACGCCCTACGCCGCGATGTTTTTCGTATCCGCCGCTTCGCGTTCCATCTCGACCTCGTGCGCGAAGCTGGCGGGCCGCAACACCACGATGAGCGCTTCCCGGTTTTTCGAAAGCGTCAGATAGTGCGTTTCGAACGCTTCCTTTTTCGCGCCGGCGGGGAACTCCGCGGCGCCGAGAAGCGGCCACTGGCGCGCCGCCCGCCGCCAAAGATGGGCGACCCAGTCGTTGGCGACGGTTTTGCCGATGCGGTTTTCCAATTCACGCGCGCCGTCCGCCAAATCGATTGTGCGCGCCCAGCCGGGCAGTTGGCTCGGATAGGATATTTCCCGGTGGTTGGCGCCGGCCTCCCATTCGGCGTCGCCCGACAGCCTGGCGAGGATTTCCCGCCACAGCGTGTCTTCTTCGGCGCAGGAGGCGGGCTGCCGGCCGCTCACGAAAATGCGGACATAGGGAAGGCGGTGGTCGTATTCCGGCGCGGCGAGCCAGTCGCCGGTAAAGAGCCAGCGCTTCGTCGCCCTGGTCCAGGATTGCGGGGCGCGGGCGAAGGTGAGCCTGGTCGCGAAGCCCCGGCGCGTGGCTTCGTTCATGCCGTGCCAGAGGCGCAGGAAGCGATTGCCTCCGGCCTGGCCAAGGGCCGCCCCGACGAGAAATCCGGGCGGAATCGTGAAGCAGGCGAGGTAGACGGAGGAGATGGTCGGATAGAGCGAGACGACGACGTGGAAGAGAACCCCCGAGGTCCCGAGCAGCCCGAACAGGGTCGACAAGGCGACCGCCGTCTGGAACGCGGCTTTTTCAAGCCATTTCGGCCGCTTGTTCATCGCGTCGTAACGCGGTTGCCAGTCCCCCGGTTCGACGTCGTTTTGGATCGATATTTTCGCCGACGCTGAGGGCGCCCGGCGTTTGCCGCTTCGATGAATGGATACGGTCATGGTTCCTCCCGCGTTGGCGAAGCGCCCGATTTCCCGCCCGGTTCCCGGCGGCGCGCGGTTCGGCCAACAATCGTCTTCAATCGCCCGGCCGCAAGGACATATCATCCAAATGCGGCGCGGGAAAAACAACTAAAATCGCAAATCGCCATGCCGGAGCGGGGATTTCCCGCTTCCCTGCCCGCCGCGTTCCCGGTTTTCCTCTTGGAAAAAACCTAAACGCCTTGCCCGCGGCCCGGATCCTGCTAAGATGGTCCTGTGCGGTCGTCCGCATATATCCGCAAGAAAAAACGAGTTAGGGCCGCACCGGCAAGGCGGTCCCTATTGGGTATATATCGGCCCCAATGCTGATTTTCTGGACTGTTTGACCGGCATGTCCTTCGGAGGTACGCGACTTTTTCCGCCGCGACCGGAGGCGCGCCCGCGCCGATGGATTGAAAAAGGCATATGGAAACGCGATGAAGAAAAAATCCAAGCTCCCCGTAATGTACATGGTTGTCTGCATTTACATGGTATTTTCCGCGTTCAACCTTCTGGAGGACGCAAACATTTCATGGGTGCACAAAATATCGTACGCCCTCCTCATCCTTGGCCCGCTCGGCGCCACCATCTACTCGGTGTGGCGGCGGAATGTCCAATTGGCGAATTCGGCCTACCCGGCGACAGGCTGGTGCCTCCCGGCCGGCATTGCCTCGGCCCTGGTCGGCGCGGCGCTGGCCGCGCTCGGGGCGGGCGTGCCCGGCGCCGCCGCCATCATGGCGATCGCCGTGGTGATCGCGGCGGTGATCGTGTTTTTCGGCGTCAACGGACTCGGCGTCATGCGCGACGAAAAGGCGGTGGTGTATTTCGACCTTCCGCCTGGGGAATGCCGCAAGATAGAAAAACGCTGCCGCTATGAAAGATTCCCCAAATTTTCCGCCATGCCGGTCGAGCGGTCGGCGGTCGCCGGGCTGCTCCAGGGAAACGCGCCCGAGGCCGCGCATGCGCTGATCATTTCCGACGCCGGGCTGGTGGAGGAGTTGAAGGCGAAGAAGCTGCTGGCCGAACAGACCGGCGAAAGCAGGAAGGAGTTCCCCGCCTTCCTCAAGGACCCCGACAACCAATGGACCGGGGCGCTCATGAATCCGCTTGTCGTCGCCGTCGATTCCGTGAAGTGGAAAAAGGTCCGCGAGGCGGAGGCGCAACCGTTGCGCAGCCTGGAGACGCTGCTGTCGCCGAACCTGGTGGGGGCGTTCGCGCTGCCGGACGCGGAGACAAGCGGCGCCGGCAGGCTGTTGCTCGAAAGCCTCGCGAGGGATCTCGGCGGGGAGGAGGGGAGGGAGTTCTACGAAAAGTTGCGTAAGAACGCCGGCAAGCGCCTCGCCGACCCGATAGACTACACCGAAGTTTTCGCCGACGACGACGTGCTGGTCGCGGTCGGCTTTCTGCATGACGTTCTTCCGGCGGACACGCCGAGGCGGCCGCTTGTCGCCTCGTTCCCCGACCACGCCGCCTGGGAGACAAGCAGCCTCGTCATTCCCCGGAACACGCCCAACCCGGAAGTGTCGGCCGCGTTCGCGGAGTTTGTTTCGTCCGGACAGGGGAACGCGGTTCTGGCGATGAAAACCAGGCTCCTCCCGGGGCACCCGAAGGCGCTGGTTCCGCCCGGCAGTCCGCCCCGCGCCGATACCGCCCTCGGCGCGGCGCCGCCGCCGGAGAAGGAGTCCGGACCGGAATGACGGCGCGGCGCGGAGTTGCCGCTTCCGGCGCGCCGCGGAATGCTCCGGATGCTCCGGGCTTGCGCCGGGAACCGCCTCAGCCCCCCGCCTCCCCCTTGGGAATCGGTTTGGCGTTTTTGCACTTCGGATAGGCTGAGCAGGCGAGGAACGGGCCGCGCCTGCTCATGCGCACCACCATTTCGGCGCCGCACTTGTCGCACGCCGCGCCCTCGACCTCCGGCAACTCCACCACATCGCCGTTTTTGTCGATATGCTTGGTGTTGCGGCATTCGGGGTAACCGGAGCAGGCCAGGAACGGGCCGCGCCGCCCCGACTTCACCACCATCGGCTTGCCGCATTTTTCGCAGTCGCGCTTGGCTTCCGGCAGCTTCACCGCCTTGCCGTTCTTCGCGATCGGCCGGGTGCATTTGCAGTTCGGATAGGCGGTGCAGGCGAGGAACATGCCGAAGCGCGAGCGCTTCCTCGCCATCGGCGCGCCGCATTCCGGGCAGACCTCGCCCTCCAGGCTTTCGCCGCCCTCCTCCGAGCCGCCCTCCTCGCCCGGAAGCGGCTTGGTGCCGGCGCAGTCCGGATAGCGCGAACAGCCGAGGAAAGCGCCGCGCTGCGAATAGCGGACCATCATGTCGGCGCCGCATTGCGGGCATTTTTCGCCGTTTGGCGCCAGAACCCCCTTCAGCGGCTGCGAGTTCTCCATCGCCTCGTGCAAGCGTTTTTCAAACGGCTTGTGGAAGCCCTCCACCAGTTTGTCCCACTCGATTTCCCCCTCCTCGACCCGGTCGAGGTCGGATTCCATCTGGGCGGTGAACTTGACGTCCATGATGTCGGGGAAGTTATCGGTCAGGATGCTTGTCACCGCCATGCCGAGCTGGGTGGCGTGGAAGCGGCGGTTTTCCTGGCGCACATATCCGCGTTCCTGGATCGTCTGGACGATCGGGGCGTAGGTGGACGGCCTGCCGATCCCCTCCTTTTCCAGCTCGCGGACCAGGCTCGCCTCGGTGAAGCGCACCGGCGGCTGGGTGAAATGCCGCGTCGTTCCGAGTTCGCGCAGGTCGAGCGGCTGCCCGGGGACGAGTTCCGGCAGTATCTGGTCGTCGTCCTGGTTCGGGCGGTCTTCGGCCTGTTCCCTGTCCTCGCCCTCCTCCTTCTTTTTCTTCCGCGCCGCCGCGTAGGAAAGGACGGTATGGCCGTCGAAGAGAACGCGCCTTCCCTTGGCCTCGAACACGCCGTCGCCGGCGGCGATCTTCGCCGTCGTCACCCGGTATTCCGCCGGCGCGAGCTGGCTGGCGACGAACCGGCGCCAGACGAGTTCGTACAGTCGATGCTGCTCGGGGGCGAGGAACGGCTTCGCCCGGTCGGGGGTGAGGTGGACGGAGGTGGGGCGTATCGCCTCGTGCGCGTCCTGCGCGCCCTTGCGGCTCGAATAGAAGTTCGGCTTTTCCGGGAGATACGGCGGCGCGAAATTCCCGCCGATGTATTCGCGGACCTCGCGGATCGCCTCGGGGGCGATGCGGGTGGAGTCGGTTCGCATGTAGGTGATGAGACCGGCAGCCTCGCCGCCCTCGAGTTCCACGCCTTCGTAGAGCTGCTGGGCTATGCGCATGGTGCGCTGCGCGCCGAGGCGCAGCACGGTGGAGGCGGCCTGTTGCAGGCTCGACGTGATGAACGGCGGCGACGGCCTGCCCTTGACCTCGCGCTCGTTCACTTCCGAGACCAGGCAGCGTTCGTTCCGGAGGGCGTCGGCGATGGCGTGGGCGGTCGCCTCGTCCGGGGCCGTCGGCGCCGGTCCGACGTTCCTGTCGCCGCTGGCGAGGACGAAGGGCGTTCCTTTCCAGCCCGCGAGTTCGGCGGTGAACTGGTCGCCGCCCTTGGCCGCTTCCGTCGTCAGTTCGGCGCGGATGCGCCAGTACTCGGCGGGATTGAAGGCCTGGATCTGTTTTTCGCGCTCGGCGACGAGGCGGACGGCGACGGACTGGACGCGGCCGGCGGACAAGCCTTTGGTGACCTTTTTCCACAGGAACGGCGACAGCCGGTAGCCGACGATCCGGTCGAGGACGCGCCGGCCCTGCTGGGCGTTGACCAGGTCCATGTTCACGTCCGCCGGATGCTCCATGGCTTCGCGGACCGCGCTTTTGGTGATGGCGTTGAAGGTGACGCGGCTCACCTTGTCGTCCGGAAGGTCGAGCACCTCCTTGAGGTGCCAGGCGATGGCTTCGCCCTCGCGGTCCGGGTCGGGCGCGAGGTAGATGTGCTTCGCCCTGTCGGCCGCGCCTCGGAGCTCCTTGATGACCTTTTCCCTGGACTCGATCGGCACGTAATAGGGCTGGTAGCGGTTCTGGAAATCGATGCCGATGTCGGACCGGTCGCGGCCCCGGCTCGGGATGTCCCTGACGTGGCCCATCGACGCCTTGACGATGAAGTCGCCGCCGAGGAATTTCTTGATGGTTTTGGCCTTCGCCGGACTTTCGACGATGAGGAGGTTGTCTTTTCCGGTAAAGCGCCTGGTCGCGGACGAACGGCCGGTTTTCGTCGCCGCGCCGGCGCTTTTGGGCTTGGTCTCCGTCCCGGCGGCGACGGCCGTCGCCTTTGCCGGGGATTTTTTCCCCGTTTTCGCGTCGGCGGCGCGGGGCGGGATCTTTTTAAGGACCCGCGTTCCCTTGTCCACGGCGAGGATGGCGCGGCTCAGGGTGAGTTTGTCGTGGCGCATGAAGGCGATGATCCGCCGCATGCGGGCGGCGTCCGCCTCCGTCATGTCCCCGACCTTCACGCCCAGGGATTCCTCGATGGCGGATTGCGACACGTGAAGCCCCTTGAATTCGCCGATAAGGGCCGGAATTTCATTGTGCTCGCTCATGTCCGGATCGTCCCCGTTCCAGTTGGCCAATACCCTCCGCCGGCGTGGCGTCGGGACGGCTGAAAGCCGCCCTGCCGATGCCGCGCCCCGCCTCTCCCTTGTCGCGTTTTCGGGCGCGCACTTCGCCGCAACGGTAAAACATGGTATATTTACAGTATGGAAGCGTTCCGGCCAGGGAATGGAGGCGCATTATTTCGATAAGCGGAAACAATGTCAAGTCATTTATGGCGTCAACAGGTAGTCCTTGCCGACGAGGCGACTGAATGAACGCGAAGCGAAAACGCGGAAAACCGGCGAAGCGCGCCGCGCCGGCGCCGCCGCCCGGCCACCCGTATGTCCGGAATCTCCTCGGCTGGTACGCCGCCGTCAAGCGCCCCTTTCCGTGGCGCGGGACCGCCGACCCGTATCGGATCTGGATTTCCGAGATTATGCTCCAGCAAACCCAGGCGGAACGCGGCGTCCGCCATTTCACCGCCTGGCTGCGGCGCTTTCCCGACATCCGCGCCGTCGCCGAGGCCGCCGAGGCGGACGTGCTCGCCGCGTGGGAGGGGCTTGGCTATTACTCGCGGGCGCGAAATATCCGCCTGGCGGCGAAGCGCGTCATGGAAGAGCATGGCGGCGAATTTCCGCGCGCGCATGAAAAAATCCTCAGCCTTCCCGGCGTCGGCGACTACACGGCGGGGAGCATCGCCTCGATAGCGTTTGGAGCGCCCGAGCCGGCGGTTGACGCCAATGTGCTCCGGGTGTTCGCGCGCGTCCTCGACATCTGCGCCCCCATCGCCGCCGCGGGAGCGAAGCGAATGGTGACGGAGGCGGTGCGGGCGCTTCTTCCGGCGGACGCTCCGGGCGAGTTCAACCAGGCGCTTATGGAATTGGGGGCGCTCGTCTGCGGAAGGTCGCCCAAGTGCGGCGAGTGTCCGGTGCGGGGCGACTGCGCGGCGTTTCGGAACGGCACGGCCGCCGACCGGCCGGTCAAGGGGGCGAAATCCGCCCGCACGCTCCGGGAAACGGTGGCCGGGATCGTCCTCGACGCGGACGGGAAGGCGTGCGTCCGCAGACGGCCGCCAGGCGGGCTGTGGGCCGGCATGTGGGAATTGCCGGGCGGAGAAATCGAGAACGGCGAAAGCCCCGGGGAGGCCGTCGCCAGGCACATCGCCGGCGCGCTCGGGACGCCGGCGGCGGTTCGCGGCGAAATCGCGGTTGTACGTCACGGCTATACGACAAACCGGGCGGTGCTGCACGGCTATCTGTGCGAATTGGCGGAGCCGGCGCAAACGCGGCGCGACGACGGCGCGGCCTGGAAATGGGTTGCGCCCGGCGAGCTGGCGTCGCGTCCTTTTCCGGCGGGGCACAGGAAGCTCCTCGAACGCCTGGGATGGAAATGACGGCGCATCCCGCGTACAACCGATCAAGCGCGCCATGGGCCGTAAATCGTATGCCGAGTGCCGTTGGAATGGGAATTACGGGGTAATGCGGCATGGGATGCGCCCCGGTTTCGGCGCCGGTTTGAAAACCACCTCCCGTCGCCGGGAGGTGGTTTCACGTTCCGCGCGTCGCTTCACGTTCCGGCGTTTCGCCTTTTGCGCATCACACGGGTTTGGCGAGCATTTTGCCGCTGGCCTGGATGTAGTTCATCACCTTGTAGATGAGGCGCGCGGCGGCGAGATCGGATTGGATCGCGCCTTCGATCGGACAGAGCTCGGTGACGTCGATGGCGGCGACGCGGCGGCGCGAGGCGACCTTCTTCAGGAGGCGCAGAAGCTGCCACCAACGCAATCCGCCCGGTTCGGCGACGCCGACGGCGGGGGCGATGGAGGGGTCGAGGCCGGTCATGTCGATCGACAGATAGACCGGGCTGCGCAATTCGTCGATGACCGCGTCCTGCCAGCCTTCCCCGCCGTCGCGGTCGATGTCGGCCATGAAGAACGTTTCCACCGGAATCGAGCTGTCCATGATGCGCTCGAACGCGTCGCGCGACAGGGTGCGGACGCCGACCTGGCAGATGGAGGGCGCGTTGTCGAGCTCGAGCGCGCGGCGCATGACGGTGTGGTGCGTTTCCTCGTCGTCGGCGTCGTCGAGATCGGCGTTGGCGTCGATGTGGAGGACGGTCAGTTCGGGCGAGCGCTCGAGCAGCGCCTTGATTCCCCACAGGCTCACCGTGCCGTCGCCGCCGAGAATGATCGGCACGGCGGTGGCGTCGAGGGCGGCCCTGATCCGCTCGCCGACCCAGTCCTCGAGCATGCCCGCGTCCCGCGGCGCGCTCTCGGGCGCGAGCGTGTGGACGCCGACCAGATCCACCAGGGTGAGACCGGTTTCCTCGTCATAGTCCTCGATCAGACTCGACGCATCCATTATTTTCCTGGGCGCCAACGCCTGGCCGCGGATATAACTCGCGGTCGCATCGTGCGGGGCCGGAATGAGGGAAAAATACGCTTCCGCCAAATCGGCGCTTTCATACCCAAGAAAATGTGCCTCAGCCTCTGCCATGATGGTGCTCCTTCAATCGGGATCTTTTTTACAACTCTTTATAATAAAGTACGTTATATAATCATGATCTCCAAGGCGGACAATTGGGGTAAAACCAACCCCCGGCGTGACCGCTTTCCGTCATGCCCGTGGAGAAGCGGCAAATGATACGCATCCGCAAAAAGAACGCAAGGAAATTGATGCCGGGCGATGAAAAACTTGCTATTCGTCCGTCGCGAAGTACAATGAACGCATCCCGGCAGAGGGAAGCGGGATTGGCGAATCCTGGGAGGAGGACGCCAGGATCCCGGCGCGCCGCGAGCGGTCTGCCGCATCCGAGTTGCCGCGCGCCATGGCGAGGGGATAAACCGTTCTTTTGAGAGGAGCCGTCGTATGGATCCCAAGGAATGGGCGGAGAAGATCAAGAGCGCGCCCGGCAATTCCACGCGCATCTTCCGGAAGCTCCCGCCGAAAAAGCGGGAAGAACACATCCGGAAAGCGCTCGAGCACGACAACGACGCCGGCATGTCGGCGGTGGATGAATACGTCTACCTGAAAAACAAGGAAGCCAACGGCTAGCCAGGGCGCCCGGCCCCTTCCCCGGAAAACTCACAGGACGGTCACTCAATGCCACAACTTCAAGCGCCTCTCGGCATTCGCGGCATGCGTCTGCGCAATCGGATCGTCATGCTTCCGATGTACCCGTTTTCCTTTCACGGCGACGACGGCGGGTTTTTCGGCGCCATGCACCGGGACCACTATATTCGTCGCGCCGAGGGAGGCGCCGGGCTTGTCATCGCGCAGGCGGTGAACGTCCTCGGCGTCCTCGACGGAACCGGGACCTGGAGCAAAGGCGACCGGAAGTTCCTCGCCGATATCGCCGCCGGCTGTCGCCGGGAAGGGGCGGCGGCCATGCTTCAGCTCGCCGCCGGCGACTTCGAGATACACGACCTCGACGCGGCCGACATAGCGCGCATTCAACGTTCGCTCGAAGCGGCGGCGGCCGCTGCCCGCGATCTTGGATTCGACGGAGTCGAATTCCATTTCGCCCATGGCTATACGCTATGCAAATTCCTCGACGCCGGATACAACACGCGAACCGACGCCTTCGGCGGCGATCTTGAAAACAGGGCCCGCATCCTCGTGGACTTGCTTCCGCGCATCCGCGACCGCGTCGGCGAACAGTTTGTTCTTGCCGTCCGGATGGGCGTCGACATGCCGGCGGCGAACGACGGCGAAGCGGCGGCGGCGTATCTCGCCCGCTCCGGAATCGACCTTCTCGACATTTCCTTCGGACTCCGCAAACCGGCGGCGCGGGACATGCCGGAGTCGTTCCCCGGATCGCCGGTTGTCTGGTCGGGGGTGAAAATCCAGCGTCTGGCGGGCGTCCCGACGATCGTCGGCAACGGCGTCCTCACGGGGGAACTCGCGCGGACGCTTGCCGAAGACCACGGCGCCGAGCTGATCGGCATCGGCCGTTCCATGTTCACCGATCCCGACTTCGCGCTCCGCGCCGTCGGCGGATCGGCCGTGAACGCCTGCCGCGATTGTCCCGATTGCCGCTGGTTCACCGATCATACGCGCTGCCCCGGCCTCGCGACCCGCCTTTCGGGGTAACGGCATTCCCGGGTTCGCGTCCCGCGGGCGCCTTTTTCCCCGGTACGCGAACCCGGCGACGTTTTTTTCCCGAATTTTCCAAAAGGACCCGCGTCTCCGCCGTAAATGATGCATGACGCCTTCCCGGGGGGGAGGATTCATGGCAACCACAGGGGTGGAGGCTTCCGCACCGGCGCCTTGCGGCGCGCGCCCGCCGGTCCTTGTTCGACCGGGCGGGGCGCGATCCGGGGCGTTTTCGCGAATGGACCGGACCGGTCACGCGTTTCCGGCTCTTGTCGCGCCCAACAGAACGCGCGGCGGGCCGTGATCCGCCATTCTCGGGAACGTCGGCGGCGTTCGGCGGCTGGTCGATCCGCGCCCGATTGGACGGACGGGATCAATGAAACGATTCGGCGTCTTCGGCGGAATCCTGCTTGCGCTCTTCGCCGCCTCCGGCATGGCCGGCGAATATGGACAGCATTACGTTTCCCTTTCCGCCGGCCTCGACGCCGGGGCCATGAAGGCGCCCGGCTTCGAGGCGGCCGTCAGGGTGTTTTCCCATTATTCGAGCCGATGGCGGGGCAGCGACGGCGGGAACGGGTATTACAAGCGCGAAGTGTTCTATGTCGAGCCGGAATTGACCTGGTCGTCGGGGAACGAGACGGTTTTCGGCGCCAGGTACGCGGCTTCGATGGCGCTCCCGAGCCTGTACCACGTCGAGGACATGCGCAAGCGCGACGATGTCCAAAGCCGCGAGCACATCACCCTGAAAACGGGCGATTTGCGCATCACGCCCCTGACGCTGGGATGGGACCGCGGCGACTGTGAAGTGCTTCTCGGGTATACGGTATTCGCGCCCACCGGCCAGCACGACTTCAAGACGCCCCGTCCCGGAAAGCCGGTGCGCCCGAGCGGCGGCAAAGGCTACTGGACGCACATGTTCAACCTCGGGGGCGCCTATTATCTCGACGCCGGACGAACCTGGACCGCGACCGTGATGGCGCACTACGAACTCCACGGCCGCCAGGACGGCACCAAAGTCCGCTTCGGCGATACATTCCATATCGAATACGGCGTCGGCAAGGATTTCCGCAACGGCTTCAGGCTTGGGTTGATCGGCTACGCGAGCGTCCAGACGCGCGACAATTCGCCGGGCATGAAGCGTTCGGATCCGCGCTATGCGCATATCGCCTATCTGGAAAACGGCGCCGGCAACAGGGTGTTCGGGACCGGCCTCGAAATCGGCTACGAGTCCCGATTCCGGGGCCGCTTGTGGTTCGCGACCGCGCGGAGCGCGGTCGAATACGGCGCCAAAGGCGCCATGCGCGGCTGGCGCAACGCCCTCGACCTTGGCGTCAGGTTCTGATTTCCCCGAAAAGTCCACGCAATGAAAGGCTACGCCTTCCAGTCGCCCGCCCACAGTGAGAACAGGCCGCGATAGAGGTGCATGCGGTTTTCCGCCTGGTCGTAGACGATCGACTTGGCGGAATCCATGACTTCGTCGGTGATTTCGGACCCGCGATGCGCCGGCAGGCAGTGCATGACCCGGGCGCGCCCGGGCGCGCGCGACAGCAGCCGGGCGTTCACCTGATAGGGCATGAAGGTCTTTTCCCGCGCTTCGGCCTCCGATTCCATGCCCATGCTCGCCCAGACGTCCGTATAGATGATGTCGGCGTCGCGGACCGCCTCGGCGGGGTCGCTTTCCTCGTCGAAGTCCGCGTCCGGGCGCTTCTTGACGACCTTCTCGACGAACGGCGCGTCGATGCGGTGGGAATCCGGGCCGCACCAGACGAAGCGCGCCCCGCCGAGCGCGGCGACCGCGAGGAGCGAGCGCGCGACGTTGTTGCCGTCGCCGAGGAAGACGACGGTCTTGCCGGCGATGCCGCCGCAGTGCTCCCTGATCGTGAGGAAATCGGCGAGCGCCTGGGTCGGGTGCGCGAAGTCGGAAAGCGCGTTGACGACGTGCACGGACGCTTCGCGGGCGAATTCCTCGATCGCCGCCTGCGAATAGGTGCGCATCGAGACGACGCTCACGAACCGGCTCATCACCCTGGCCTGGTCCTTGATGCTTTCGCGCTTCCACAATTCGCCGGGCGCGGGGGCCTCGAGGTTGATCGCGGAGCCGCCGAGGCTGTGCATGGCGACTTCGAGGGAGACCCTGGTGCGCAGGGACGGTTTTTCAAAATACATGCCAAGCGTCTTTCCCGCGTAGGGCGTATCCGTCTCGCCGGCGCGCATGCGCTCCTTCATCCTCGCGCTTTCGTCGAGAATGCGGTTCATCTCCTCGGCCGAAAGATCGACGGCGGACAAAAGGTTTTTCATCGCTCCCCCTTTCCAGAACAACGTCGCATGGACCGGCGTTCACGCCTGTTTCGCGAACCATACAGGTATACCCAACCGCGCCGCGCCCGACAATCAAAAATTGGCGGCCTTTCGGGGCGCGGGCCGAAAACGGGAAGTTCGAAGCGCGGGGAATCGCAACTCCGGACCGTGAACGGCATACGCCGCGGCTTTTCGGGTTCTGGACGAGTTTGCGCTCGTAAATCGACCGGTTTTCGCGTATAGTGGCGAGGATGGGGATGGCCGCGTTTTCTCCGGGATTCGCGCCCATACGGTATGGGATTGAAAAATGCTTCCGCTGGAACGCCGAATTCCGCGGCGGGATGAAAGAGGCGGCGCCCGCCGGTCGGACGCGCCCCCTTGCCTGTTCCGGGAAATCCTTCCCGGATCGACCTCGAGTCGGCGGGCGGCGTCGGAATATACTTGTTTCCGTGCGAAGACGGTGCGCGGAGGCGTCGCCGCCTCCCGGTTTCGTCCGACGCGCGGAATGCGGTTTCCCGTTTCCCTTTTTTCCGGAGGTCGACTATGCGGATTCTGAAGACGGCGGCGGCGCTGGCGTTGATCGCGACGTTCGCGGCGGCGGGTGAAAAGCCCCGGGTGGCGGTGAGCCTGCCGGGGAGCGTGGAATTCTTCATGGTGCAGCGCAAAGGCATGGACCAGGCGGCGAAGGACTTCGGCGTCGACCTGACGTACGCCGACGCGGAATGGGATCCGGGCAAACAGCTCAACCAGGCCGAGGACTTCATCGCCCAGGGCGTGGACATGCTTTTGCTGTGTTCGTCGGACAACATCGCCCTGTTGCCCGTGGTCGACAAGTGCCGCGAAGCCGGCATTCCCCTCATCACCTTCACCAACGTTCTCGGCGCCAATCCGGATGGGTCCCTCGACGGCGTCGTCTCCTTCATCGGCATCAACGACAACACGCTCGGGGTGATGATGGGCGAGATGGCCGAAAGGCTCCTCGGAGACCGCGAGAAAGCCTCGATCGCGCTTATCGAAGGCACGCCCGGCACCTCGCCGCAACGCATGCGCACGGACGGATTCAATTCCGTCCTCGCCAGGCATCCCGGGTGGGAGATCGTCTACAGCCAGGCCATCACCGGCTGGACCAAGGAAGGCGCCCTCGCCGCCGTCGAGGCGTTCCTGCGCACCGGCAAGGACGTCGACCTCATTTCCTGCCAGTGGCATTCGGCCGCGTCCGCCGCCGCCGAAGCGCTCGCCGAGGCCGGCGTCGAAAAGAGGGTGTTCGTCACCGGCCTCGAATACAGCCGCGAAACGGTTCCCTACATCAGGCGCGGCATGATCGACATGACGACGGACGCCTCCATTTCCGGCATCGGCCGTCAGGTCATCGAGGCGGCGTACAGGCATCTCAACGGCGAAAAGATTCCGCCGGTGATCGAGGTGTTCCCGATCATCGTCGACCAGTCGAACGTGGACGAAGTCGAACCGGAGCTGTAAGGGCGATGACCCCATCCACCCATCCCCGCGTCGTCGGCCAGCTCGCGCTTGGCGCGGCGGAGCGGAGGCGGTTCACCGTCCACGGCATACTTGACCGCCTGGGCCGGGCGAGGGAACTCGCCCGGCTGGACGCCCTGCTTTTCTGGCCGTCGGGCGACGCGGCCGTGGACGGGACGGTGCGCGGATTCTGCCGCGAAAACGGCGTCGAAACGTATTTATGGCTGCCGGTGTTCGCCGACTCCGGCTTCGACCCCGATCCGGAGGACCTGGTCGAGGACGCCTGGGGCGGGCGCGGCGCCGACGCGGCCGGAGCCTGGCCGGGGTTGGGCCGGGGCGGGGAGGCGTTTCTTTTCGCCTGTCCGTCGGCCCGGCGCCATCTGGACGCGGTACGCGCCCGGATGAACGGGGAATTGCCGCTCTACGACGGGGCGTTTCTCGATCGCATCCGTTATCCGTCGCCCGCCAACGGCTTTGGGGAACTGTTCACCTGTTTTTGCCCGCGCTGTCGGGAGCGCGAGCCGGAGATGACCGTTTGGCGCGAAAACGCCCGCGACCTTCGCGGCCGGCTGGGATCGGCCTCCGACGCCGACATGGAACGCTGGGCTTCGCTGCACGCGCTGTTCGCCGATTTCGATCTGGAGGATTTTCTCCGCTTCCGGGTCGCCGCCCTTTTCGAGGCGGTGCGCGGCGTCGCCGGACAGGCGCGGGAGATGGGGAAGCGGGTTGCGCTCGACCTGTTCACGCCGCGCCTGGCCGCCCTCGTCGGGCAGGATTATTCGCTTCTCTGTTCCTTCGCCGACTGGGTGAAGCCGATGTCGTACTGTTTCGCCCGCGGACCGGCCGGAATTCCGCTCGAACTCGCCTGCCTGGCGCGCGGCCTCGTCGCCAGCGGCAACTTTTCGCCGCGCGTCGTCATGGAATACCTCCGGCGCGCCTTCGCCATCCCGGAACTCCCGGACGACCCCGGCCAGCTCGAACGGGGATCGCTGCCGCCGGCGCTCGCCGGCGACGAACGCCGGCGGGCCGAACGCATGACGACGGTCCCGGTTCTGCCCGGGTTCGAATGCGTGCGCCATCCCGATTTCGATTTCGACATGCGCGCCGAGGACGTGCGCGGCTACGTCGACGCCCTCGGGGGGGCGCCCGGGATGGCGATGGCCTGGAACCTTCTGTACACTCCCGACGAATTCCTCGAGATCGTCGCCGGAGGACGGCCATGACCGACGCCCTTCTGCGGATCACCGGGCTGAACAAATCGTTCTGGAACGTCCCCGTCCTTCTCGACGTCGACTTCGAGGTCCGCCGGGGAGAGGTGCACGCGCTCGTCGGCGAGAACGGCGCCGGCAAGTCGACGCTCATCAAGATCATCTGCTGCGCGTATCAGCGCGATTCCGGCCGCATCGTTTTCGACGGCCGCGAATTCGCCGCCGCCGATCCGGGCGGGGCGCTCGAACGGGGGATCGCCGTCATCCACCAGGAGACGAGCCTGATCCCGACCCTGACGGTGATCGAAAACGTCTTTCTCGGCATCGAACCCGTCTACGGCCTTTTCGGCGTATGCAGGCGGGACGTCATGCGGGAACGCTTCTTCGCGCTCTGCCGGCGGGTCGGCTTCGCCCTGCCTCCGGATCGCAAGGTGCGCTCGCTCGGGCCGGCCGAGCGCAAGCTCGCCGAAATCGTCAAGGCGCTCGCGCACGACGCCCGCCTGATCATCATGGACGAACCCACCGACAGCCTCGGCGGCGGCGAAATCGAGGCCTTCTTCCGGGTGGTGAACGACCTCAAGGCAAGAGGCGTCACCGTCATCTACATCACCCATTACCTGGGCGAACTGTTCCGCATTTCCGACCGGGTCACCGTCCTCAAGGACGGCGTCCGCGTCGCGACCGAAAACATCGGCGACGTGACGGCGGAGCGCATCGTGAAGTTGATGCTTGGCTCGACCGGGCGCGGCGCGGCCGGCGGCGGGACCGAAGGTTCCGGAACGCCGGGGAAGGGCGGCGGCCCCCCCGGCGGCGGGGGGGAGTTGCTGCGGGCGGAGGGGTTGCGGCGCGGCGACGCGGTGCTCGGCGTCGACCTGACGTTGAGGCGCGGCGAAATCACCGGGCTCGTCGGGGTGATCGGTTCGGGAAAAACGGAACTGGCGCGTCTGCTGTTCGGCGCCGACCGGATGGAGGCCGGCGCGGTGACGGTGCGCGGCGGCCGGACGGCGAGGCTCGATCCGGTGCGCGCCAAGCGGGCGGGCATCGGCTTCCTGCCCGAGGACAGGAAAACGCAGGGCCTCATCCACGGGCAGGCGGTCGGGCGGAACCTGACGCTGGCGGCGCTCGACAAGGTGTCGTGGGGCGAGATATTGTCCCCCGCCGCCGAGTCGGCCGCCTGCCGGGAACTCGTCGATTCCCTGTCCATCAAGATCGCCGGGCTCGGGCAGCGGGTCAGGCATCTGAGCGGCGGCAACCAGCAGAAGGTGGTGTTGGGGAAATGGCTGTTCGCCGGCCCGGAAATCCTCATCCTCGACGAACCGACGCGCGGCATCGACGTCGGCAGCAAGCGCGCCATCTACAAGTTGGTGGCCGAAATCGCCCGCCAGGGCAAGGCGGTGCTGTTCATATCGTCCGAAGTGCCCGAGATTCTCGAGGTCGCCGACCGGATCCTGGTGATGCGCAAGGGGGCGATCGCCGGCGAGCTGCCGCGCGGGGCGCGGCAGGAAGAGGTCCTCGGCATGATGCTGGAGGCGTAGCGTATGAGTGCGAACGGCGGTACGGTCGGCGCCGGGGCCTTTTTCCGGCGCTATGCGATCCTGATCATTTTTTGCGCGCTGGCGGTCGTGATTTCCCTGGTCACGCCGAAATTCCTGTCGGCCCAGAACGTCATGAACATTCTGCGCCAGAGCTCGATCATCGGCCTGATGGCGATCGGGACCACCTTCGTCATCATCGGGGGCGGCTTCGACATCTCGGTCGGATCCACGCTCGCGCTCACCGCCGCCGCCGTCATCGGCATGCAGGCCCATATGCCGTGGCCCTGGGCCGTTCTGGCCGCGCTCGCGGTCGGTCTCCTCATCGGCCTCGTGAACGGCGTCCTCGCCGCCATCGTCGGCATCGTTCCCATCATCGCCACCCTCGGCACGATGACGATCGTGCGCGGCCTCACCTATATTTACACCGGCGGCTACCCCATCGTCGGCGAATCGGAGCCGTTCCGCGAGATCGGTTCGGGCCGGGCGTGGATCATCCCGTATCCGGTGATTTTCCTCGTCGTCATGGTGCTGTTCTGGCAGTTCGTCCTCTCGCGCACCCGCACCGGCCGCTATGTCTGCTCGGTCGGCGGCAACAAGGAGGCGACCCGCCTTTCCGGCGTGCCCGTCGACTTCTACCACATCCTCACCTTCGTCATCGGCGGGTTGACGGCGGCGATGGCGGGGGTGGTGTACGCGTCGCGCCTCAATTCCGCGACGCCCCTCGCGGGCAACGGCTACGAAATGGACGCGATCGCCTCCACCGTGATCGGCGGCACCAGCGTTTCGGGCGGCGAAGGCAGCATTTTCGGCACCCTGGTCGGCGTGCTCATGCTCAACATCGTCAGCAACATGTTCAACCTCTGGGGCGTTCCCGTCCACGTCCAGCATCTCGTCAAGGGCGTCATCATCCTTCTCGCCGTCGGCATCGATTCGTATGGCCGCAAGGCGGAACGCCGGTAAAACGGTCCGGGAAACGCGGTTCCGGGGCGCGGCGCCGAACGGCGCGCGCTTTCGATCGACAGGCGTCCAGTCGTGCGCCGCATCCGGCCCGCGCGGGAGCGAAGCGGTTTACGGATTTCCCGCCTCCATTCCCCCCTTTGTCGGGGGAATCACGGCTCCGGGCCGCGAACGGCATGAAAACGGGGGCCCCGCGAAAGGGGCCCCCGTTCCTTTTTTGCGGTCGGCCGATTCACGCCGCGGGGTTATCCCAGGCCCTGGTCGAGCATGGCGTCCGCGACCTTGACGAAGCCGCCGATGTTCGCGCCGACCACGTAATTGCCGGGGTGGCCGTACTTGGCGGCGGTCTCGCTGCAGGTCGTGAAGATGGACTTCATGATGCCCTGAAGCTTTTCGTCCACCTCTTCGCCGGTCCACATCATGCGCTGCGAGTTCTGGGCCATTTCGAGGCCGGAGACGGCGACGCCGCCGGCGTTCGCGGCCTTGCCGGGGCCGAAAAGGATCTTGTTCCCGAGGAACACTTCGGTCCCCTCGAGGGTGGTGGGCATGTTCGCGCCTTCCGTGACGACCTTGCAGCCGTTCTTCACCAGCGTCTTCGCGTCGTCCCCGGAGATCTCGTTCTGGGTGGCGGAGGGGAAGGCGCAGTCGCATTTCACGTTCCACGGGCGCTGGCCGGGGACGAAGGTCGCGGATTTGTATTTCTCGGCGTATTCCGAGATGCGGCCGCGGCGGACGTTCTTGAGTTCCATCACGTAGGCGAGCTTTTCCCCGTCGATGCCGTCCGGGTCGTGGATGAAGCCGCCCGAATCGGAGAGGGTGACGGCCTTGGCGCCGAGCTGGTTGAGCTTCTCGACCGTGTACTGGGCGACGTTGCCGGAACCGGATACGGCGCAGATCTTGCCGCCGATGTCGTCGCCGGCGGCGGCGAGCATTTCGTGCGCGAAGTAGACGGCGCCGTAGCCGGTCGCCTCGGGGCGAATCAGCGAGCCGCCCCAATTGAGGGCCTTGCCGGTGAGAACGCCGGTGAATTCGTTTTTCAGCCGCTTGTACTGGCCGAAGAGGAAGCCGATTTCACGGCCGCCGACGCCGATGTCGCCGGCTGGGACGTCGGTGTTGGGGCCGATGTGCCGATAGAGTTCGGTCATCATGGAGTAGCAGAAGCGCATGACCTCGGTGTCGGTTTTGCCCTTCGGATCGAAGTCGGCGCCGCCCTTGGCGCCGCCCATCATGAGGCCGGTGAGGCTGTTTTTGAAAATCTGCTCGAAACCGAGGAACCTGAGGATGCTTCCGTTGACGCTGGGGTGAAAGCGAAGGCCGCCCTTGTAGGGGCCGAGCGCGGAATTGAACTGGATGCGATACCCGCGGTTCACCTGCATCCTGCCCTTGTCGTCAACCCAGGCGACGCGGAAGATGATCTGCCGTTCCGGTTCGATGATGCGGTGAAGGATGCCGGCATTCACGTATTTGGGCTCGGCCTTCAGGAGCGGCTCGAGCGAGAACAGCACTTCCTCGACCGCCTGGAAAAACTCGGCTTCATTCGGGTTTCGCCTCTTGACGATCGCCAGCACTTCGTTGATGAGGTCCACTATCTTCTCCTTCGTATACCTCGACCGGGCATCCGTCGCCGAGAGCCGGCCGAGCGGCGTCTCTTCGCGCCAAAACATCGCCCGAGACTCTTCTCGGGCTTGTGTCGACTCATGGCATTGAAAGATGATGGCGCACAGAAGGGGGCCGGGATGGCATGCCCGGCCTCCGACCCCTGGCGCGGGATCATTTTCACCTTCGCGTATGCTGGGGCATTATACCCCGCACCCGTGATAAATAAATAAAAAAATCCGGCGTCCGATACAGAAAAAGGGCGTCAACGCAAAAGAAGCCTTTTCGTTTCCGCCGTTTTTTCGTAGACTGGCAGCCATAGCGTTTTCGACGATTTTTCACCGACGGGAGACAGAAAAATGCTTTGCACCCTGAATGAAATACTGCCGCATGCCAAAAAACACGGATATGCCGTTCCCGCCTTCGATTACATCGAGGACGTCTTCGTCCGCCCGATCCTCGAGGCGAGCGGGGAATTGCGCGCTCCCGTCATTCTTGCGGGATTGCCGGCGAATATCGGCGGCCGCGGGCTCGATTATATCGCCGGCATCGTCAAGGCGGTCGCGCCCGCGTATGCGATTCCGGTCGTTCTGCACCTCGACCACGCCGGCGAAATCGAGGTCATCAAGCGGGCCATCGCCGCCGGCTTCACCTCGGTCATGTTCGACGGTTCCGGCTATCCCCTCGGGGAGAATATCGCCAAAACCCGCGAGGTGGTCAAGTACGCGCATGCGCGCGGCGTCACTGTCGAGGCCGAACTCGGCTTCGTCGCCGGCACCGACCTGGGCGGCGACGCCGGCGACGTCAGGCTCACCGAACCCGGCGAAGTCGAACGCTTTGTCGCCGAGACGGAAGTCGACGCCCTCGCCGTGTCCATCGGCACCATCCACGGCGTCTACAGGGCGGCCCCGAGGCTCGATCTCGCCCGCCTCGCCGAAATCGTCGCCGTGACCGATGTGCCGCTCGTGCTGCACGGCGGATCGGGAACGCCGGAGGACCAGCTCAAGGACGCGATACGCGGCGGCATCGCCAAGCTGAATATTTACACCGACATGCGGATCGCCATGAACGCGGGCGTCGCCGAGGCGGCGGCGATCGTCGGGGCGCGCCGGGACGAGCTCCCCGACCGGGTTCTCGAACCCCTTTACCGGGGCGTCTTTGAACAGACCAAGCGGAACATCGACCTGACGATGTGCGCGGGCGCGTACTGAACGACGCCCGGCGGACGGATTTTCCCCATATTTCCGCGCAACATTTCCGGATCCGGCGACACTACACTTGCATGGGAGCATTGAACGCGTCTTTACGCAAGAGGTGACGATAATGTCCACATTGAGAACCGGAATGCTTGCCGCCGTCCTGTGCGCGACCGCCCTGTTCCGGGCGGCGGCGCTCGACGTCGAGGAAGTGATGGATATGTTGCAGAACGGGGTGCGGGAAAGCGTCGTCATCAATATGCTCGAGCAGCGGAAGCTGTCGCGGCCGCTCGACGCCCGGGAGGTGATCCGCCTCTCCCGGGCCGGGGCGTCGCCGCAGCTTCTGGAAGCGCTCACGGACATCGACAATATCGAATCCGCGCATGGCGCTTCAGCGCCGACGATTGTCGAACCGGCGCCCGTGCCGGTGGCGGCGAATCCGCCGACCGTCATCGTCGCCGCGCCCCCGCCGGTGGTTTATTCGTATCCGCGAACGTATTACCACATGGAACCGTACCCGTATTACTCGCGGCCGGGGTATTCCTTCGGCTTCAGCTTCGGCAGCCGCTGGGGCAGGCCGCACCACCGCCCGCACCGCCCCGGACCGGGCCGCCATCCCGGCCGTCCGGGCCGCCCCGGCGGCCACGGGCCGCCTGGCCACAGGCCGCCCGGCCACAGGCGCTGATTTCGCCGTGCGGACGGGACCGCCGTTTGTTCCGCCCGCGGCCTGAACAGCCTTTCGAACAGGGGCGTTTTCGCAAATGGCCGGCCTTTCCCCGGCGCGTTGTTGGCTGGCGCAGTCGAGCCCGAAAACGCGGCGGGGAGGCTGATCGTTTCCGAAAACGCGCCAGCGCATTGTACCCGACTGTCGCGAAAGACCCGGCGTTTAGGGATGCGGCGGGACAGGACGAAGCGCGCAATGGACAATGGGATGTCCATTCGACTTCGCAAAACGCCCCAAGGGGAGACATTCATCATGTGCAAGCGTACGGTTCGCCTCGCCGGGCTGCTGGCCGTTGTTCTGACCGCCGCCGGCGGCGCGCGGGCGCTCGACGTGGGCGAAATCAAGGATATGCTCCGCGCCAACGTGCCGGAGAACGTCATCATCAATCTGGCGGAAAGCCAGGGCGGGTTTTACCTCACGGAAGCGGAGATGGACGACCTGCGCTCCTTCGGCGCGTCGGAGGACCTCGTCGCGGAGCTGAGCTTCGTCCCCGTCCCGGACGACGGCCCGGCGGCGTCGACGGTCGCGCCGCCGACCATCGTCGGCCCGCGGCCGGCGACCGCCTACGCGGAACCTCCGGCCGCCGCCCCGCCGCCGACGTATTATGGGGCGGATCCTCCGGGAACGGCGGTATCGCCGCTGGCCGTGGCCTCGCCCGTTTCCCTGCCGCCCCTGTACGACAAGGAGGGCTGGCTCTCGATTTCGAACCGCGACTACCAGACCTATTACCTCCAGATCAACGCCAAGGACCACCGCATGTTCCTCTCGCGCCACCCCAACGGCGGCGTCGAGCTGGAGCCGGGCGGGAACGTCGTCCTCAACGTCCGCAAGGAAGGGTACAAACTGTACGGCGACAACGGCAAAAAGCTGGAGGTGAAGATCCGCGAAGGCGAAACCACCACCCTGTCCCTCGACCCCTTCGGCGTCGTCGGCGACAGCGGATTGAACGTGGTCGCGGTCAACCGCGACAAGGTGCGCAGCGAGGCGTTGTTCGACAGCCACGCTCCCGCGCCGGTGGTCGTCGCGCCCGCCCCGCGGGTCATCTATCAACCCGCCCCGCCGCCCGTCGTCATCCATGAGCCGCGCCCGGGCTTCAACTTCGGCTTCCACTACGGCGGCGGCCCGCGCGGCGGGAGGCATCGCCGCGGCTGGCGGTAGACGGCGTCGCGGCCGAAGCACGCGATTTTTCATGCCGTTCGCGGCCCGGGGTCGTGATTCCCGCGACTGTGCGCGGCCATGAAATGGCCGGCGCGCTTCCAGTGAGACGTCGGCGGCGGGCAGCGGGAAGAATTCCGGCCCGCTTCCCGCTGCCCGTCATCCTATGCCCCTTCTGCGGAGCATTTTCCGGAACAGCCCCGGCCAGATGCGGTTCAGGTAGACGCCGCCGCATTCGATGCCGCCGATGAGCTGTTCGGGAAGCCCTTTCGTTATGGCCGGAAGCGAGCGCCGGGCGCACTCCTCCGGCGTTATGCCCCGCTGTTGGCCAGGGTCCATTCTGCCGTGGGGCGCGCCGCCGTCGTCAAGCGCGTGTTCGGAGATTTCCGTCCGCACCCATCCCGGGACAAGCAGCGTCACCTCGACTCCGGCGCCGGGCGCTTCCTCGCGGAGCGAATCGCACCAGCCGTGGAGCGCGTGTTTGGCGGCGCTGTAGAAGGAGCGGCGCGGCGCGCCGAACTTCCCCAGCACACCCGTCACGACGACGAGCTGGCCGCCGCCGCGCGCGTACATGGCGGGGAGGACAAGGCGGGCGAGCTCGACCGTTCCCCAGAAATCGACTTCGAAAATGCGCCGCGCCACGGCGGATTCGGTGTCGAGGGCGGCGCCGCGCTGTCCGACGCCGGCAACCGCGGCGAGGATGTCGATGCGGCCGAGGCTGCGTTCCGCCTCCCGCGCCTTGCCGGGGAGGGAAGCGGCGTCGGCGAGGTCGAGCGCGAGCGCGCTCGCTTCCGCCCCGGCCATGCGGCACGCCGCGACCGTCTCCTCGAGCCGGTCGAGCCGGCGGGAGGAGACGAGCGTCCGCGCGCCGGCGCGGGCCAATTCGACCGCCAGCGCCCTGCCTATGCCGGACGTCGCGCCGGTGATCCAGACGTTTTTCCCTTTGGGATCCATGCGTCGCCGTCCCCGGGGCACGCGGTTGGGGCATTCCCGCGGCGTTTTCGCGAATATGCCGGTATGCCGGGCGCGGCCCGAAATTGTGAAGATGGGGGATGGAGGCCGCCCCGTTCCCCGTCCGCCCCCCCCTTGGCCGTCTCATGGCCGCGCACAGTCGAGGGGGTCGCGGCCCCGGGCGGTGAACGGTATAGCCGGCCTTCACCGGGCGCGTTTTTGGTTGGCGCGATTGGGCCCGAAAACGCGACATGGAGGCCAATCATTCCCGGAAACGCGCTAGAACAATTCGATGCGCGCCGTCGCCGCCAGACCCCTGATCCAGGCGGCGAAGGCGGCGTCGCCGGCCTCGTTTTCGAGTTGCGCGCGGATGACCGGCTCCACTTCGTCGAACGGCGCCGGACCGGGCGGCACGACGGCGGTGATCTTCCCGAACAGCGCCAGACCGGGGGTGAACACCGGGCCGAACACCGCGCCGGCGGGCAGGTCGCCGACGGCGCGGAGCACTTCCCCGGCGTAATGGTCGCGGGGGACCGGCTCGTCCGGGACGGACGCGCCGACGCTGAACTCATCGTATTTTTCGCGCATGTCGTCGAAGCGAACGCCAAGCTCGAACGAACGCGAAATCTCCGCCGCGATGGCGCGGTGGTCGCGGGGGTCGGCGCGGCCGGTCCGGTCCTCGAAAACGCACAGCGGCGTTATCGCCAGCTTTCCCGGCCTGATGGCGGAATTCTTGTGCTCCTCGTAGAAACGGCGCACCGCGTCGTCCGGCGCCGTGGCGCAGGCGACGACCCGCTCGCGCATGGCGCGCATGGTCAATTCCTTCTCCGCCTCGCGGATCGGATCGAGTCGCAACCCGTCGAGCCGGCCGGCGAGGGCTTCGGCGCGTCGACGCACTTCGTTCCAGTCGGGATTGTAGCCCAGCCGCTTCGCCTCCTGCACCGCGAGCTCGCGCTGGATCAGCCGGTCGAGGACGGCGCGACGCAGTTCCCGCTCGCGTTCCGGCGTCGCTCCCTCCGGGCGCGCGCGCAAAGCGGGCAGAACAACGGCGTCGACATTGTCCAGGGTGATCGGCTGGCCGTCGATCCGGGCGAGCAGGCGCTGTCCGGCGTCGGCGGGGGCGGCAACGCCGGCGCGGCGCACCGGAAGGTCGGGCAGATCCGGCCCCCCGAACATGTCGACCGTCACGGACGGGACGTCGACCGCTCCCGGCCCCGGGTCGACATGCACCGCCGGCGGCGCGAACTCGGGCGCGGCCGGCGGCTCTTCCGGGGGCTGCGGAATCGGCGTCGGGACCGGCCGCGCATACCCGCCGGTCGCGGGCGCAAGATCGAGGGGAAACGGGGCGACGCCGGAGGCGAGAAGGTCGTCGCGGCCGGGTTCCGGAATCTGGGCAAGCCCAGCCGCCGCCATGTCGTCGGCGCCGTCGGCTGCGGGAAAGAGCATGGTCTTGTCGCCCTTCCCGGGGGGAAATCCGGGCAGATAGCCTTTTCCGAGCCGGTAGCGTTCGGCGAGGATCGCGCTCGGCGACAGCGCCTGCCTGGTATGGCAGTTGTCGCATTCGACGATGTCGCCGGCGGCGCGCCCCTCGCCGTTCAAGGGCATCTCGCAGAGGCTGCACATCTGGTACAGCTGATTGATGAGGCGCTCGTCGCGGAGACGGGGCTGCTCGGCGCCGCAGTCGGGACAGCGGACGGAAACGCCCGGATGGACCCGCGTGACCAGCAGCGCCGAACCGCATTGGCGGCACAGCTGGAGCCGGCGAAGCAGCATGCGCGGCATTTCGATATCGAACTCCGCCGCCGCGGCGTTCGCCGACAGCGCCGACAGCGCGATCAACGCCAGGCAACACAATCGTCTCGCCTTCCCCATGGCGCCTCCATACCCGGAACGAGAGAACGGAACCCTGTGATGCCGTCGGCGCCGTGAAATTGCGATTCCCCGGACTGCGCGGCAAGAGAGACACCGGTCACGGTCCGGAGTCGTGATTCCCTCGACTGTCTGCGGCCATGAAATGGCCAAGGGAAACGGATGCGGAACAGGGCAACACCCATCCCCCATCGGGACAATTTCGGGCCGCGCCCGGTATAGTTCGGGGAAATCGGCGGGGAGCGGGGGCAACCTCCTCTCCCCATTGTCACGATTTGGCGCCGCGCCCAGTATAGCAAGAAATCCGCGCCGGTTCAATCGACATCCGCCGGCGGCGGCGACGTTCCGGCCTCCCCATACTCCCGGCGAGGCATATTTTTCGTTCGAAAGCGTATCGACTTCCATAAATACCGTGATATGCTTTTGCGTGTTGGAAGACTGTCTCTCCGGAGCGGCCCATGATCTTCAATCCGCCGGCGATGGCCATGGGGGTGGCCCCGTGGACTGGGGGGGCGGCTTTTTCGAGCGCATGCGCGACGCGTTCCACAGTCTCGCCAAGGACATGCCCTGCGGCCCGGTCGCGATCGCCGGGGCGGAAGCGGGCGAAGCCTCCGGCGTCGTCGGCGCGGCGGCGCTTCTTTTGGAGGAAGGCGAATGAACGCGATGAGCGAGCGGCACGCCCGCATCCTCGACCGGCTCGCCGAACGGGAGCAGGCGACGGTGCGGGAGCTGGCCGAACTCGGCGGCGTCTCCGTCGTCACGATCCGCCAGGATCTTTCCGCCCTCGAAAAAGCCGGCTACATCCGCCGCACCCACGGCGGCGCCGCCCTGCTGGAGACGGACAACATCGCGCGCCGCCTTTCGATCCGCCACGACAAAAAACTCCGGATCGCCCGCCTCGCGGCCAGCCTCGTCGAGGAAGGGGAAACAGTCCTCGTCGAATCCGGATCCGCCAACGCCCTCCTCGCCCGCGAGCTCGCCGGGCGCAGGGTGACGATCGTCGCCGCCAACCTCTTCGTCGCCCGCCAGGCGCAACCCGGCGATCCCGCCGCCGTCGTCGCCCTCGGCGGCCTCTACCAGCCGGAGAGCGAAGGCGTCGTCGGCACGCTCGCCAAGACCGGCATCGAGAAAACGCATTTTTCCAAGGCGTTCATCGGCATGGACGGCTTCACGCCGGCGTCCGGCTTCACCAATTCCGACATGATGCGCGCCGAGATCGGCGCCGCCATCGTCGCGCGCTGCCGGCGTTCCTTCGTCCTCGGCGACTCGTCGAAATTCGGCAAGACCAGTCTTTCGCGCGTCTGCGGCCTCGACGATCTCGAAGGCGTCATCACCGATTCCGGCCTCGCGAAAGAGCGGGAGGAAGAGCTCCGCGCCGGCCGCGCCGCATTGCTTCTGGCCTGACAGACGCGCGGGAACGCGCGTTGCGGCCCCGCGAAGGCGGGGATCCGGCCGTCGGCGGCCCGAAATTCGCGACAATGGGGCATGGGGGTCGCCCTGTTCCGCGTCCGCCTCCCCGGCGCGTTTTTTGTCCGCGGCGCCAAATGCCCGCGATTAGCGATTTTTATCTCTTGACGCATCGCGCCTTTGCCATAGTATTGTGTATTCCATAGGCTTGTCCGATCCCGCACCCGCCGATCCCGGGCGGTGCGGTTGCGGTTTTGCCGCCTCAGCGGCATAAACCGAGCTTGCGCTCTCATATACCAGTCACTTCAATGGTTAGCAGCGGAATCCGAACACACCCTTCGAGAAAGGAACCAGCATGGCACGCATGAAAGCGCCGTTCGACGGCAACCAGGCCGCGGCGGAAGTGGCGCACGCGGTAAACGAGGTCTGCGCCATCTATCCGATCACCCCGTCCTCCAATCTCGGCGAGATTTGCGACGCCAAGTCCGCCGTCGGCGAGACGAACATCTGGGGCAACGTGCCCATGGTGTCCGAGCTCCAGTCCGAGGGCGGCGCTTCCGGCGCGGTTCACGGCGCGCTCGCCGCCGGCGCCCTCACCTCCACCTTCACGGCGTCGCAGGGCCTGCTCCTCATGATCCCCAACATGTACAAGATCGCGGGCGAGCTCACCCCCACCACCTTCTACGTCACCGCCCGCACCGTCGCCTCGCACGCGCTTTCCATCTTCGGCGACCACTCCGACGTCATGGCCTGCCGCCAGACCGGTTGGGCGCTCATGGCCGGCGTCAACGTCCAGGAAGCGCACGACCTCGCGCTCATCTGCCAGGCCTCGACCCTGCGTTCGCGCATTCCGTTCCTTTCCTTCTACGACGGCTTCCGCACTTCGCACGAAATCCAGAAGATCGAGGTCCTCTCGAAGGACGACATGCGCCGGATGATCGACGACGAGCTTGTGCGCCAGTTCCGCGCCCGCTCGCTCACCCCCGACAACCCGACGATCCGCGGCACCGCCCAGAACCCGGACGTCTTCTTCCAGTGCCGCGAGGCGTGCAACCCCTGGTACGAGAAGTGCGCCGATATCGTCGAGGGCGAAATGAACAAGTTCGCCGAGCTCACCGGCCGCCGGTACAGCCTCTTCGACTACTACGGCGCCAAGGACGCGGACCGGGTCATGATCATCATGGGCTCGGCCGCCGACGCCGCGCAGGAAATGGCCGACTGGCTCAACGGCAAGGGCGAGAAGGTCGGCGTCCTCACCGTCCACCTCTACCGCCCCTTCTCCATCAGGCACTTCCTCGGCGCGCTCCCGAAGACGGCCAAGGTCTTCGCCGCGCTCGACCGCACCAAGGAGCCCGGAGCCCTCGGCGAACCCCTCTACGAGGACGTCCGCACCGCGTTCGGCGAAGCGATGCAGGCAGACAAGTCCCTCTTCGGCGGCCGCTGGCCCGTCGTCATCGGCGGCCGCTACGGCCTGTCCTGCAAGGAGTTCACCCCGGCGATGGCCAAGGCCGTCTTCGACGAGCTCAAGAAGGACGCCCCGAAGAACCATTTCACCGTCGGCATCGACGACGACGTCTCCAAGTCGTCCCTCGACTACGACAAGGCCCTCGACATCGAACCCGACGACGTCAGCCGCTGCATGTTCTACGGCCTCGGCTCGGACGGCACCGTCGGCGCCAACAAGAACTCGATCAAGATCATCGCCGACCACACCGACAACTACGCCCAGGGCTACTTCGTCTACGACTCCAAGAAGGCGGGCGCCATCACCGCCTCGCACCTGCGCTTCGGCCCCAGGCCGATCAAATCGACGTATCTCATCCACTCCGCCAACTTCATCGCCTGCCACCAGTGGTCGTTCCTTGAAAAGTACGACATGCTCAAGGACCTCAAGGAAGGCGGCACCTTCCTGCTCAACTCGATTTACGGGCCGGACGAGGTGTGGGACCGCCTGCCGCGCGAGGTGCAGCGGCGCATCCTCGACAAGAAGGCGAAGTTCTACGTCATCGACGCCTACGAAGTCGCCGCCAAAACCGGCATGGGCGTCATGATCAACACCATCATGCAGACCTGCTTCTTCAGCATCGCCGACGTCATCCCGGCCGAACAGGCCATCGGCTACATCAAGGGCGCGATCAAGAAGACGTACTCCAAGAAGGGCGAGGCGATCGTCAAGAAGAACAACGACGCCGTCGACCAGGCCCTGGCGCACCTCCACCAGGTCGACTACTCCGGCAAGGCCGCCGACGGCAAGCCCAAACCGCCGATCGTCTCCGGCGAGGCGCCGCGGTTCGTCCTCGACACCCTCTCCTCGATCATGATCAACGAGGGCGACAGCCTGCCGGTGTCGAAGCTCCCCGACGACGGCGCCTTCCCCACCGCCACCACCCAGTGGGAAAAGCGGAACATCGCCCTGCAGATCCCGGTGTGGGAGCCCGACGTCTGCATCCAGTGCGCGAAGTGCTCGGCCGTCTGCCCGCACGCCGTCATCCGCATGAAGATCTACGATCCCGAGCGCGCCGGGGGCGCCCCGGAAACGTTCAAGTCGGCGCCGGCGCGCGGCAAGCAGGTCGAGGGCATGAGCTGCACCCTCCAGGTCTTCCCGGAAGACTGCACCGGCTGCGGCGCCTGCGTCGCCGCCTGCCCGGCGAAGGACAAGGAAAACGGGAAGAGGAAGGCGATCAACATGGCGCCCCAGCCCCCGCTCCGCGAGGCCGAGCGCGCCAACGCCAAGTTCTTCCTCGACGGGATTCCGGAAACGAAGCCGGGGCTGTTCCCGCTCAACACCGTGAAGGGCTCGCAGCTCGCCCGCCCGCTCTTCGAGTTCTCCGGCGCCTGCGCCGGCTGCGGCGAGACCCCCTACATCAAGCTCGTCACCCAGCTCTTCGGCGACCGCATGCTCGTCGCCAACGCCACCGGCTGCTCGTCGATCTACGGCGGCAACCTGCCCACCACCCCCTACGCCAGGAACGCCGACGGCCGCGGTCCGGCGTGGGCGAACAGCCTCTTCGAGGACAACGCCGAGTTCGGCTTCGGCATGCGCCTGGCGGCCGACAAGTTCATGGCCCAGGGCAGGCAGGCGGCGGAAGAGATGGTCGAGGACGGCTGCCTGAAGGACCACGCCGAACTCGTCCGGCGGATCGTCTCCGCCGACCAGGTCACCCAGGACGACATCGACAAGCAGCGCGAACGCGTCGCCAGGCTGAAGGACATCCTGGGCAAGTGCGGCTCCGACAAGGCGAAGAACCTCCTCGCCATCGCCGACTACCTCGTCAAGAAGTCGGTGTGGATCATCGGCGGCGACGGCTGGGCGTACGACATCGGTTACGGCGGGCTCGACCACGTTCTCGCCTCCGGCAAGAACGTCAACGTCCTCGTCCTCGACACCGAGGTCTACTCCAACACCGGCGGCCAGGCCTCCAAGTCCACGCCGCTGGGCGCAGTCGCGCGCTTCGCCGAGGGCGGCAAGGCGACGGGGAAGAAGGACCTGGGCATGATATCCATGACCTACGGCAACATCTTCGTCGCCAAGGTCGCCATGGGCGCCAACGACGGCCAGGTCGTCAAGGCCCTCCTCGAGGCGGAAGCCTACGACGGCCCGTCCATCGTCATCGCCTACTCGCACTGCATCGCGCACGGCATCCGCGGCATGGCCGACGGCCTCGGCCTCGGCTTCGCGGAACAGAAGAAGGCGGTCGAATCCGGCCACTTCCCGCTCTACCGCTTCGACCCGCGCCTGATCAGGGAAGGCAGGAACCCGCTCCAGCTCGACTCCAAGGCGCCCTCCATGGCGTACAAGGACTGGGCGATGGGCGAGACCCGGTTCAGCGCCCTCCAGAAGCGCGAACCCGAAGTCGCCGAAAAGTTCGCCGAACAGGCGGCGTGGGAAGAATCGCTGCGCTGGAGGATCTACGGGCAGATGGCGAAGATGGAATTCAAGCAACCTTGATTTCGTCGCGCTTTCGCGACAACGCAAGCAGCGCGCGCCGACAGAACCGCCCCCGGCAACGGGGGCGGTTCCTGTTGGCGCATTCCCACTTCGTATTTCCCGGTGCGCCGCGGCGGCCCGCGGGCGACGTCCGCGTTCCCCAGATCGGCCATGCCCCCCGGGGCGGGGCGAAGCGCGCAAAAGCGTCTTTGCGCCGCGCGGACGCTTCGGCCTACCCCTTCGCCTTGCGGTTCTGGTCGATGAGGACGGCGACGACTATGAGCGCGCCGATGACGATCTCGAGCACGAACGGATCGACGCCCAGAAGGTTGCCGCCGTTCCTGAGCATCGCCATGATGACGGCGCCCAGAACCGTTCCGAGGATGGAGCCTTCCGCGCCGGACAGGCTGGCGCCGCCGATGACCGACGCCGCGATCGCGTCCATTTCGTAGCCCTGCCCGCCCGTCGGGATGCCGCTGCGCAGGCGCGACGCATAGAGAATGCCCGCGATCCCGCAGAAGAGCGAACACACCGTATACGTCCCGTAATACACCCACTTGAGGTCGACGCCGGACAGGCGCGTCGCCTCGACGTTGGAGCCGACGGCGTATATTTTCCGGCCGAAGACGGTCAGGCGGGTGATGAACCAGGCGACGGCGATGATGATCAGCCAGACGATGAACAGCATCGGCAGGCCGAGGAAGTCGTCCTGGGCGAAATCGCTGAAGCTTCGCGGGAGGCCGGCGATGTTTCTCGCGTCCGAGGCGAGCATGATGGAGCCCCGGAGCATGGTCATGGAGCCGAGCGTGGCGATGAACGGGGGCACGCGCCCGTTGTAGATGAGAACGCCGTTGACGACGCCGACGAGGGCCGAGACGAGGACGCCGGCGAAGCAGGAAACAAGCACCCCCTGGTTGACGTCCTTCATCAGCAGCGCGGCCAGAATGCCGCTGCAGCCGACGACCGCGCCCACCGACAGGTCGATGCCGCCGGAGATGATGACGAAGGTCATGCCGATGGCGACGATGCCGTTGATGGAGGTCTGGCGGACAAGGTTGTAGAGGTTGTGCGTGGTCAGAAAGTTGCCCGTGGAAAAGGTGAGCGCGATCGCCAGGACGACGATGGTGACGATCAGCGTCCCCTCGGGCAGGCGGCGGGTTTTCTTCCGCCGCCGCGCACTGGCGGGCGCGTCCCCCATTCCCCGCATGCTCGGCTTTTCCATGACGCCCTCCTCTGTGGACGGACGAAGCGCGAAGGCAGAAGCCATGGGGCGTCGATGGGACCCCCCCCCGGTGTCTTCTGCGAAAAACGGCGGAACCCCGCCATTCCCCGCCGAATGTCGGCAAGTTCGCCGTGAATTCGCTCCCGGAACCGCGCGGCGCCGGCATTGCGCGCCTGCCCCGTTCTCATTCTATCGCCGCCGCCCTCAGGATCTCCTCCTCGTCGTAGGCGCCGCGCGCGAACGCGCCGGAGATGCGGCCGTTGCGCATGGTCAGAAGCCGGTCCGAGAGGCCCATGACTTCCGGCAGGTACGACGAGATGAGGATGATCGCGTGCCCTTCGGACAACAGCGTTTCGAGAAGCTTGTAGATTTCCTGCTTCGCGCCGACGTCGACGCCGACGGTCGGCTCGTCGAAGATGAAGATGTCCGATCCTCCGGCCAGCCATTTGGACACGACGACCTTCTGCTGGTTGCCGCCGGACAGGTTTTTCACCAGCTGGCGCACGGACGGCGTGCGCGTCCCGACCTTCCCGCGGTATTCCTCGGCGACCGCGACCTCCTTGCCGAGGTTGATGACGCCGGCGTCCGACACCTTGTCGTAGGCGGCGAGGTTGGTGTTGAGGACGAGCGACAGCTGCAGGTTCAGGCCCTGGCGCTTGCGGTCTTCGGGGAGAAGGCCGATCCGCTTCTTGATCGCGTCGCTGGGGGAGCGCAGGTCGACCTTTTCGCCGTAGGCGAGAATCTCGCCGGAGTCGGGCGGCTCCGCCCCGAAGACGGCGCGCATGACCTCGGTCCTGCCGGAACCGACCAGGCCGAAGAAGCCGAGGATTTCGCCGCGCCGGAGGTCGAAGGAAACGTCGCTGAATTTGCCCTTGGCGGAAATGCCCCGCACCTCGAGCACGGCCTCGCCGGGCGCGAAGAATTCGCGGTCGTACATGTCCTCGACCGTGCGGCCGACCATCAGGGAGATGAGTTCATCCTCGTTCGTCCCGGCCGTGGGCATGGTTTTCATCCAGCGCCCGTCCTTCATCACCGTCACCCGGTCGCAGATTTCGAAAACCTCCTCGAGGCGGTGCGATATGTAGATGATGCCGATCCCCCGCGCCTTGAGCTTGCGGATCATGGCGAACAGTTCGGCGCATTCCTCGTTGGCGAGGAGCGCGGTCGGCTCGTCGAAGATGATCACCTTCGCCTTTTCGTGGACGGTCTTGGCGATCGTCACCATCTCCTGTTGCGCGACCGTCAGGTCCTTGACGAGCGCGCGCGAATCGACATGGATGTCGTACTCGCCCAGCACCCGGTCGGCGACCTCGCGCATCCGCTTCCAGTCGACGGTGCGAAACGGCGTGCGCGGCGGATTGCCGAGAAAGAAGTTCTCCGCCACCGACAGGTGCTGCGCCATGTTGATGTCCTGGTAGACGGCGTTTATGCCCAGCGCCTTCGCCTCCAGGGGGGTGGAAGCGCTCCCTTCGCGGCCTTCGATGAACACCCGGCCCGAATCCTTGCCGTAGACGCCGGTGAGTATCTTGATGAGGGTCGATTTTCCGGCGCCGTTTTCGCCGACGAGCGCATGCGCTTCGCCGGCGTTGAGCGAGAACCGCGCATCGTCCAGGGCGAGGACGCCGGGGAAGGTTTTGGTGATTCCCTCCATCCTGACGATTTCCGCGCCCGGCGCGGCGGTGACGGTGGTCATGCGCAACCCTCCCGGTTCGGGAAGCGGGAGGCGCGGCCCTCGGCGCAGGGGCCGCTTCCGGTCCGGCTTCCCGCTTCCCACGGCGTCAGAACGCCGGCACGATGCCCTTGGGGACGAGGTTTTCGTCGATGAATTTCCTCACCTCCGGCGACTGGCTCGCCCTGACGAGCGCGCGCGCGGCGGGGCTGTCCCTGTCGGCGGCGCGGACGGCGATCACGTTGGCGTAGGGGGAGTCCCCGCCCTCGATGACGATGGCGTCGTTCGACGGGATCAGCCCCGCCTCGCCGGCGAAGTTGGTGTTGATGACCGACGCGGTCACGTCCTGGAGCGTGCGCGGAAGCTGCGGGGCGTCGATCTCCTTGAAGACGAGGTTTTTCGGGTTGTCGACGATGTCGCGGATGGTGACGAGTTCGCCCGGCTTGACGGCGATGAGGCCGTTCGCCTCGAGGAGGCGCAGGGCGCGGGCTTCGTTGGTCGGGTCGTTGGGGACGGAGACGACGTCGCCGTCCTTGAGTTCGCCGAGGCTCCCGATCTTGCGGGAATACAGGCCCATCGGCTCGATATGCACCTTGGCGATCCAGGCCATGCCGAGGTTCATTTCCCCGTTCATGTTGTCGAAATAGGGGATGTGCTGGAAGAAGTTGGCGAAGATCTGGCGTTGCGCGACCGCCAGGTTCGGCTGCACGTAATCGGTGAACTCGCGGATGACGAGGTTGAAGCCGTCCCTGGCCATGAGCGGCTTGGCGACCTCCATGATGTCCTTGTGGGGGAACGGGGTGACGCCGACGACGATGTCCTCCCCCGCGGCGGAGGCGGCGAGGAAAAGCGCGATCAGCGGGACGAGCGCGAGTCTCTTCATGGAAATCTCCTCGATGCAAGACGTCAAGCCCCTCGCCGCGGCGCGCCGGCGGCGCGCTTGAAAGGCCAGGGGCCTCCACGGGGACCGGGCGGCCGCGCCGCCCCCTTTCGTCCGGTTCCGGGCGCCGCGGATCGGCGCGTCCGGACCGGAACATGCGTCAACGCAGGCGCCTGTATATGAAGCCGCCTATCGTCTGCGTCAACTGCACCATTATAATCAGGATGACGACCGCGTAAAGCATAAGGTCCGTCTGGAAGCGGTAGTAGCCGTACTTCATGGCGAAATCGCCGAGCCCGCCGCCGCCGACCGTTCCCGCCATCGCCGCGTAACCCAGGAGGGTGATGGCGATGACGGCGATGTTGAGGACAACGGCCGGCAACGCCTCCGGAAGGAGGACGCGCCAGATGATCTGCATGTCGCCGGCGCCGAAAGAGCGGGCGGCCTCGACGACCCCCCGGTCGACCTCGAGAAAGCAGCCTTCGATCAGCCGCGCCGCCAACGGCGCGGCGGCGATGGACAGGGAGACTATGGCGGCGTCGTTGCCGAGGGTGGTTCCGGCCACGAGGCGGGTGAAGGGTTGGATCGAGATCATGAGGATCGTGAACGGGAACGAGCGCCCGAGGTTCACGAGCCAGTCGAGGGCGTTGTAGACTACGCGCTTCGGCCTGAGGCCGCGCGGGTGGACGAGGATCATCGCCACCGAGAGGACGAAGCCGCCCGAAAGCGCGAACACGGTGGAGGCGAACACCATGTACGCCGTCTCCAGGGTCGCCCGCCAGAGATCGGGGCCGAATTCGCCCAGCCGTTCGAGCATCCACGAAAACCGGTCTGTCCCGCCGTTCATCGCCTGGTCCTGTTCAAGATCCTGTCGGCGGAGGCGTCGCGGTCGTGGACGTTTTCGCCGTCGGCGTCGAGCATCTGCCAATACAGCCGTTTCTTGCGCATGTACTCCACCGCCATGTCGAGGTGCTCCGGGCGCACGTTGATGATGAGGACGCCGAACACGTCGTCGAGGTAGCGCTCGAGCTTGCCGCCGACGATCGAAAAATCGATGTCCAGCTCCCGCGCCATGGCGGTGACGACGGCGTCCCGGGAAATGTCCCTCGGGAACATGAGGCGGATGTTGATCCCGCCGGGCACCAGGGTGTATTCCTCGTCGATGAACCCGCGCAGGTTGGCGGGCAGGGACAGGAAGAGGTCCTCGGTCGCGCCCTCGGCCTGGGCGACGCCGCCGTCGAGGAGAAGCATCCGGTGGCAGAGCCGCTTCACCACCTCCATCTGGTGGGTGACGATGACGATCGTGAGGTTGAGCCGCTTGTTGATGTCCTCGAGAAGGTCGAGGATCGAGCCCGTCGTTTTCGGGTCGAGGGCGGAGGTCGCCTCGTCGCAGAGGAGGATGTCCGGGCGCAGCGCCAGCGCCCGGGCGATGCCGACCCGTTGCTTCTGGCCGCCGGAAAGGTTCCGCACGCGCTCGTCGCGGCGGTCGGCGAGGCCGACCATGTCCAACAGCTCCATCACCCGGCGCTCGATCCCGGCTTTCGGCGTCTTCCGGATTTCCAGCGGAAACGAGACGTTCCTGTAGACGTTTTTCCGCGACATGAGGTTGAAGGTCTGGAAAATCATCCCCATCGTCCGCCGAAGCTCGATCAGCCCGGACGGCGACAGGTCCCGCACCTCGGCGCCGTTGATCCTGACGCTGCCCTTCCGGTACGTCTCCAGGCCGTTCAGGCAGCGCAGCAGGGTGGATTTTCCGGCGCCGGAATGGCCGACGATGCCGTAGATCTCGCCCGGCGCGACCGACATGGTGACGTCGTCGAGCACGCGGTTGCCGCCGAAACATTTGGACAGTCCGGAAACGTCGATCATACTGGCCTTGCATCCGTCCTTCCCGCCCGGCCGCCGGGGCGGGGCGCGCTTCGCCGCCGGCGGCCGATTCGGGGAACGCCGGGATCGCCATGCCGTCCGCGGCCCGGAATTGTGGGTCCCCCGGCTTGTGCGCGGCCGTGAAGCGGCCATGGGGAACGGATGCGGAACAGGGCGATCCCCGTCCCCATGGCCGCAATTCCGGACCGCGCCCGGCATAGTATAGCCGCCGCGAGCCGGGGACGCCACCGATTTTTGCGTTTCGGAAACGCGGTCTTCCCTTACAATGCCTGAGAGGGTGGCGGCTGGCCGCGGCTTTGCCGCCGCACGGGAGGACTAGTCGATGATCGTCGAGCGCCCGCGGGCGGCGTGCGCGAATGCGGAAAAGGCAGCCGGCCGTGTCGGCAACGGGCTTGACGCCGGAAAGGGAGGCAACCCATGTCGTTCAAAAAGCGCATTTATCTTGTGGTCATCATTCTGGAACTGGTGTCTCTGTTCATCGGGGCTGTCGCGATTTACACCATGCACAGCATCCATTCCGCCACGGTGGTCGAGACGGACATGGCCATGCGCATGTCGGATCTCAAGAATTTCCGCTCCAAGATACAGGACGTCCTCATCGAGGTGCGGGAAATAGCGCTCAGCAGGGACGTGGAGCGCATGCGCGCGGAAAAGGCGATCCTCGACAAGGTGATCGGCGAGGACATCGATCCTTGGTTCGAGCACTATCAGGTCATGCCCGCCAATGCGGCGTTGTGGAGCGACCTGAAGGCGTTGTGGGCCAAACGCAAGGACATCGTCGAACGCATCTACGCCAACGCTTCCGCCAATACCGATGTCATGGCGACGACTATCGCGATGAACGCCAGCCTCGACTATTGGGAAGGCTACGACGAGCCGTTGCGCAAGCTGGTGGCCGCCGCCGACGATCCCGGCGCCACGGGGGGCGACAGCGACAGGGTGCGCGCGCTCGGCTGGGAGGCGCTCGAGGCGCTCAAAGCGCTGCAGCTTCGCGAAAAGCTGGTGGTGATAGAGCTTTTCGACCCCGTCCGCCGCGCCGGGGAGATAGAGATCGCGACCAGGGAACGCAGGCGCTTCTCGAGTCTCCTGGACCGGCTCGAGGCCCTGCTCACCAACCCCGCCGCCGGCGAGGACGAGGTGAAGCGCTTCAACGCCGCCTTCGGCGAGGAAAACAGGGGCAAGGTCTCCTTTCTCGACGACGGCGCCGTTTCCCTGCGCGCCGTCCGCTACACGATGCCGGCCAATTTCATCAATCCCGATCTGGCGGCGGCCAGCCGGATATTCTGGGAGGAGATCAAGCCCAGGCGCGGCGGCGGCACCGAAATCTTCAACAGGATCGTCGAACTCGCCAACATCGATTCCAACGGCGTCGCCTACCGGATTCTCAAGGACGAGTGCAACCCGACCCGCATCGCCGAATCCGAGATCATCGCCCAGATGGTCAATTTGACGGAAGGCGCGCTCGCCAACGCCGCCGAAACCGCCACCCTCGACTATGACCGCGTCATCATACTGCTGTCCGTCGTTTCCGCCGTCGGCTTCGCCGCCGGCATCGTCATGTCGGTGATCCTGGTCACCCGCATCAACGGCGCGCTGGATCTGGCGATCACCGACCTGACCGGCCGCTCGGGCGACATCGGCCGCATCGCCGATCAGTTGTCCAGCGATTCCGAATCCCTGTCCGACGGCGCCAACGAACAGGCCGCCTCCATCGAGCAGACCTCTTCCGCCCTGGAGGAGATGGCCTCAATGACCCGCCAGAACGCCGACAACGCCGCCCAGACCCGCCAAACCGCCGACAACAGCCTGAAGCTCATCAACGCCGGCTCCAGATCGGTGGAGTCGGTCACCCTGGCCATGGCGGAGATTTCCGAATCGTCGGAAAAAATCAGCCACATCATCAAGACCATCGAGGAAATCGCCTTCCAGACCAATCTCCTGGCCCTGAACGCGGCGGTCGAGGCCGCCCGCGCCGGGGAGGCGGGCAAGGGCTTCGCCGTGGTGGCGGACGAAGTGCGCAACCTGGCCAGCCGCTCGGCGCAGGCCGCCAAGGACACGTCGGAACTCATCGAGAGCACCGTGACCCGCGTGCGCGCCGGTTCCGACAATGTGGCCGAGCTCGCCGTCTCGTTCAAGGACATCGAGGCCGAATCGCAGAATGTCGGCCGCCTGGTCGCCGAGATCACCGCGGCGACCAACGAACAGGCGCAGGGCGTCGACCAGGTGAACGTCGCCGTGGCGCAGATGGACAAGGTCACCCAGGCCAACGCGGCGACCGCGGAACAGTCGGCGTCGGTCGCCGCCGAGCTGTCCGGCCAGTCCGCCAACCTGGACGGGCTTATCCAGGGTCTGGCTTCCCTGGTCTACGGCGGTTCCGGCGGCGCCGGGAAGGCGACGACCGGGCTTCGCGACGATGCGGGCGGTTCGAAAAGACGCTCCGCCGGCCCGTCCTTTGCGGCGAACCCCCGGGTCTCCCTCGCGGCTCCGCGCCGCTTCGCGCCCGAGGAGCCCAAGGTGCTGAAGCCGACCGCGGTCATTCCCCTGGATGGCGACGACGATTTCTAACCCGGGCTCGTTCCAGGCGCACACAATGAAACCGCCATGCTTCCATAGAGGCATGGCGGTTTTTTTTGACCGCGTTCGCCGCCGCGCCCCGTGCCGGTTCGGGCGTTTCCCCGCCGGCGATCCGCCGCGGGGACGGGGACGGTCGCCCGCCGCCCCGATTTTGCGGCGATCATGGCCCGTTCGTCCCGGCGGCGGAACTGGGCGCGACCCCCGCATCCCCCAGCGTCGCAATTCCGGACGCGTCCGGCATAAAAACCCCTCCCCCGCCAATGCGGGGGAGGGGCGAAGGGGCAGGGCATTGCATTCGCCGCGCCGGGACGCTTCCCGGCCGGAACTAGAACTTCAGGCCGACCGCCGCGAAGACGGAGTGCGAGTCCGACCTGGCCTTGTGGCGGTAGTCGTAGTTCACCGCGAAGTCGAGGTTCCCGCGCTCGTACTTGAAGCCGCCGCCGGCCTTGACGGTGTGGCGGCCGACGTCGCGGCCCTCGACGTAGACGGAGCCGGGCAGGCCGGTGTAGGTGAAGCGCCCGTCGGCGGCGTTGTCGTTGAAGTTGTAGGCGTAGCCCACGTTGGCGTTCAGCGCCAGCTTGCTGTCGCCGGTGTTTATGACGGCGTAGCTGGCGACCAGATCGACGGGCGTCTCCAGGCGGTCGTAGTCGAGCCTGACGCCGGTCTTGGTGCTGGAGTTGAACTTGTTCGACCTGGAGTCGTAGTAGTACAGCCCAACCGACGGGGTGAGGGTGAAGCACTCGTTCAGCTTCAGCTCGTAGCCGAGGGCGCCCCCGACCGACCAGGTGTTGACGTGGTAGTCGGCCTGTTCCCGGTTCGCCAGGGTGTACTGGATGTCGATGTCGTCGTCGGTGTAGGCGTAGCCGCCCATGATCCGGCCGAAGAAGCCGTTGGCGGCCTTGTACTGGGCGTAGAGGTTGAACGAGTAGGTGTTGATGTCCGAGTCGTTCGACAGCACCTGCTTGTCCTTGTAGGAGCCGAAGGTCGCGGCGAAGGAGCCGCCGACGGTGAGGGCGCCGCCGACGGTGCGGTCGAAGCCGACGATGGCGCCGCCGGAGTCGTACTTGTAGCCGCCGTCGTTCCTGCGGGCGTCGACGTCGTTCCACACGCCGAAGCCGCCCAGCCAGATGCGGTTGACGTAGGCGCCGCAATTGACGGCGAAGGAGGCGAGGCCGTTGGCGGACTGGATGCTCGCCTGGCCGTAGGCGGGCGGGGCGCCGATGCCCAGGGTGCCGAGGTTGTAGTTCGCCATGTCGATATGGCGGGAAACCGTGTCGGTCGCGACGTGGATGGAGTTGGCGAAGACCTTGCCGGTCGTGCCCTGGTAGGCCGCGCGGCCTTCCGCGTTGTTCGCCGCGAAGTCGTAGCCGTTGTTTGCCTGGCCGCCGACGGCAGCCAGGATCTGCTCGGTGGTCGCGCCGACGGCGTTGGTCGCGTTGGAGGTGCCGTTGACGGCGACGACGGCGTCACGGACAGCGCCGATGTAGGAATCGCTGGCGCCGCCGGCAATATCGCCGAAGCCGAGGCCGGCGGCGATGGTATTGAACTGGTCGCGGACGCTGCCGGTGGCGGCGGTGAAGTTGAGATTTATGCCCCCGGCCACGGTACCGGTGAAGTCGTAGGAGCCAAGCATGGTGGTGTAATTCTGGCTGGCGAGGTAGGTAGCCAATGCCCCAGAGGCAAATGTGATGGTACCACCGGTGACGATGGTCTGGGTGCCGGTGCCGGAGTAGCCGGCGACGGAAATTGTGGTGTTGGCATCCATGTCCAGGGTTCCGGTGACGGTGATGGGCGCGAGGGTGGATCCATTGGAGCCGATCTGAAGCATGCCGCCGGTAACATTGAGGCTTCCGTTGATGGTAACGAGGCCGGTGTCGGTGGTTGCGAAGGTGCCGCCGGCGGCGTTGATTCCTCCGGTGATGGTGTAAGTTTTGCC
>JAIRTL010000012.1 GCA_031254915.1 Planctomycetota bacterium
TCCGCTCCGGGTTGGGAGTTTTTCCCGATATAATTCATTCCTTCGGTTCTTCCGCGTTCTCGACCGGCGCTTCGGCCCCGGCTTCGGGTTGCGCGTCCGGTTCCCCGGCGGAGGCTTCCGGCGCGGCGGCGGAGGTCTCGACCCTGGCGGGCTCGAGCGCTGCCTTCACGGCGCCGCGCGCCTTCTTGGCGGGCGCGCCGCCCTCGACCAGCTCGAACAGAACCTGACGGGCGCCGTCGCCGACGCGGGTCTTGGAGAGGTGAAGGATGCGGGTATAGCCGCCCGGACGTTCCTGATAGCGGGCGCCGAGATCCTCGAACAGCGACCTGACCAGGGACGGATCGTGCAGAAGACGGATCGCCCGGCGCCTGGCGGCGAGGTCGCCGGGACCGCGCTTGGCGAGGGTGATGAGCCGTTCCGCGAAGGGCCTTGCTTCCTTGGCCTTGGCGGGGGTGGTGATGATCTTGCCGTGCCTGAAAAGCGCCGCCACCATGTTGCGGAACATGGCCTTGCGGTGGCTGGAGGTACGGCTGAGCTTGCGTCCGCGATTAAGGTGTCTCATCTGTGGTTCCCGTCGATTTCATTCATGTTCGTGTAACGGTCCCGAAAATTCGAAAATCACGAAATACCCGAAAAACCGCCCGGACCGTTGAAAACGCGCCGACCGGGTTCCCGGCGGCGCGTCCTGCACCATTACGTAACTAGACGTCCGTCATTCCGAACGACAAGCCCTGGTCGATAAGCTTCTGCTTGATCTCCTTGAGGCTCGTTTTGCCGAAATTCCTGACCTGGAGCATATCCTGTTCGTTTTTGGTGACCAGGTCGCGAATGGTCTTGATGCCTTCGGCGGCGAGGCAGTTGGCGGCGCGGACGGACGGCTCGAGCACGGAGACCGGCTGGCCGAGCCTTTCCTGCAGCGCGGCCTTGTCCGCGGATTCGGCCTCTTGATCGCCCGCCACCTCGGCCTCCGCGGCGGTCGTCGCCTCGCTCCCGAGTTCATAGTACTTGACGAACGGGTTCAGGTGCTTGCGCAGAATCGTCGCCGCCTCGATCATCGCCTGTTCCGGGCGGATGGTGCCGTCGGTCCAGATTTCCATGATCAGCCGGTCGTAGTCGGTGACTTTCGAGACGCGGGTCTCGACCACCCGCCAGCGCGAACGGCGCACGGGCGAGAAGGAGGCGTCGAGCGGAATGACGCCGATGACGTCCTGCGTCTTCCAGGGGAAGTCCTCGGCGCGCACGTAGCCGCGGCCCTTGCGGAATTCGATCTCGGCCTTGAAGGTCGCGTTGGCGCCTTCGATAGTGGCGACATGAAGATCCTTGTTGATCACTTCGACGCCGGCCGGTGCGACGAAATCGCCCGCCAGGACGGGGCCCGGGCCGGTCTTCTCTATTTTCAGCGTTTCCGGCTGATCGCCCTCGTAGGAGACGAGCATGGCCTTGACGTTGAGTGCGATATCAATGACGTCCTCGACGATTCCGGGGATGGTCGCGAATTCATGGAGCGCGCCGTCGAGCTTGAGCGAGACGGGCGCGACGCCTTCGAGGGAACTCAGGAGGACGCGGCGGAGCGAATTGCCAATCGTGACGCCAAAGCCACGCTCGAACGGTTCAACGGTGAATTTCCCGTAGGTGTCGGTCGTGGAGTCGGTGTCCATAACGACGCGCGTCGGAAGTTCGAAGCTCTTCCAGCGGATGCGCATAATATATCTCCTTTCCCTTGCGTTCGGCTTCACGGCATTGGGCCGTCTTCGCATCAGACGAGGGAGGAATGACTGTATCCATTTCAGAGGGACGCGAAGTCCCTGCCTGGGCAATTGTTGCTAGACGCGGCGGCGCTTGCGGGGACGGCAGCCGTTGTGCGGCAGCGGGGTGACGTCCTCGATCGCCTTGATGGCGATGCCGGCGGCCTGAAGACCGCGGATCGCGCTTTCGCGTCCGCCGCCCGGCCCCTTCACTTGGACTTCCATCTCGCGCATGCCCATCTTCATCGCCTTTTCGGCGGCGGCCTCGGCGGTGCGCTGCGCGGCGAACGGCGTCGACTTGCGGCTGTTCTGGAAGCCGGCGGCGCCGGCGGATGCCCAGACCAGGGTGTTGCCGTAGATGTCGGCGATGGTGATGATGGTGTTGTTGAATGTGGCCTTGACGTGCGCGACGCCTTTGACCACCGACTTCTTCACTTTCTTTTTGCGATACCGTTTCGCCATTCTACTCTCCAAAAACTCTTTTCGTTTCCCCCGGCGCCCGGCCGGAGGCGGACAGCCCCGCCATGCCATCGCTACCGGTCAGCGCATCGCCTTCACGGACTTCTTGACGGCGACCGTCTTCTTCTTGCCCTTGCGGGTGCGGGCGTTGGTGCGCGTGCGCTGGCCGCGCACGGGCAGGCCGCGACCGTGGCGGATGCCGCGATAGCAACCGATTTTCTTGAGCCGCTGAATATTCTGCATCACCTGGCGGCGCAACTGTCCCTCGACGACGTACGACTTGTCGAGAAGGCCGGCGATGCGGCCAAGCTCGTCATCAGTCAGATTTTTGGCCCTGGTCCCAGGCTGAATGCCGACCTCGGCGCAAATTTCCTTGGCGGTGGCGGGACCCACGCCATAAAGATAGGTCAGGGCGATTTCCACCAGTTTGTCGTTGGGAATGTCAACACCAAGAATTCTGGGCACTCTCGTCTCCTAAAACAGTGTTTCCGTTGCCGAAGGTCTCCGGGAAAACCGGAAAGGCCGGCGGGGCTCGTTAGCCCTGGCGCATCTTATGCCGGGGATTCACCTTGCAGATAATCCGCAAGACGCCCTTGCGGTGAATCATTTTGCAGTGTTCGCAGCGCTTGCGAATCGAGGGGGTAACCTTCATTTCATGCTCCAATCGTACAATCAACAACTACCCGCCGACGAACGACGATGGACAGATTCCCTCCGCCATCGGCCATCGCCGATTGGTAATTCAATCATCCCCGATACGTGATCCGTCCGCGCTTCAGGTCGTACGGCGACAACTCGACCGTGACCTTATCTCCGGGAAGGATGCGGATGAAATTCTGCCGCATCTTGCCGCTGATATGCGCAAGGACGATATGGCCGGAATCCAGTTCCACCCGGAACTGGGCGTTGGGGAGGGCCTCGCGGACCGTCGCCTGTACGCTGATGGATTCCTCTTTCGCCATACCCGTTACAACTCCGTCAATATCACCGGCCCTTGGGCCGTTACCGCCACTGTATGCTCAAAGTGCGCGGACAGGCTCCTGTCCTTTGTGTATACAGCCCACCCATCCGACTTGTCAACCAGAACCTCCCAGGAACCGATGTTGACCATGGGCTCGATCGCAAGCGCCATACCCTCCCGCAAGATCAGGTCCGGCGTGTCGCCGTCGAGCCGCTCGCCGCGCCGGCAGACGAAATTCTGTATCTGCGGCGGTTCGTGCATGTCGCGGCCGATGCCATGGCCGACAAACTGCCGAACGACGGAAAAACCGTTGTGTTCCGCCTCGTTCTGCACCGCCGCCGAGACGTCGCGCAATTTCTTGCCCGGTTTTGCGTTCTGAATCGCCTTGTAGAGCGAATTCTCCGTCACCTCGAGCAGCTTTTTCGCCTTGCGGCCGATCTGGCCGACGCCGAATGTTCTCGCCGCGTCGCCGCACCAGCCGTCAAGATGCACCCCGACGTCGACCGATATGATGTCGCCTTCGCGCAACGCCCGGTCGTCCGGGATTCCGTGGACCACCTGCTCGTTCACGGAGGCGCATATCGCGGCGGGGAAATCCGGAATGCCCCGCTTCGAGGCCGGGTATCCCTTGAACGTCGGAATGCCGCCGGCCTTGACGATCAATTCCTCGACAGCCGTATTGAGCGCTTTCGTCGTTACGCCGGGAGCGGCCAGCTTCCCCGCCATGTCGAGCGCCCGCGCCACGACCCGCCCCGCCTCGCGCATCTTGGCGAATTCCGCCGGAGACTTGAGGATGATCGATCCACCGCCCATCGAAACGCCTTAGACTGTCTTTCCTACCCGCGCCGCCCCTTGATCTTTCCGCCGGCGAGGCCAAACCCCTCGTAGTTGCGCATGAGAAGGTAGCTCTCGATCCGTTGCACGACGTCGAGCGCCACACCCACGACGATCAAGAGGCCGGTGCCGCCAAGAAGGCCGGAGATGTCGTAGTCGACGTTAAGACCGCGGCTGATGAACTGCGGCACCACGGCGATAATCGCCAGGAACACGCCGCCCGCGAGGGCGATGCGGTTCATGATCTTTTCAAGATGCTCGGCGGTGCGCTTGCCGGGGCGAATGCCCGGGATGTACATGCCGCCCTGCTTCAGGTTGTCGGCGATCTCGTTCGGATTGAACTGAATCGCGGTGTAGAAGTAGCAGAAGAACAGGATTAGAATGATATAGCACACAGTATACCAGAACGATCCCGGACTAAAGAACACGCCCATCGTCTCGCCGAGGATCATGCCGACGAAGCCGGCGACCACCTGCATGATCGCCTGGCCGAAGATGATCGGAATGACGTTCGCCTGGTTGACCTTGAGCGGGAGAAACTGCCTCTGGCCGCCGTAGGTCTTGCGCCCGCGCACCGCCTTCGCCTGCATGATCGGGACCCGGCGCGTACCGAGAGTGATCATCACGACGGCAAGGGTCATGGCGACGAAGAGGATCACGAGGAGCACGATTACCCCGAGAGTGATCGAGGAACCGGCGCTCGTCGGGTCGGCGCCTTCGACCAAGCGGAAGATGGCGCGCGGTATGCGCGACAGGATGCCGGCCATGATCAGGAGCGAGATGCCGTTGCCGATGCCGAATTCGTCGATCTGTTCGCCGAGCCACATGAGGAACATGGTGCCGGCGGTGAGGGACAGAACCACATAGAAGAAGAATTCCCAGCGCGACACGCCCTCGGCGATGAAGGTCGAACTCCCGGCGTCACCGGAGGTCGCCATCGCCCAGGCGATCATCCCGGACTGTATAAGACAAAGCACAACCGTCGAGGCGCGCACGTACTGGTTGATTTTCTTCCTGCCGGTCGCGCCCTCGTGGGCGATGCGGGACAGCGAGGGGATAATCGCCGTCAAGAGCTGGAAGATAATCGACGCCGTGATGTACGGCATAATGCCGAGGCCGAAAATAGCCATGGACGACAGCGCGCCGCCTGTAAACATGTCCGCCATGCTCATGACCGCGCCCATCGCCCCACCCTGCGCACTCGAAATGAACTCGGTGATGGCGGCGACATTCACGCCGGGCGTCGGGATGAACGACCCCAGACGGAAAACGACAAGGAGCAGGAAGGTGATGACCAGCTTCCCGCGCAGCTCCTTGACATTGAGAATCTTAGCCAGCGTATCAAACATTAGGCCACCCCGGATAGTGAAAGGGACCGAAAAGGTGATTCTTTACTCGACGGACGCGTCCTTGACCTTGCCGGCCTTCTGGGCGACGGGAATCAACTCGACCGTTCCTCCGGCCTTTTCGACCTTTTCCCTGGCGGCGGCGGAAATGGCGTTGACCTTGACGGTCAAATTCTTTCCGAGTTCGCCGGCGCCGAGCACCTTGACGAGGTCGCCGCGGCGAATCTGCACGCCTCTGGCTCGCAGCGTCTGGAAATCGACCGTCTCGCCGTTCTCGAAATGCGCGTCGAGGAAGGCGAGATTAACCGGCTGGTAGACGGTCGCGTGAACGGCGTTGTTGAAGCCGACCTTCGGGAGGCGGTTCTTGAGCTGGGTCTGGCCGCCGATGAAGCCGCGTAGATAGTTCGCGCCCGTGCGGGATCCGAGACCCTTTTGGCCGCGCCCGGCGGTCTTGCCATGACCGGAGCCGGCGCCGCGTCCGATGCGCTTGCGGCGCTTGTGCGCCTTGACGCTGTTGAATACGTCCGTAAGGTTCATGTCGTTGTCTTTCTCTGGCCGTTACGCCGTTTTCGCGGCGCGAAAACGCGGAATTCAATTCAGTTCGACGCCGCGCAGGCTCTCGGTCATTTCCTTGCTGCGCAGGTTCTCGAGCGCGTTCATGACCGCCTTGACCACGTTCCTGGTGTTGGTCGAGCCGTACACCTTGGTGAGAACGTTGGTCAGGCCGCCAGCCTCGAGAATCGCCTTGACAGCGGTGCCGGCGATGACGCCGGTGCCGGGCATGGCGGGGATGAGAACGACCTGCGACGCGCCGAACCTGCCCTTGGCCTCGTGCGGAATCGAACCGCCCGGGGTGATGGTGAAGGACTTGAGCGCGCGGCGGCCGGCCTTGATCGCCTTCTGGAAGGCGCCGGGAACCTCTTTCGCCTTGCCGTAGCCGATGCCGACCCTGCCCTTGCCGTCGCCGACGCAGACGAGCGAGCCGAAGCTCAGGCGCCTGCCGCCCTTGACGGTGGCGGAGCAGCGGTACACGCCGATGAGCGTCTCCTGGAATTCGCGCTCCCTCGGCTCGTCGCGGTCCTTGCGCCCGCGACCGCGCCCGCGACCTCTGACGTTCGTCTTGGTGTCGCCGCCGGGACCGCGCGTATTGCCGCGCGTACGCCTGCCGGTGACGCTTCCCGAACCGCCGGAGCCGGCTCCTCCGGTCATTCTGTTGTCGCTGTTTTCAGCCATGCCGCTGACTCCATCTTGACGTTTCAAATTCCGGGATATGTCCCGAACGGGTTAGAATTTCAGGCCGCCCTTGCGCGCCGCGTCCGCCAGGGCCTTGATCCGGCCGTGGTACTTGCGGCCGCCACGATCGAACACGACTTCCTCGATCCCGGCCGACCTGGCCTTTTCGGCCGCCATCTTGCCGAGGATCCCGGCCGCCTTGACGTTGCCGCCCGGCTGATCCTTCGGGAAGTCCTTGCTCCGGGAAGAGACGGCGGCGAGAGTCTTGCCGGCTTCGTCGTCCACGAACTGCACGGAGATGTTCCGAAGGCTGCGGTACACGGAAAGACGCGGCCGCTGCGCGGTGCCGGAGACCTTCTGCCTGCCGCGAAGCTGTCGGCGGCAGAGATCGGCGCGTTTCTTGATGATGCGTTCCATATCGCTTTCTCCCGGGAACCCGGCGCGGCCCAGGCCGCACGCGCGCTCCTCGCTATCGTCTTACTTGCCAGCCCCGAACGACTTGCCTTCAAGACGCCTGACGTGCTCGTCCGCGTACCTGATGCCCTTGCCCTGATAGAGATCGGGCGGACGGACGCGGCGAATCTGCGCCGAGATTTCGCCCACGAGCTGCTTGTCGATGCCCCGGATAATGAAGTCCATCTGCTCGCGGCTGGTCGCCTTCGGGACTTCCACCTCGATCCCGGCGGGAATCTGGAAGTCGACCGGATGCGCAAAGCCAGCGACAATCGAGAGGATCTTGCCTTTGAGCTCGACCCTATAGCCGGTGCCCACGATGCGCAGGCGCCGCTCGTAGCCCTGGGTCACCCCGACGACCATATTGTTGATAAGCGCCCGGTAGAGGCCGTGCAGGGCGCGGTCCTGTTTGGAGTCGGAAACCCGCGTCACCTTGACTTCCTGGTCCTCGACCGCGACCCTGACCCCCGGCACCAGCTTCTGACGAAGCTCGCCCTTGGGGCCCTTGACGACGATTTCCTCGGCGGGGATCTGAACCGTCACACCCGCCGGCACCGGAACCGGTTTTTTTCCTACGCGCGACATGAATATATCCTAACTGGCAACCTGTTCGGCATAAACAAGTTCGATCCAAAGGCGCACACCCGCCAATTGGACCGGGGAACCGCCCGGTTGGGCGTCAATATACGGTGCACAAAATCTCGCCGCCGACCTTCTTTTCGCGGCACTCCCGGTCGGAGAACACGCCCTGGTTGGTGGAGACGATGGCCACGCCCTGCCCGCTGAGGACGGCGGGAATGTCCTCGTAGCCGCGATAGACGCGAGAACCGGGCTTGGAGGTGCGCTTGATGCGGCGAATCACCTTTTCGCCCTCGGGTCCGTACTTCAGCGCGATTTTCAGTTCGTTCTGGAGGCGCCTCTCGACGATGAAGAAGTCCTTGATGAACCCTTCGCGCTTGAGAACCTCGGCGATGCTGATTTTGATGGCGGTGGAAGGCATGCTGACTTCATCGCGCATCAGGCTGTTCGCGTTGCGAATGCGGGTCAACATATCGGCCACTGGATCGGTCATGCTCATGCCGCGATTTCCTTCGTCCAAAATTCGGGGTCAAAACCGCCCCTATCTACCAGCTCGACTTCCTCATTCCCGGAATCTCACCCTTGTTGGCGAGGCTCCTGAGGCAGATTCGGCAAATCTGAAATTTCTGGTAGACCGCCCTCGACCTGCCGCACAACTTGCACCGCGTATAGGCGCGGGTGCGGAACTTGGGGGGACGGTTACTTTTCACAATCCAAGATGTTTTCGCCACGTTGTCACTCCCGGGGTCTATTCAGCGAAAGGCATACCCATCATTTTCAAAAATTTCTGACTCTCCTCGCGGCCGCGCGAGTTCTTGATGACGAACGTCACGTCCATACCGAAGGGATAGGCCAAGCGGTCAGCGTCGACTTCGGGGAAGACGGTGATTTCCTCGACGCCGAGCGAATAGTTGCCGGCCTTGTCGAACGCCTTCTTCGACACGCCGCGGAAGTCGCGGATGCGGGGAATGGCGGCGGCGACGAGGCGGTCGAAGAACTCCCACATCGTGTTGCCGCGCAACGTCACCCGGCAGCCGATTTTGTAACCCTGGCGAAGCCGGAAGTTCGAGACCGAGACGCGCGCCTTGGTGACGACGGCGGCCTGACCGGCGACAGTGCTCATGACCTTCACCGCTTCCTCGAGCATCTTCGAGTCGTCGATCGCCTTGCCGACGCCCATGTTGAGGCATATCTTTTCCAGCCGGGGAAGAGAATGCACGTTATCGCGGCCGAATTCCTTCCGCATGGCGGGAAGAACCTCGTTGCGATACTTTTCCAAAAGACGCGCCATCATAATTTTCATTCCTTCAACAAGCGACGATTCCAACCGCCGCCATAGTTACTCGATAATTATACTGGGCGCGGCCAGAAATTGTGAAAACGGGGGATGGAGGTTGCCCTGTTCCACATCTGCCTCCCTTGGCCGCCTCATGGCCGCGCACAGTTGAGGGAATCGCAACTCCGGACCGTGAACGGTATAATAATCGATGATTCTCAAATTTGAAGATGCGGTCCTTCCCCGACCAGTCCTTATCCATCATGAAGAAGTCTTTGCGCTCTAGTCGCGGTCGAGAATGTCGGCGCCGCATTTCTTGCAGACCCGGATGCGCCTGGTCTTCACCTTGCCGCCTTCGCGCTCCTGCTTCTCGAGCCTGATGCCGATCCTGGTCGGTTCGTCGCACTTCGGGCAGACGAGCATCAGATTGGCGAGCGCGATCGGGGCTTCCTTCTCGATGCGACCGCCGCCCGGCTTCTGGGGATCCTTCGACTGCTTGAGGTGACGGAAGACCATCTTGAGACCCTGGACCTTGGCGCGCCCCTTGACCTTGTCCACCTCGAGAACCTTGCCCCGCTTGCCGCGGTCCTGGCCGGAATCCGCCTTCATCTTGCCGCTGCCCCTGCCCGAGACGACCTGGACGATGTCGTTCTTGCGGATGCGGGTCTTGACCATTTCCATCGTGTTTCCTCTTCCTTAAACCGGCTCAGACAACTTCGGGAGCCAGGGAGACGATCTTCATAAAGTTGGCCTGACGCAGTTCCCTCGCCACGGGGCCGAAAATTCGGGTGCCGCGCGGGTTCTTGTCCGCGTCGACAAGAACAATGGCGTTCGAATCGAAGCGGATGGAGGTGCCGTCCGGACGCTTGACCGCCTTCTTCGTGCGCACCACGACGCCCTTGGCAACCGTGCCGGCCTTGAGATCGCCGCCCGGAACCGCCTTCTTGATGGTGACGACCACAATGTCCCCGAGGGAGGCGTAGCGCCGCCTGGTCGATCCCAACACCTTGATGCACATGGCCTGCTTGGCGCCGGTGTTGTCGGCCACGTCCAACATTGTCTGCATCTGAATCACGGAAATAACCTCCGTCCGCGGAGGCGCAGCCTCCGCCGCCCAGGGGGCGTGACTATTCTGCGCGCTTCAAAATTTTAACCAACCGCCAGTTCTTGGTCTTGGAGAGCTTGCGCGTCTCCATGATCTCGACGACGTCGCCGACCTTGGCCTCTTCCTTTTCGTCGTGCGCCACGTAGGAGTTCTTGCGGCGAACGCGTTTTTCGTACTTGGGGTGTTTGAACTCGCGGGTCACGCTCACCCGGATGCTCTTCCGCATCTTGGCGGACTCGACGACGCCCTGCAGCGTACGGCGGCTATTCCTGCCCCTGGCCGCAACCGCGGCCGATGCCGCTTCGGACTGGTTCGCAACGGGCGCGCTCTCGCCCACGTTTTCGACGGGCACGTTGTCGTCGGTCATGCCTTGACCCCTTCTTCCTTCTTCCCGCCAGCGACAGTCAGCATGCGGGCGATTTCCCTGCGGATTTCCTTGACCCGGTGCGGACGAACGTCCTCGCCGAGCGCGACCTTGCAACGCAGTTCGAGAAGTTCGCGGCGCAGTTTTTCGATCTCGGCGGCAAGGGCGGCAGGCTCCATGCCCCTCATTTCAACAGCCTTCATAACGAATGTCTCCTCCGGGCGAAGCAGGTCTTGACAGGGAGTTTGTAAGCCTGGCGCTTGAACGCCTCACGCGCCAGCGTCTCGGTCACCCCGCCGATCTCGAACAGAATCGTCCCCGGCCTGACGGCGGCATACCAGAATTCGACCTCGCCCTTGCCCTTGCCCATACGGGTTTCGGCCGGACGCGAACTGGCGGACTTGTGCGGGAAGATGCGTATCCACATCTTGCCCTGGCCGCTGATCAGACGGTTGGCGGCGACACGGGCGGCCTCGATCTGCTGCGAGGTGATCTTGCCCGCCTCCATGGCCTGGATGGCGTAGTCGCCGAAGGCCACGAAGTTGCCGCTCGTCGCATTGCCGCGGATGCGGCCGCGCTGGAACTTGCGCGAGTGCTTCAGTCGTTTGGGCATTAAAGCCATGATAAATCCCCACATAGTACGCCGCGCACCCAACCGCCCGCGGCGCGACTTCTTTAGGTTTTCCGGAGCGGCGGCCGGGTTAATCCTCGATGGCGGTCTCGCCGATGTCGCCCTTGTAGAGCCAGACCTTGACGCCGATGTTGCCCATCATGGTGTGGGCTTCGGCAAAGCCGTAGTCGATCACGGCGCGAAGCTTCTGCAGCGGCAGGTTGCCGACCGTGTACCCATCGGACCTGGCGATTTCGGCGCCGCCCAGACGGCCGGAGCACTTCACCTTGATGCCGTAGACGCCCGCCTGGATGCAGCTCTCGACCGCCTTCTTCATGGCGCGGCGATAGGCGATGCGCTTCTCGATCTGCTCGGCGATGCTTTCGGCGACGAGCTGCGCGTTCAGTTCGGGGCGGGAAATCTCCTTGATCTTGACGGAGACTCTGCCCTGGAGCAGACGCTCGAGGTCGTCGCGCAGACGGTCGACCTCGGTGCCGCGCCGACCGATGACGACGCCGGGACGCGCGGTGTGAATGATGACCTCCACCTCGTCCTCGGTGCGTTCGATCTCGGTTTTGGCCACGGCCGCCGACGCGAGGGCCTTTTTCAAATACTTGCGAATATTGTAATCCGCGACCAGATACCGGCCGAAATTCTTCTTGTCCGCATACCAGCGCGAATCCCAATCGCGCGTCACGCCGGTCCGGAACCCGATCGGATGAACCTTTTGGCCCACAGCGATTCTCCCGCCTTGTCTGCAAAATCCGGACTTGGGAACTTTCCCGCGCCGGAGAAAAACCCCGAATGCTACTTCACGTCCACCTCGACGCAGATGTGGCTGCGCCGACGGAGGTACGGCGCGGCGCCGCCGCGCGAACGGGGGCGGAAGCGCTTCATCATCAGCCCCTCGTCGACCCAAGCTTTGACCACGTAGAATTCGCCGTCCGCACCCCTGTCGAGAGCATTGGCCTGCGCGGACTTCACGACCCGCTCGATCATCCTCGCGGCGCGCTGCGGCTTGTAGCGCAAAATTCCCAACGTTTCGTTCACCGTCTTCCCGCGGATCAGGTCCATGATCAGCCGGGCCTTGTAGGCCTTGATGGGAGCGTGTTTATGCTTGGCGACATAAGCCATTTCTCATACCCTCGCACTAAACCGGATCGGTCGACCGTTCGCGGACGCCGATTGCACAAAAGCGAATCACTTACTTCGAGTGGCCGTGGTAGTTGCGGGTGATCGCGAACTCGCCAAGCTTGTGCCCGACCATACCCTCGCTTACGAACAAGGCGGTGAACTTGCGGCCGTCGTGGACGGCGAAGTTGTGCCCGATGAATTCCGGGACGATCATGCAGGAGCGGGCCCATGTCTTGATCGCCTCGCGCGAACCGGACTGCTTCTGTTTCATGACCTTGGCCAAAACCTTGAGGTCCACATAGGGACCTTTTTTCATGGAACGACCCATCGCTTCCTCCGCATGCCCCGAATACGGGACGCTTTCTTCCATGCCTTATTTTTTGCGCTTGGTAATGATCATCTTGTTGGTGCGAGCCTTCGGATCGCGCGTCTTGCCGCCGCGCGCGTACACGCCCGACGGACTCGAGAACTGGTGACCGCCGGCGTGGCGGCCCTCGCCGCCGCCCAGCGGGTGGTCGACCGGGTTCATGGCGCTGCCGCGAACGGACGGACGCCAGCCCATGTGACGCTTGCGGCCTGCCTTGCCGATGGAGATCATGCCGTGGTCCGAATTGCCGACCGTGCCGATCGTCGCCCGGCAGCGCTTGTCGACGCGGCGCATTTCGCCGGAGGGCATCTGCAGGATGGCGTGAACGCCGTCGCGGGCCTGGAGCGTAACCTGCACGCCGGCGGCACGCGCGAACTTGCCGCCCTGGCCGGGGGTGAACTCGACGTTATGCACGGTGAGGCCGAGCGGAATGTTTTCGAGCGGGATGCAGTTGCCGACTTCCGGCTCCGCCTCGGGACCGCTGATGACATGCATGCCGACCGTCAGCCCCTGCGGCGCGAGGATGTAGCGCTTCTCGCCGTCCGAGTAATGCAACAGGGCGATGTTGGCCGAGCGGTTCGGATCGTATTCGATCGCGGCGACCTTGGCGGTGACGCCGTCCTTGTCGCTGCGCTTGAAGTCGATGATCCGGTAACGGCGCTTGGCGCCGGAACCGCGTTGGCGGGTGGTGATGATCCCGCGGTGGTTGCGGCCGCCTTTTTGGGAGAGCGTCTTGGTCAACTTCCTCTCGGGCGTCGTCTTCGTGATGTCGGAATAATCGAGAACCGACATGTGACGCGTGCCCGGAGTCATCGGCCGCATTTTCTTGATACCCATTCTTGGCTCCCACTAATGTTCGGGCTGTCGCCCGAAACTTAATGAATAATTAATAATCCGTGCCTTCATTATTCATTGATCATTATTAACTATCGCTTTCACATTCCCTTATGTATGCGCCCGCGCGTTCAGCGCAGGACGTCGATGCCCTGACCTTCCGCGAGCTTCACGATCGCCTTTTTCCACGACGGGCTCGAACCGGCGATGCGGCCCATGCGCTTCACCTTGCCGGAGACGTTGACGATGCGGATCGACTTGACGGTGACGTTCCAAATCCGGGAAATCGCTTCGCGGATGTCGGTTTTCGTCGCGGCCTTGTCGACCTTGAAAACGTAGGTGTTGTGGTTCTGGATCAGGTCCGTGGTCTTTTCCGACACGTGCGGACGGCGCACAACCCGGTAGGGGTCCATCGTGGCGACGGGAATGCGCTTGCGGGCGAGTACGGATCGCTTCATTTCTTCACCTCCTCGGCAAACGCCTGCAGGGCGTCCTTGGTAAAGACCACATTCTTGCGGCGAAGGACCGAGTAGGCGTTGAGGTCGGAAAATACTGAAAGGTCGGCGTTCTGGATATTGCGGCAGGACTTGAGGATGTTTTCATCGTGCTTTGGAATGACGAGGAGACAGCCGGACTGAACCTTGAGGTTCTTGATCGCGTCCGCGACTTCCCTGGTTTTCGGGGTGGAAATGGAGAGGTCCTGGAGGACGAGCACCTCTTTGTCGCGCAGCTTGCCGAGCAGGGCGGACTTGAGCGCTTGGCGGCGGGCTTTTTTCGGCATCGACAGGGAGAAATTGCGCGGACGCGGCCCGAAGGCGGTGGCGCCGCCACGGCTGCCGAAGCGGCGGACGCGGCCCATGCGGGCGCGACCGGTACCCTTCTGCTTGTACGGCTTCGCCGACTTGCCCGCGACTTCGCGGATGTTCTTCGTCTTCACCGTACCTTGACGGCGGTTGGTCAGGTACATGTTGACGGCGGCATGGATCAGTTTGAAATTGACAAACTTGCCCAAAGTGGTCTCGTCGAAGTCAATCTCTTCGACGACCTGGCCCTGTCTGTCGTAAACCGAAAGCTTCATTATCCATCCTCTCCGATTCGGAGCATGAACCGGCGGCGCGCTTTACCCCGCCCGTACGCACAACATAATAAAACGCCGCCACGGAAAACCTCCGCGACAGCGGACAACGTCACGATTGAATATCGGGTTCCATCCGAGGCGGGAGAAGCAAGGCGGAGCCTGAATCTCCAGAGCACTTTGGCGACTGGCATCATTGAAACCGCGGTCCCTACTCTGGCTCATCGCTCAGCATAAGCGAAAAGATCGCAGAATCCGCAGGACGCGGGATTCCAGCCCCCAATCGGGGAAACGATATAGTTTATTGCTTTATTGCAGCGTGTCAATTCTTTTTCATATTTTTTTCCCGCGCCTCAGCATTTGCCGTACAGACGGACAAATTCATCCTGCGCGAAGCGGTCGGTCATCCCGGCTACGTAATCGGTCACCGCCCGTTCAATTCCATATGTATCGGCTATTTGTCGGTAATCATCCGGCATTTTGGCGGGATTTTCCCGGTAGACGGCGAAAAGCGCCCTGAGCTTATCCTGGGCGATTTCCATCACTGCCATCAATTTGCCATTCCGATAAAAGTTGACGAAAAGATACTTCTTCAGTTCCTTTTTCATTTCCGCGACAGCTTCCGAGAAGGAAACGACGTCCCGCGGCCCTCCCCTGACGTCCTTCGGAGATGCAAGTCCCAATTCTCCAATATATTCCCACGTCGACGCGATGGCGTCGCTCGCGAGGACATTGATAAGCCGGCGCACTCCTTCCACCCGTTTCATCGCCGGAGAAAGGGATTCGAATCCTGGAACGGATTCGATCGTCGCCATCCGCCACAACGCCAGCGACCGGAGGTCCTCTTCCCTGAGCATGCCGCTGTACAGCCCGTCGTCGATGTCGTGGGCCAGATAGGCGATATCGTCCGCTATCAAGGTGCAGGCCACCTCTAGGAGCGGCGCGTCGTCCTCGGCGAAGCCGGAGTCTTTGGCGAATCCCCGGCCGGCGTGGCGGATAAACGCTTCGCGGGTCTCATACGTCAGGTTGATCCCGTCGAAAGCGGCGTAGCGTTTTTCCAACACGTCCACCACCCGCAGGCCGTGCGTGTTGTGGTTGAAGCCGCCCCGATCGGCGAGAATTTCGTCGAGAAGCCGTTCGCCGGCATGGCCGAACGGCGTGTGGCCGAGATCGTGCGACAGCGCCACCGCCTCGGCGAGGTCCTCATTAATATGCAAGGCCCTCGCCAACGTCCGGCTGATCTGGGCGACTTCGAGAGTATGGGTGAGCCGCGTGCGGTAGTTGTCGCCCTCGCCGTTGACGAAGACCTGGGTCTTGTATTCAAGCCGGCGGAACGAGGCGGCGTGGACGATCCGGTCGCGATCGCGCTGGTAGGGATTGCGGAACGCGTGTTCCGGCTCGGGATGCGCCCGCCCGCGCCCGTCCCCGGGCCGCTGCGCCGCCGGGATCATGCCGTCGGGGAACATCGCGCGGGGATCCATGCCGCTAGATCTCCCGCTCGCGCACTTCCGTCGCGGTCAATTTCCATTGCAGCGCCGAATCGCGTTCGAGAACTTTGGCGGCGAGCCGCTTGCGGTAGCTTTCAAGCGTTTCCGAGAGTGCCTTGTCGCCGAGCGCGAGAATGGAAATCGCCGCCAGGGCGGCGTTCTCCGGACCGCCGCCGCCAGCCGACATGGTGCAAACGGGAATGCCGGCCGGCATTTGGGCGATCGAGAGCAGGCTGTCGAGGCCGTTCATGACGGGAAGGGCGATGGGTACGCCAATGACAGGCAATATGGTGCTCGCGGCGATGACGCCGGGCAGATGCGCCGCGCCGCCGGCGGCGGCAATGATGACTTCGATGCCGCGCGCGCGCGCGTTTTCGGCGAATTCGGCTGTTTCACGAGGCGTCCGGTGCGCCGAAAGAATGCGCACCTCGCAGGGGATGTCGAATTCGCGGAAGATTTCGAGCGTTTTTTCCATTTTTGGGACATCGGAATAGCTGCCCATCACAACGGCGACCTTCGGCGTCATGACGCATTCTCCTCGTTCATTCAGATGACGCGACCGGGAATGGATTCGTTTATACGGTCGATCAAGGGAATGGCAACGCTTTTTTCCCGGCGGCACGAGCGGAAAGGCGAAACGTCGCCGCGATCCGCGCGCTTTTCGGCGATTCCGGTTTACAGCCACCACGAAGTGGAGTACACTCGAAGGAAAGCGTTTTTTTGCCCGACATGTTCTTTTTATAAAAGGAATTAGAACCCATCCGAGTAGGGTGAGATGGTTATTGTAACCCATTATTTTTCAATGACTCCATCCCGAAAAGCGCCCCAATTCGGATAGACTCTTAGCGGTGAAGGGCAAAAAAAGGGGATGCGCCTGCAATATTGTTAACGGTAAATGGACAATCCATAGCGTAACGACATATCAGGAGAAACACTATGCGTACCAACTTGCGTTGCAGGACCGTCGCATTGACGCGTCCCCGGGGGGTTTTTGGCGCGAAGCGCGTCGCGATCGGCATCGCGGCCGTCGTTTTTGCCCTCGCCATCACCATGGCCGCCGGCTCGGCGCACGCGGCCGAGTCCGAAAACCTCCGCATCGCCAAGGCGCTGTCCAACGCCTACGCGGAGGTGGTGGAAAGGATGCTTCCCGCCGTCGTCGGCATCGAGACGGAAAAGGTCAATCGCAGCCCGCGCACCGATTTCGAGGCTGAAATACCCTTCGGCAACGAGCTCTTCGAGGAATTCTTCAAGCGCTTTCAGCCTGAAATCGATCGCTTCCGCGGTCCGAGAGCGCCACGCGAAATGCCCCGCATCCGCGGCATCGGCAGCGGCGTGATCATCGACGCCGAAGGTCATATCCTCACCAATTACCACGTCATCGCCGACACCGACGTCATCAAGATCGAAATCGCCAATTTGAAGGGCAGGACCTTCGAAGCCGACATCGTCGGCAGCGACCCGAATTCCGACCTTGCGGTGCTTCGCATGAAGGATCCGCCGGAAAACCTCATCTTCGCGGCATTGGGCGATTCCGACCAGATGAACCCCGGCAACATCGTCCTCGCCATCGGTTCGCCGCGCGGCTTCAAGGACAGCGTCACCACCGGCGTCGTCTCGGCGAAAGGCCGCACCCTCGGCGAAGTCGCGTATGAAAGCTTTATCCAGACCGACGCCGCCATCAATCCCGGCAACTCCGGCGGCCCCCTCGTCAACCTCGACGGCGAGGTGATCGGCCTCAACACCATGATCGCCACCCGTACCGGCGGGTCGGACGGCATCGGCTTCGCCATCCCCATCAACCAGGCGAAAAGCGTCATCGCCCAGCTTATCGAAAAAGGCTCCGTCACCCGCGGCTGGCTCGGCATCGTCATGAATCCGGAAGAACCGGAAATCAGCATCGCCATGGGCCATGATGGCACCGGCGTCGTCGTCACCGACGTCGACCCCGACGGCCCCGCCGCCAAAGCCGGCCTGCGCAAGGGCGACCTCGTCATCTCCTTCGACAACGTCGCCATCAAGGACAACGAGCATCTGCGCTACATGGTCGCGGAAACACCCCCCGGACGCGGCGTCCCCATGGTCGTCCTGCGCGACAACGAGCGCGTCACCCTGACGGTGAACATCCTCCCGCAGCCGGAAGATCTGTTCACGCGCGGCCGGCCGGCCACTTCCGGACAAGGAGAAAGCCGCGAGGACAGGGAGACGAACGAAGCCGCGTCGCGACTCGGCATCGCGGTCAGGAACATCGATTCGCAAACGCGGCAGCTCTACGGCATCGAGGGCGACATCATCTCCGGCGTCGTCATCACCAAGATCGACCCGGACGGCCCCGCCGCCAGCAAGGGTCTCGAACCCGGCGTCGTCATCATCGAAATGAACCGCCGCCCGGTCATCGACGTCGCCTCCTTCCGCAAGATCCTCCAGGAAAACGGGGACAAGGAAAAGATGCTGGTCTTCGTCAAGCGGGGCGCGGTCGCGCGCTACATGATGCTCGACCTGAAAAAATAGCGTCCTGTCGCGGCATCAAACGGCGTCAAGAGGGGCCCCCGCTCGCGGGGCCCCTCTTTTTCGCCCGGCAAACCGCGCGATTGACGGCGGACCCGGCGAGGGATATCATTTGCCCTTCGCACAATCGCGTCCCTTCAGGAGAGAGGAGCCCCCCATGCAGACGGAACGCGAAAGCTTGGCCAGCCGACTGGGATTCCTTTTCGTCTCGGCCGGGTGCGCCATCGGGCTCGGCAACGTTTGGCGCTTCCCGTTCATCACCGGCCAGTACGGCGGCGCCTCGTTCGTGCTGATCTACCTCCTCTTCCTCGTTTTTATGGCGACGCCGGTGATGATCATGGAGTTCTCTGTCGGCTGCGCCTCGCGGCAGAACATCGGCAACGCCTTCCGCGTGCTCGAGCCCAAGGGCGCCTGGTGGCACATCCACGGCTACACCGGCATCATCGGCAATTACATCCTCATGATGTTCTACGCCGTGGTCTCGGGATGGATGCTCGCCTATGTCTGGTACAGCGCCAGCGGCCAGCTCGCCGGGCTCGATTCCGCCGGCGTCGGCGCCTTCTTCGGCTCCACCCTCGCCAGCCCCGGCACCCAGCTTTTCTGGATGGCGATGGTGATCGTGATCGGCATGGCGATCTGCTACATCGGCCTTCGCGGAGGCGTCGAGACTTTTTCCAAAATCATGATGAGCGGCCTGTTCGTCCTCATGATCATCCTCTTCATTTTCATTCAGGGCTATTGGGACATTTTCTTCACGTAGCGCCTTTTTCGGTTGAAGGACTCCGTTCCCCGGACGGCTTCCATCGTCGTCGACAAGGATGAAGCAAAAGGAAAACGGGGAGCCAAAAGAGCGCGGTACGGGAAATTTCGGCCGGAAACGGAATGACAATCGGCGGCATCACGCATCTTAGGAAGGCGCAAACGGTACCGACATGATCAGCGGAATCAAGGTTGACACCCACACCCACACGGTTCTTTCCGGCCACGCCTGGAGCACGCTCCAGGAGAACGCGGTCGCGGCGCGCGAACGCGGTCTCGCCGGCCTCTGCCTCACGGAGCACGGCCCGCGCATACCCGGCGGCGGCGCCGACATCATCCCGGCGGCGCAGAACATGCTTCCGAAGGTGATCGGGGGCATCCGCGTTTTCAGGGGGACGGAGGCGAACATCGTCGACTTTTACGGCACGCTCGACATCGGGGCGAAGTTCCTGTCGCGAACCGAGTTCGCCATCGCCAGCCTGCACGACGTCGTCATGCGCCCGGGCGAGCCGACGCAGAACACGGACGCGCTCATGGCCGCCCTCAACACCGACCGCATCGACATGCTCGGCCACCTCGACGACCCGAAGATCCCCAGCGACCACGAGGCGCTGGTGCTCGAGGCCAGGCGCCTCGGCAAATTGATCGAGATCAACAACAACTCGCTCTCCGTACGCCGGAACAGCGAGGGCAACGTCATCAAGCTGGCGCGGCTGTGCATGAAGCACCAGGTTCCCGTCTGCATCAGCAGCGACGCGCATTTCTCGACCATGGTCGGGGCGGTCGAGAACGCGGTCAACCTTCTCAACCGGCTCGAATTCCCCGAAGAGCTCGTCCTCAACCGCGGCATCGAGCCGTTCGAAGCCTATATCGTGAGAAAGCCGCCCCCCGGCAAGTTTTCTGCGCGACTGGACGGAAAGGAACCGGCATGAACCCAGCCGACATCCTCAAACGCGTCGACCACACCCAGCTCAAGCCGTTCGCGACCTGGGACGACATCGTCACGCTCTGCCGCGAGGCGAGGCGATACAAAACCGCGAGCGTCTGCGTGCCGCCGACCTACGTTACCCGGATCAGGGAGGAATTCGGCGACGATCCGGTGATCTGCACCGTCGTCGGCTTTCCCCTCGGCTACAGCTCGACGGCGGCGAAGCTCGAGGAAACGCGCCGCGCCATACGGGACGGCGCCCGCGAAGTGGACATGGTCATCAACATTTCCGACGCAAAGAACGGCCGCTTCGGCGAGATCCACGACGAAATCAAGGCGCTCAAGGACGAGCTGGGCGGGCGCATCCTCAAGGTCATCATCGAAACGTGCTACCTCGACGAGGCCGAGAAGATCCGCCTGTGCGGGATCGTCACCGAAACCGGCGCCGATTTCATCAAGACCTCGACCGGCTTCGGCCCCGCCGGGGCCACTCTCGAGGACGTGGCCCTCTTCAAGGCCCACATCGGCCCGAAAGTGGGGATCAAGGCCGCGGGCGGCATCAAGACGGTCGCCGACCTGGAGAAATTCATAGAGGCGGGCTGCGGACGCCTCGGCACGAGCGGCGCGGTCGCACTCCTCAAGGGCGGCCAGGCCATGGGATATTGACGATAACCGGGGGGGGGAAAGACGATGCAAAACGGAGGCGAACAGGCTCCCGACTGGTGGCGACCGACGGGAAGGGAAGCGGTCGACCCTTCCCCGGAGTCCGGACGGAGCGCGGCATGACTGGAGCGTCCCGAACCGGATTGACGCGCCGCGCGCGCTTTGTCGTATACCTCGTGTCGGCGATCATGGACATGGTCGTCGGCACCATTCTGTTCGTCGTGCCGGTTCGGGCGGCGCAGTTGGGGGCGTCGTACCTGCTTGTCGGCGCGCTCGGCGTGTCGTGGGCGGTGGGTTCGGCGGCGATGTCGTTCCTCATCGGCCGCTTCGTGACGTCGCGAAACTCGCCCGTGCTCGGCGTCGTGGGCTGCGCCGGCCAAGCGGCGTGCTGCGCCTGCCTCGCGCTCGCCGGCGCCCCGGAAAAGATGTTCCCGTTCCTCGTCCTTTCCGGCATTTCCCATATCACCTACATGGTTCCGTACCAGGTCATCTTCAAGGAAGCGGACGCGGGCATCAAGAAGTCGCTGTCCGCCAGCGTCGGCCTGTACACCTTCGCCTGGAGCATGGGCATGGCCTTCGGACCGCTGTGGAGCGGATTCCTCATCAAGGCAACCGGCCTGTGGGGAATTCAGGGCTGGCAGTGGTGCTTCGTGTTCACTATCATCTCCGCCCTCTCGGTCGCCGCCGCCATCCACCGTCTGCGCCGCTACATCCATGACGAGCCGGACGAGCCGCCCACGGAGGAAAACGACCGCCCGGACTTCGCCAAGGTCGCCTGGTTCTCCGCCTTTTGCGGCGCGTTCGCGTTTTCGCTGGTGCGGGGACTGTTCCCGGCCGGTGCGGTGCACCTCGGCGTCGGCGAGGACGTGCAGGGTGCGGTGGTGTTCACCATGGGCTTTCTGCAAGCGCTTTCGGGGCTGCTTCTCGTGCGGTTGCGGCACTGGGTGTATAATCCGGCCGCGCTTGTCGTCATGGGACTTCTGGGCGCCGCCGGCATGGCGTGCTTCCTGCTCGGCTTCTCGGGACGGGTCGCCGACCCGTCGGCGCCAATCGTGTTTTTCCTCGGCGCGCTTCTCTTCGGCATCTACTCGGGGTCGTTCTACTTTTACACCGTCTTCCACGCCCTCGTCCACCCGACGCGGGCCGGCTTCAACATTTCGGTGAACGAAGGAATGTTCGCGATCGCCAACATCGCCGCGCTTCTCAGCGGCGGCGCGATCTCCGACCTCCTTGGAACCAGCCTCCCCTACCTCCTCGCCGGCGTGCTCATCGTCATGTTCACGCTGGTGCAGATCGGCTTCCACCGCCGTAAACCGTGGCCCCTCCCAAGCGGGACGGACGCCACATAGGAGGACCGATTCCTGTTGAGGTTCTTCGACATGTTCCCGGAGGAGAACCTTTCTATGCTGTGCGCAGTTCGAAATTGTGAAAATCAGGGGTTGGGGGGACAGCCCCATTCCACATTCGTTTCCCGAGCGCATTGCTTGCCGGGCACAGTCCGGGGCACAATTTCAAGGCGCCAACAGCATACGGAAAGGCTTCCTCCCCAGGAAAACGTCGGAGCATTGCATCCGGAATCGGCATAGCGTGTTCAGCAGGCGGCGGCGGTGTCGCGGAATTCGACCAGGCGGGTCATGCCGGACATTTTCAGCAGATTGACGACCTGGCTCGACGCTCCCGCCAGGTAGAGCTTGCCGCCGCGCGGCATGAGCTTCTTGACGACGAACATGATGACTCTGAGGCCGGAACTGGAGATGAAGGTCAGCCCGGTCATGTCGAGGATGACCTTTTTGACGGATGGATCGGCAAGGCAGTCCGCCGCCACCGCCTCGAAGCTGATGGCGGTGCCGGCGTCGAGTTGACCCTCGAGGAGAATCAACGCCGAGCCCGGACCGCCTTTCCCCGGTTCACAACGAAAATCCATATGCCCTTTCCGGTTGAAACCATCCGTTGCGCTGTTTTTTCATGTCATGCGCATGATGGCCACGCTTGGCGGCTTCCGCATTTCATGGCGGCAACGCGGCGGCAATAATCGCGGCAATTCGCAGCGTATACGCTTTACCTGTCGGAAAACCTGTCCCGGTCACGCTCCGATTTCGCCGTCCATCAGTTTTCGCGACTCCCAAGTATACCCAATGCCAGCGCGATCAGAAGACAGAAAAACGCCGACGCCCCCAAACCGAGGCCGATGCCGGCGGCGTCGTTCAGAAGTCCTATCAGCCAGGGTCCGGCCATGCCGCCGACGCCGATGAAGGAAAGAAGAAAGCCGAGAAGCGGGCCGAGATTGCCCTTGTGCAGCCTGGAGACGTAGGCGATGCAGGTCGGCAGGATGATGGAGAAGAAAAGGCCGGTCAGGGGGAGAAGAAGCGTCAGCCGCGCCGGGCCCGCCAGGCCGACGACGATGCAGGCGCAGGCCAATAGCGAGCAGGCGGCCATGATCCGCAATTCGCCGATGCGGTCGACGAGGAAGGAACCGACGAAGCGCCCCGCCATGATGCCGCCGAAAAAGACGGACAGCGCGGCGGCGCTTGACTGCGGGGAAACGCTCCGGCGCTTTTCGAGATACTCGACGAGCCACGTCGCCATGCCGATCTCGGCGGCGACATAGGCGAAGACGATGACATACACCCAGAACATCCTTCGGGTGAAGGCGACCTTCGCCAGCGCCCGGAAGTCGAAGCGCCCGCCGCCTCCCGTTCCCGCGAGGACGGGGTAGCGGACGGCGAGGAACAGCGCCAGCATGAGCAGAACCGCCGGCAGCGTATTCCAGTATACGCCGCGCCAGCCGCCCTCTCCCCGCATCACGCTTCTGGCGTACAGAGGCGCCAGCATGGCGCCGAGGCCGTAGCAGAAGGCGAGCAGGTTCAGGTACATTCCGGGCTTTTTTTGCACGTCGATGATGATGTAATTGCAGCCCAGTTCAACCGCGCCGCCGGCGAAGCCGACGAAAAAGAAGAAAAGGATGAAAAGGGCGTAGCCGTGGACGCTCGAATAACCGGAGACGCCGAGAAGATAGCTCGCGGCGGCGATGACAAGCACCCATTTCTTCCCGATTCGGTCGGAGAGATAGCCCGTGACCAGGCAGGCGACGAGAAAACCGAAGTAGGCCGAGGTGACGATCGCCCCGCCGGCGGAATAGGAATAGCCCATTTCGCCGATCAGGGCGGGAAGGGTGGGGCCTTTGACCGCCTCGAGAACGCCGAAAAGAAAAAAGGCGAGAAAACTGCCGATGGTGACGATCAAAACGCGGCGGCGGGTGCTGTCCATGCGTCTTCCTCACGGGATGGGAGCGTGTTCACGGCGTTCACGGAACGAATTCCTCGGCGATGTTGGCGGCGCGATTTCCCTCAGTCGCCGCCCCGGTCATGGCCGCCGGATCGAGAAGGACCTCGAGTTCCGGTGCGGGCAGGCCGGACAGTTCCAGCGCCGCCTCCATAACCGTCCCGCCCGTTTCAGCCGCCCGCTTGGCGACGGCGGCGGCGAGATCGTATCCGATCCTCGGTGCCAGGCCGGTCGCGAGCGAAAGGGATGCGTCGGAGAGTTCGCGGCAGCGCCCGGCATCGGGTTCGATCCCCGCGACCGCCCGCTCCGTGAACAGGCGGATGGCGGCGGCGAGGGTCTTTACCGTGTCGAGGGTTTGCCAGACCGCGTACGGCCAGGCGGCGGCGAGTTCGAAATTCGACAATGTCGCGGCGGCGAAGGACACGCCAGCGTCGGCGGCGACGGCGAGCGCCGAAGCCTGCATAAGCGTCTCGCACATCACCGGGTTGACTTTCCCCGGCATGATGCTGCTTCCGGGCTGAAGGGGCGGCAGGACGATCTCTCCCAGGCCGGCGCGCGGACCGGAGGCGAGAAAGCGGACGTCGTTGGCGATTTTCACCAGGCCGAGCGCGCCGGTTTTCAGCGCCGACGCGAGGGCGGCGAAGGCGACCATGGCGGATTGGGCGGCGAAGTGGTTGCCGGACTCGCGGAACGGCGTTCCCGTTTCGCGGGCGACGAGGTCGATGACCCGACCGGCGAATTCCGGGTGTGCGTTCAGGCCGGTTCCCGCCGCCGTCCCGCCGAGCGCGAGCGGCAACAGCCTGTCCCGCGCCGGTTCCGCCTGCCGGATGAATTCCTCGACCAGCCCGGCGTAGCCGCGAAACGCCTGGCCCAGACGGATCGGGACCGCATCCTGGAGGTGGGTGCGGCCGATCTTGACGACATTGTCCGTCGCCAGGGATTTTTGGTGCAGGGCGAGGCGGAGCTTTTCCAGCGCCGGCAACAGGTCGCCCGCAACCTCGAGGGACGCGGCGATATGCGCGGCCGTCGGGGTAAGATCGTTCGACGACTGGCCGAGATTGACGTGGTCGTTCGGATGCACCGGATCCCGGGAGCCGATTTTCCCGCCGGCGAGCTGAATCGCGCGGTTGGAAAGCACCTCGTTCATGTTCATGTTGGTCGAGGTCGCGGAGCCGGTTTGGAAGACGTCGAGAGGGAATTGGCCGTCGTGCCGGCTGGCGAGCACTTCGTCCGCCGCCTGGACTATCCAGCCGGCGACGGCGGGATCGAGCAGCCCCAGATCGCGGTTGACGACGGCGGCGGCGCGCTTGATCCGCGCAAGGGCGAGAAGGAACGCTTTGGGCATTCGCCAGCCGCTGACGGGGAAATTCAGTTCGGCGCGCCTGGTCTGCGCGCCGTAGAGCGCCGTCTCCGGAACCTCGACCTCGCCCATGCTGTCCCGTTCAACCCGGTAGGTCATTCATCATCCCCGTTCATTGAGAGCGATTGGAATTGCCGCCGTGAACCGCGCCGCACAGGGCGTCTTGCGTAGAAGCGTCCGGTTCGGCGGAACGCCGGAAAATGCGCCGCGGCGTTTTCGCGAATAGCGGGCCTGTGTCATCCTCGCGGTTTGGCGGGGGCGGTTATGCCCGAAAAGGCGTTGGGAATGCTCATGCTTTCCGATAGCGCATACCTTTGCGCATTGTGGAATCTTCGTGAACATCTAAAAAATGCGTTATCGATTGGGAGGCAAATGCCCTTTTTCCCGGTGGAATTTGACGTCCCCGGTATCGCCGTTGACGTGATAGCCCTGGAGCTGCGCGCCGGAGGCCTGCGGAATGCTGAACACATACCAGCGCTTGGCGACTGCGGTGGGACGTTTGGAGACGTAGTGCAACTGGCGATCGGTCTGCCCCGCCTCGTAGGCGATGCGGAAGGCCTGATCGGGCGTGATCTTGAAGCTCGACACCCGCTTGTCGTACGCCGGGGTGCCGGGGAAAACGTTCGACGGCTCCCGCTTGATGGGATTGCCGCAGCCAGCGGCTGCCAGAAACACGACAAGACCAAGCGCCCAAAACGGCGCGCGGCGAAACGATCGCGACATACCCTCTCCAATCCGACGGCTGACGGCCGATAAGATGCCGTGAATTCTACAGCCTGTGCGGCCGGTGTCAACCCCCGTCCATATGGACCGGTTTGAGGAGACGGATGGCGGTGCGGCCAAGCCGCCGCATGAAGAGGCCGTTGACCGCGCCTTCCGCGAGTTTGGCGCCGGCGAAGCGCGCCACCGACGCCCCTGCCGCGCCGAGGATCCCCTCCCCCGCCGCCTCGGCGGCGAGTTCTGCCGACTCCTCCTCCGACAGCAGACGCAGCACGTCGCCGGCCCTGTCGATGCCGAAATGAATCGCCTCCTGGCCGATGCCGGCGAGGAACGCGACCTTGATCACCCTGACGAGAAGAAGCGGCAGCGCGGTCGCGTCGAGGCGCAGATTGTATACGCGACAGAGCGACGACAGCATGCGGACCGCGACGCCGAGGACAAGAAGCGCGTCGAGGAGCGGCACCGGCGACGCCATCGCGCACACCCCCGCCCTGAGCGCATGCGCCCTGACGATCTTTCCCGCCTGTTCGTCGAGGCGGCGCTGGAACTGGTCCGCATAGGCGCGGAGCCACGCGCGGCTGTCTCCCGAAAGCGAAACAAGATGCTCGCGGGCGCTCCGCAGTTCGCGGATCGCGTCCGCGTCGAAGCCGCCCGCCCCTTGCCGGTCGAGCGGATAGTCGGCGAGGTAGCGGGTCAGCCGCTCGCGCGCCTCGCGGCAGCGCCGGAGGCCGAGCCGCCGCGATTCGGCGAGGGCGCGCAGCCGGTCGAGCGCGTCCAGATTCACTTGGCGGACGGCGCGCAGTCTGAACCACGAGCGGACAAACGCCAGGCAGACGCCAAGCGCCACAACCCCGCAAACAGCCATCGCGGGATAGAAGACATACTTCGCCCAACCCGGAAGCGGCGACGCCAACGCGATCGCCGACAACGCTTGCCCGAGGACGAAAAGCGGAAACAGCGCGCCAAGAAGAAGCGCGAACGCGGGGTATCCGCGCCGGAACCACCCGGGCCGGATCGGCGAAGCGTCCTCGTCCTCCATGAACGGGGGGGACGGTTCGGGCATGGCGGTGAAATTCCCGTCCGCCAACGTCGGCTCGATGTCCGGCGTGTTGCCGACGCATTCGTTCTCGCGATGAAGGCTTGCGTCCTCCCGCGCGGATCCGGGCTCGTCGCGGGCCGCCGCGATTGTCGGCGCGGAGGCGCGTTGCGTCGCCGGGCGGTCTTCCGGCCCGGGCACGTCGATATAGGCCGGCATGGCGTCAGGCTCGCCGGGCGGGAGGTGATTCATACTCGGTTGCTCGTCAGTCATTCTCATCCCCGGCGCGTCCGCGCCACTGCGCACCGTTTCCGGTTGAAAATTTCCTTTCGACGCCCTTTTGGTTCCCGGTTTTTTTTGCTCCGTCCGCATCGCCATCCCCTTGGCGCGCGTTCCCGGGCGCCGTGCTTTCGCCTTCATGGTCAGTCCGTACCGGGACGGGCGGACAATATGAAATCCAATATCTTTTCCATGCCGAAATGGGCCGGCGCCTGCCACCGGTTGGCGAGGCGTCCCGGCGCCAGGCGTGGATAACTGTACGCCGGATCCTCCGCCGCCCAGTCGGCGGGCCATTCGGACGGAAGTTCCGGAACGACGAAGGTTCTGGCGGCCATTTCCGGATTGCCGCGAAGGGGGACGCCTTCAAGGATGCGTCTGCCGTCGCCGGACGCGAGGGAGCGCGAGCTCACCCACGCCGAGACGATCACCGGCGTGAAGCCGATGTCCGGCAACCGGTTCCGCGCCGGCCGCATTATGTCCTCGAGAAGCGACATGAGGTTGTCGTGGTCCAGGTTGTGGACAAGGTCGCACTTGGCGGCGACGAAGGCTATATTTTCCACGCCCGAGAAGAAATTATGCCATTTCGAGGGCCGGAGCACGGACGCGAGGTTGTCGATAAGGTCGCCGGCGTCGTTGAGGCGGCCGACGCCGCCGGAAAGGATGCCGGGGATGTCGAGCAGGAGGATGATTCGGTCGCATTCGGAGAAGGAATCGAACAGCGGCAGGACGACTTGTTCCCGGTAATGCCGGTAGCGTTGCGCGAAAGCGTCCGCCAAGTCCGGGCGCGCCCCGCGGCACTCGCGCGGCAACGGCGAGAATTCCTCCCCGGCCAGGCCGGCGAGCCGGCGGCGACCGCGATCGAGCACGTCCGGCTTCCCGAACACTCCCCCATCCTCCACCCCGAGGGAGAAGGTCGAGGGGGTTATGATCTGGTTCTTGTCGAGAAGCATGCCGGTGAGGGCGTTTTTGTACGCATCGAGAATGGCTTCTTCGTCCGCGCCGTCGCGGGCGACCAGGTCGAGGTAGCCGGCGAGCCGCTCGCGCGTGCGGGAGTAGCTGGTCCAGTGTTCAAGGATTTGGTCGGCCCAGGACGCGTAATCGCCATATCTTGCGATGTCGACGTCGGCGAGGCGCTCGCCGGGGAAGTCGAGAAAGTCGAGGTCGACCGTCTCGCTCAGGCCGATTCCGGGCAGAGTGAGAAGACCGCCGATGCGGATGAGCGAACGCTTCAGTTTTTCCCATACCGTCCACCCCGTGTACCGGAAGGAACAGGAATAGTGGTGGACGTCCCGCGTCTTTTCCGGCCACATGGGGGCGTTTTCCTCCATGAGGCGGGCGCGGAGCGCCTTCCGGGGAAAGGACGCGCCACCGCCAGACGGCGGCAGCTCCTTGAACCCGCGAAGCTCGGCGCCCGGGGGCGAAATGCGCAGCCGGTCCGGACGGAACAGCTCGATATGCTGGAGAAGGGAAAGGAGAAAGACGGTCTTGCCCGCGCCTGAAAGGCCGGTGACCGCGATCTTGCGTTTCCAGGGCGACCACTGCGACACGGTTTTCTCCGCTTCCCTCTTCCGCCTCCGTTGGCCCGGACGTCATATTCTGTCCACCATGATACCATCGTCCCTTTTCCCGCGCTTGGCAAAAAAACGGGAGAGGCCGAAGCCTCTCCCGCGCGCCGTTGTACGCCATGTGATGGATCGCATCCGCGGATTAATCGATCTCGATATCCTCGAGGGCGCGGTCCATCTTGGCCTTGAGGGAGTCCATGGCGGCCTGGGTGCTGGGATAATTGCCGGCGACCAGGTCCTGCAGGGTGGCGGCCCACTCGGTGGTGAGTTCGAAGAAGTAGGGGTTCGGCGTGAAGCAGATGGTGGTGCCGGGTACCGTCTTCTCGAACATGTCGAGGAAGCCGTGGAACTTGCCGATTTCGGCCTGGAACTTGGGATCTTCGAACACGGACTTGCGCGGCGGATCAACGGCCTTCCAGTCGGTGACCGACCAGAGTTGATACGGACGGGAGGTGAAGTATTGCATGAACAGCCATGCGGCGTCCTTGACCTTCGAATCGGCGTTCATGGCGATCGACCAAACCCAGAGGTTGGCGTTGATCTTGGTCTTGCCGGCCGGAAGGGGTGGCGGCGCGGAGGCGAGCTTCCCGGATTGGGAGGATGCGCCGGGCACGTTCTGGAAATGGCCCTGAATGTCGGCGTCGAAGAGGATCGCGGCCTTGCGGGCGCCGAGGTCGGCACCGGCCTGATACCAGGTGTAGGACGCCCAGGTCGGCGAGCCGCCGGCCTTGATGAGCTTGACCCAAGCTTCGGTCATGGCGACCGCTTCGGGGGAGTTGACCTTGGAGACGAGAACGCCGTTCTCGATCGCAAGGTCGACGGCGCCCCAGTTGGTGTAGGTGGTCATGTAGCCGGGGTGGATGGTCGCCCAGTTGCGGGTGCCGCGGAGGGCGATGCCGTAGGTGCCTTCGCCCTCGAACTTGTTGAGCTTGGTGGCGGCGTCGAGAAGCTCGTCCATGGTATTCGGGGCGGCGATGCCGTGCGCGTCGAGAATCTCCTTGTTGTAGGAGAGGCAGTTCGTTTCAAACCCGAGCGGAAGGGCCCACTGCGGACCGACGCCGACCTTGTGGCCGGGAACGAGGTCCCAGCGCAGCGCGCCGACGATGCCGTCGTAAAAATCGCCGAAGTTGTAGTCGGGGGCAGTCTTTTTGGGATCGTTGATGTAGGTCGAGAGATCGACCATGTACCCCGGAGGCGCATATTCCCAGACCTGGTAGGCGCCGGTCATGTAGACGTCCGGGTCGCCGGAGCGGCTGGAAAGGGAGGTAGTGAGTTTGTCGAAGAAGTTTTCCTCGGGGATGATGGAGTAATTGACCTTGATGCCGGTTGCGGCTTCGAACTCGGGCAGCTTGGTGATGATGCCCTCGGCATAGGGATGCTGGTTGAGAAGCACGTTGATGGTCTTGCCGCTCTGCTGCTTCCAGTCGAAGTCGCCGGCGACGGCGGCGGCGCAGAAGGCGCACAGCGCCAACAGCGCGATAATCGTTTTCCGCATTCAACAACCCTCCACAAAAAAGTCCAAACGGATATGGAACCCCTCACCTCGTCTCTGCCCTCGCACCTCCTTTCCAGGGACTTTCCCCTCCAGTCTGCCTTGACGATGGTTTAGACCGGTCCGCTCCCGGCGTTTCGCGCCGCGGGGCGGACCGACTCGCCGTTTTTCAGTTGGGAACGATGACGACGCGGCGCGCGCCCTCGCCCGACGACGCGAGATCGAACGCTTTTTCCCAGTCGTCGAGCTTGAAGACGTGGGAGACGACGCCCTTGGTGGGCAGCTTGCCGTCGGCGATCCATTCGATCACCGGCGGGAAGCAGTACGGCGACAGGTGCGCGCCGAGGAGATCGAGCTCCTTCACGTCGCCGATGATCGACCAGTCGATGGTCGTTTCCGCGCCGAAGACGCTGAATTCGACGAAACGGCCGAGCTTGCGGATCATGTCCATGCCCTGCTTCACCGCCGCCGGATGGCCGGTCGCCTCGATGTAGATGTCGCAGCCGTAGCCGTCGGTGAGATCGAGGACCTTCTTCACCGCGTCTTCCTTCGAGGGGTTGATGACGATGTCGGCGCCGAATTCCCTGGCGAGCTCGAGGCGGTCGTCCTTCATGTCGAGGACGACGAGCTTGCCGGGATTGTGCATGCGCAGGTACCCGACCATGCCGAGGCCGAGGCAACCGACGCCGGCCTGGACGACGACGTCCGTGGGCGTGACCTGGGCGCGATCGACGGCGTGCTTGGCGCAGGAGTAGGGTTCGATGAGGATCGCCGATTCCATCGGGATGTCCTTCGGAACCTGCCAATTCAGGGAACCCTTCGGCAGGCGGCAGTATTCGGCGAAGCCGCCGTTGACGTTGTTCTGGAAGCCGTAGATGTCGTGCTTCTGGCACATCCAGTAGTGGCCGGTCTTGCAGAAGCGGCAATCCCAGCAAGGAACGATCTGGTCGGAGGCGACGCGGTCGCCGATGGCGAAGCCCTTGACGTTCTTGCCGAGTTCGACGACGTGGCCGATGAACTCGTGGCCGGGAATGACGGGCGGCTTCATGTAGGCGGGCTGGTTGGGGCCGCCCCAGAAGCGTTCGGCGCCGTGATAGGCTTTTGCGTCGCCGGCGCAAATGCCGCAGGCCTCGATCTTGATGATAATGTCGTCGTCGCCGGCGCGCGGGACGTCGACTTCCATGATCTTGTAGTCGCCGGGCTTGGTGGCGACGAGCGCCTTCATTTTCTTTGGAAGGTCAGCCATTGTGTTCTCTCCTTTTCATGACTATGAAAAAAGCCTGTCGCACCGCTATTCCTTGCCTTTGATTTTCCCGCCGGTGATCCTGTCGAAGATGTGGGTCTTTGCCTCGCGGAAGACGAGTTTGATTTCGTCGCCGCGGTTGTAGCGCTTTTCGTCCTCGGTGAT